>ONSC01000010.1:31025-45487 GCA_900320365.1 uncultured Bacteroidales bacterium
GTTCGCACACTCCTATCAACTTCCCTCTCATCCGCTATGCTGATGTTCTTCTGATGTACGCCGAATGTCTCAATGAGACAGGCAAGACGGCCGAGGCGGCAACCTACGTCAACATGGTCCGGGAACGTGTCGGCATGCCGGGAGTCACGGCAACCACTAAAGACGAGATGTTCAAGGCTATCAAGCACGAACGCGAGGTGGAGATGGCTGCCGAAGGCCACAGCTACATGGACTACAAGCGCTGGGGCCTCCTCGAGGAACTCAATGGTGTCGCCGAGCTCAATATAGTAGGTGGTAGCCTTTATAAGCATGCCACGGCTTCCCGTGACTACCTGTTCCCTATCCCCAATGCCGAGATCGATAAGAATCCCGCTCTTACACAGAATCCCGGTTGGTAGCGGTTAATGATCACATAAAGTGGGTTACGCTTATTGCCTAACCCACTTTTTTAATGTTTATTAAAACTTCATTTATATGAAAAGGATAATCGCTCTATTGGCTTTTTCCGTCCTCTGCATAACCCTCATCGCCAGGGAAACCGTGCAGCGCAACCTCATCCAGAAACGATACACCTTCGATCAGGTAAAGGCCGCCCTCGTGATGGACCAGAAATGGGTCCCATATCCCGCATATGCTGACCGCTCCGGCTGGGACGCCCTTTTGGGTGGCCATAAGGACGCCCTCATCAAGCAAGGCGAACAATTCCTTGATTACGAGTGGAAAGTGGTCAAGGCCATGGATTATATGGAATACGAGCTATCCGGCAACCGAGATGTGATGCAGAATCCCTTAGGGGCCAACAACAGGGCCATAGGCGTCTTGTTCGCCGCAGAACTCGCAGAGGGAAAGGGTAGATTCATTCCCCAAATAATCAATGGTGTCTGGCATACTTGCGAGATGACCTCTTGGGCTCTCTCAGCTCATCTCGCAGGACTATCTTACGCAAAACGATCACTTCCGGTGAAAGGGGACAACACCCTTGAACTTACCCAAGGTGATATGTCCCAGATGTTGTCCTGGATTTACTACTATCTCCACCAGGAGTTCGACAAGATTCAGCCCGAGTTCAGCAAGCGTCTAAAGGATGAACTCAAGTATCGCGAACTCGATTCATATCTTGAGAGAGACGATTTCTGGTGGATGGGTTTCACTGGAGGCAACGGAAACGGGCTTCTCAATAACTGGACACCTTGGTGCACCTCAAACGCCATTCTATCATTTATGTTGATGGAAAATGACAAGGAAAGGCTGGCACAGGCTGTTTGGAAAAGTATCAAAAGCATAGACCTTTATCTCAACTACGTCCAGGGGGATGGTGGCATTGAAGAAGGCCCTTCATATTGGGGACACGCCCCCGGTAAGCTCTACGACTACCTCAACGCCCTTTACATGATCACTGGTGGAAAGATCAGCATCTTCGACGAGAAACAGGTCAGGGATATGGGTGAATACATCGTCCGCTCTTATGTAGGAGATGGATGGGTGGTGAATTTCGCTGATGCCTCCGCTCGTGGAGGCGGCGAACTCCCCATGATTTTCCGTTATGGAAAAGCCGTAGGCAGCGATCTCATGATGGGTTATGCGGCTCAGATGCAAAAAGGCAAGCCCACATCAGTCTCAGGAGGACTTGACATGTCAAGATTTTTTGAGACCCTTAGATATGAAAAGGAATTCCTCGGTTCGGACAAAACATATACGCCAAGCAACTACACCTGGTATCCAGTCACTGAGTTCCATTACATGTCCAATCCAGAAGGTGTCTTCGTGGCCGCCAGGGGTGGCTACAACAACGAGAGTCACAACCACAACGATGTAGGGTCGTTCAATCTCTATTATGATAACCTTCCCGTCATCATCGATGTGGGCGTGGGGTCTTACACCCGCCAAACTTTCAGCAGCGAGAGATACAGTATCTGGACGATGCAAGGAAATTACCATAATATTCCCATGGTCAACGGATACGCTGAGCCATTCGGAACAAAGTATGCCGCAAAGGACTGCAAATCCACCCCTACCAGTTTCTCTGTGGATCTCGTAAATGCATATCCTGCCGAGGCTGGTATCATTAAGTGGATCCGTTCCTACAATCTGGCGGGCAAGACCCTGAAAGTCTCAGACCAGTTCTCCCTCTCCAAGGCCGTGGCACCAAACCAGATCAACTTCATGACCTGGGGCAACGTTGACGCTTCCAAGCCAGGCGTGATCAACGTTGAGGTCAGAGGTAAAAAGATGCAGTTGAAATATGATGCAAAGAGTTTCAAGGCTGAGGTTGAGACTATCAAGTTGACTGACAAGAGGCTGTCTTCTGTCTGGGGAGATGAGGTTTACAGGATATCCCTGAAGGCAACCAAGCTCCAGAAGAGTGGGAAATATAATTACACGATAACAAAACTATAATGAAAATAAAAGGATTATCAGTTCTGGCGCTTCTGCTTACCGCCGGTTGTTCATCAACTTAGGTAAGAAAGACGGTTTCTATCCTGGTGAGCTGATGCAGTTCCTGAATAAGAACGTAAAAGGACATGTCGAGGTGTAAGTTCGGAGCACCCATAGATCTTAAGGCTGACAAAACAACGATCACTTTCGGCAATCACCTCGCATGGCAGGGAGGGTTCTTCCAAGGTAGCCTATGGTATCTCTATGAACTCACCGGGGACGAGAAATACGCCGCTACCGCCCAGCGTTACACCGAAAGCATCAGTGATGTGCAATATGTCACCGACAACCACGATGTAGGATTTATCTGCATGAGTAGTTTCGGTCAGGGAATGCGTCTTAAGGGGCTTGATTACAAAGACATTATCATCCAGACTGCCGAGTCTCTAATGACTCGTTTCCGTGAGACTACCGGCCTTATCCAGTCATGGCAGGCCTCGGAGGCTCTTGACCGGAAATGTCCCGTCATCATAGACAATATGATGAATCTTGAGCTGCTTTTCAAGGCGACAGAACTCTCTGGAGATAAGAAATATTTCGACGCGGCGGTCAGCCATGCGGACCGTACTCTTAAGGAGCATTTCCGTCCGGATGGAAGTTGCTGGCATGTAGTGGATTATGATCCTGAAACTGGCGAGGTCAGAAAGAAGGTCACCGCTCAGGGTTATTCTGATGACTCAGTATGGAGCCGCGGCCAAGCATGGGCAATATATGGCTACACAATGGCTTACAGGTGCACGGGTTATCGCCGTTACATAGAGCAGGCTATCAAGACCTTCGAGATGATGAAGAACCATCCTAACATGGCAGATGATTGTGTTGCTTATTGGGACATGTGCAGCCCTGACATACCCAACACATATAGGGATGTTTCCACATCTTCAATCATGGCATCCGCCCTTTATGAGATGAGCACGATGGATGTCGATAACCCTGGTCAGTACAAGGAATATGCGGACAAGATCATGACCTCCCTCGCAAGCCCCGCATACCGCGCGAAGCTTGGAGAGAACGGCAACTTCATCTTGATGCACAGCGTGGGCAGCATCCCTCACAAATCGGAGATTGATGTGCCTCTCAACTATGCGGATTACTATTTCCTTGAGGCTCTCAAACGTAAAAGGGATATTGAGAAATGAAAAGGATCTTACTGATCCTGGCTTTGTCAATCGTTTCACTGTCGGCCTTTTGCCAACGGTCGACAGTGAACCTTGACAATGGGTGGAGATTCCGTTTCGGATACGAATTCGAGAAGAGAGCCGGAGTGATGGTCCAGCTCCCACACTGCTGGAATGCCCTTGACGGCACCCGAGGCACTTATGATTATCACCGCGGCATAGGCAACTATACCAAAAGGGTTAATATTCCATCAGAATGGAAAGGGAAGCGGGTTTTCATCAAATTCGAAGGAGCCAATAGCATTTGCGACTTCTTCCTCAACGGAAAGTTTGTCGGGGAACATCGCGGTGGCTATACTGCTTTCGTCTACGACATCACCGATCGCCTCGATTACGGTCGTGAAAATGAATTCTGGGCAAGGGTGAACAACTCCGAGCAACTTGACGTCATGCCTCTGGTTGGAGATTTCAACATCGGAGGGGGCCTTTACAGAGACGTGTATTTAATCGTCACAGATAAAGCATGTATCTCTCCAGAGGACTATGCGTCTCCGGGTGTTTACTTCTCTCAAAAAAAGGTGACGGAAAAGTCTGCCGACATTGATCTCAAGGTGATGTTATCCAACACATCAGACAGGGATCGTGACCTGACCGTACGAATGAGCATCAGCGACGGAACCAAGACGGTTCTGACAAAGGAAAAGAAGGTGAGGCTGGCATCTGGAACCAGGCTGAAAGAGGAGACTATCAACTTCTCCATGAAGAACCCCCATTTGTGGAATGCCAGGCAGGATCCGTTCATATATGACGCCTCGATCACTCTGGTCGAAAGCGGCAAAGAGATTGACCGTGTGAACCAACCTCTTGGGCTCAGGTATTTCCGGTTCGATGCGGATGAAGGTTTTTCCCTCAACGGAAAGCACCTTCAACTAAGAGGTGTCTGCCGCCATCAGGAGCGCTCTGAAATCGGAAACGCCCTCAGACGCGAGAATCATGAAGAAGATGTGCGGCTTATGTATGCGATGGGTGTAAATGCCCTCCGAGGCTCACATTACCCACATGCGACATATTTCTATGACTTGCTTGACAAATATGGCATGGTCACCTGGGCCGAGATACCTTTTGTGGGCCCTGGAGGATATGCCGACAAAGGTTTTGTGGACAAGGAGTCTTTCAAGGAAAATGGAAGACAACAGCTGACAGAATTAATCAAACAACAGTACAACCATCCGGGCATCTGTGTCTGGGGCCTGTTTAACGAGCTAAAGAGCCAAGGCGATAATCCCCTTGAATACATAAAGGAGCTCAATGCCCTCGCTCATGATCTTGACCCCTACCGTCCAACCACAGCCGCCTCAAACCAGTACGGTGATCCTATGAACGATGTCTCTGACGAGATCGGGTTCAACCGCTACGATGGATGGTATGGAAGTTCCCCGAGAACTTTGGCAACCTTCCTCGACAAATATCATGAGGAGCACCCTGATGCGAAATTATCTATCAGCGAATATGGGGCGGGAGCCAGCATTTACCATCAACAGGACTCCCTGAAACAACCCATTCCAACGTCATACTGGCATCCTGAGAACTGGCAGACTTTCTATCACATAGAAAACTGGAAAATAATCAATGAAAGACCTTTTGTTTGGGGATCTTTCATCTGGAACATGTTTGATTTCGGTGCCGCCAATCGTACAGAAGGTGACCGTCCGGGAATCAATGATAAGGGTCTGGTCACCCGCGACCGTAAAGTTTGCAAGGATGCTTTCTACTTCTACAAGGCCAATTGGAATGAAGAGCCGATGGTTTACATTGAAGGAAGGCGCAACACCCTTCGTCTGCGACCGCAAACGGAAGTCATGGTATTCAGTAACGCTTCCAGTGTGACCCTCAGCGTGAATAACCGCCCCGTCGGCACCATGACGCCGGATAAGTATCACATCTGTCGTTTTCCTGTTATCCTCGAAAAGGGAGTGAATGTGATCACAGCCGTCGCTGATGGCTTGAAAGACTATTGTGAATGGACTTTACAATAAAACATTACCTCGGTTTTGCCCTTTTAGCATCGGTTCTTCTTTCTTCTTGCAAGAAGGAGGAAGAAAACCCCTTCGCACATCCCGCGAGAGTGGAGGAGCAAGACAGCGGTTTGCCGCACCTGTGCATCAACACGCCAGGCAATGCGGCGATAACCAGCAAGGAAGAGTGGATGGCAGGGGCGACCATAAGCATGATTTCTGCCGACGGACAGGAAACGGACCTTGGGACGGCGAATATCAGGGGAAGGGGCAATTCCACATGGACTTATCCAAAGAAGCCTTATGCCTTGAAACTTGATAAAGAAGCCTCCCTTCTCGGAATGACAGCTGAGAAGCGATGGGACCTACTGGCAAATTATATTGACAGGACAGACATGCGCAATGCGGTGAGTTTTGAGGTTGCCCATAAGACAAAGAGTCTCGACTGGACCCCACATGGGGGATTTGTCGAACTATACATGAATGATGTCTGGCAGGGAAATTACTACCTATGCGAACACATCAAGATAGACAAGAGCCGACTGAATCTCCAGAAAGGTGGATATCTGCTCGAACTCGACACGACTTTCGACGAGGAGTTCAAATTCAGATCGGAACTACTTGATCTGCCGGTTCAAATCAAAGACTGGAAGGGAGGGGACATGACGGATGAAAGAATATCTGAAATCATGTCTGAATTCAATGAGATCGAGGCTTTGCTAGTGTCTGAGGAGAGAGAAACTAATGGATGGCAGGATCTTGTGGATATGGACTCCTTCATAGACTGGTGGTTTGTGTATGAACTTGTCCAATGCGGTGAGCCTATGCATCCTAAGAGTTGTTACATGTACCGGGACAAAGACGGCAAACTCAAAGCGGGCCCCGTTTGGGACTTCGACTGGGGGACCTTCCGCAGCGGTGGCGAAGTGACTAAATTTCGTATAAAGAACGCATTGTTCTATAAATACATGTTCAGTGACCCCGCTTTCGTGAACAGAGTCAAGGAAAAGTGGGCGGAAAGCAAATCCTCTTTCCTTTCAGTCACCGGATTCATAGACAAAACCGCAAAAAATATAAAGGTATCTGTAGATAAAGACAAGACAAAATGGGCTATGACCACAACTGTCAATAAAGACGAGGAACAGTCTTTTGACGATGCCGTGGCCACAATGAAAAACAATTATCTGAAACACTTGGAGTGGATGGATAGCCAAATATCCGCTCTAAAATAAAGAATTTGATCATGAAGAAGTTATTAGCTTTTGCTGTGTTTCTGGCGACGTTGGTGTCTTGCCAGACTCAGACCAAGGCCGTTGTTGACGGTACTGTCCTACCAAATCATCCTCGCCTGCTTTATACAAAGGCGGATCAATCAAAGGTCAATAAACTTCTCAAGACCACTCCACAGCTTCTTAAATTGCAGGAAGCCCTTGTGGCCCAAGCTGACGAGATTGTGGCTGGAGACATGCTGACATCCGAAAATGTGAATCTTTCATTTTCACGCTCTTGGGTCAATCGCATGTTCGCTCTTGGAATCGCCTTCCGCCAAACAGGAGAAAACAAGTATTCAGACGAGATTGAAGAGTCCCTGAATTATCTTTGCTCGTTCGAGAATTGGCATCCGGAACACTATCTTGATGTTGCCGAGATGACCACAGCTGTCGCCGTTGCATATGACTGGTGCTATGAGGTTCTATCTGAAGAGACCAGGCAGGCTGTTCGTGACGCTATTTACAACAAAGCCATAACACTGGTCCTCAACGAGTATAAGACTGGTGATGAAGTCGGGAGCTGGGCCAAAAGGGAGACCAACTGGAATGTGGTGTGTAACACCGGCATGGTGCTAGGCGCCCTCGCATTGGCAGAATATTATCCTGAAGAAGCCTCCACGGTCGTGAAAAACGCGGAAAAATACATGCCCAACTGCCTAAAGCATTTCGACCCGGATGGGGTTTGTTATGAAGGGCCGGGGTATTACGAATACACAAATATCTACCTCGCGATGGTTCTGAAAGCGCTGGATGACAATTTTGGAAACACCGGCGGGGTTGCCGAACTGCCAGGAATAAGCAAGACAGCACAATACTATGTGGATTGTGTCAGCCCTTCAGGCAGAATATTCAACTTCGCTGATAGCGGCGGAGATAAAGCATCGACTTCTCCTCTGTTCTTTTACTTTAGCCAGAAATTCAATCTACCCGAGGTGGCATGGTGGTACAGGGGACAGTTGGACAAGGCTCTTGCCAATGATACGCTTCCCGCATGGCATTTTCCGTTATCGCTCGCCTGGTATGATGACACGCCTTTTGACAATGATGCTCCCAAGCCTCGTATCAAGACTTTCCACAATGTTAATGACATCCTCGTGTTACGCGGAAGCCAAGATAACCCTAAGTCTATACATGTGTTAGCAAAGGGCGGAGATCCGGATATGGCTCATCAGCAGGCCGATGGCGGCTCATTTGTCATTGAGTCAGAAGGTGAACGTTGGCTTGATGAGCTAGGATGCGACTCCTATAGCATTCCAAGTTTCTTCACTTATGCACCTGACGCTCCGAGGTGGGGATATTTCCGTGAGAGCAGCCTCTCCCACAACACTATCAGTATCGATGGGAAATGCCAACATTCAAGGGGAACCGCCCACTTCTGCGAGGAAAATCTTGATTCTGAGACTCCTGGGGCCGTCTTTGAAATGACCAGCCTATATCCCTGCGCCCAAAGTGTCACACGACGGTTCACACTTACTTCTGACTCCTCACTTCTGGTCACAGATCAAGTGGAAGCCAAAGGAAAGCATGACCTTTGCTGGATCGGAGCGACTCGCGCTGATGTGGCTGTCAAGGGGCCAGAGGCTATCCTCTCAAAGAATGGCAAGAGCTTTTATCTCAAAATTATCACTCCCGCGGGAGCGAAGTTCACATCTGAACCAGCAAAACCGTTCACCCAATATGAAAGAGGCCTGGAAGGAATAACCATGATTCACTGCAACGTTCCGTTCAAAGAAAAGGCGGAGATAAAGGTTGAGCATCGTGTTGCGCAGGGAGAAATCGAGCAGTTTGCGTTCCCAGATGTCCATGCGTGTCAGTTCCTGCGTGGAGTTCATCACTTTATCATCATGAATAACTTATTCTCTTTGGAAGGAAAGAACGCCTGGATCACCGGGGCGTCATATGGCATTGGATTCAACATCGCCAAAGCTTTCGTCGCGGCAGGTGTCAAAAACATAGTATTCAATGATATCAATAATGAGGCGCTCGAACGTGGCCTGAAGAATTACCGTGAAGCAGGCATCGAAAACGTTCATGGATATGTTTGCGATGTCACTGACGAGATCGCGGTGAAGGCCCTTGTGCAAAGAATCCATGAGGAAGTCGGTCAGATTGACATTCTTGTCAACAACGCTGGCATCATCAAGCGTATTCCGATGCATGAGATGGAACGTAAAGAGTTCCAACAAGTGATTGATGTTGACCTTGTGGCTCCTTTCATCGTATCCTCCGCTGTACTTCCTGAGATGATGGAACGCCGCGAGGGCAAGATCATCAACATCTGCTCGATGATGTCTGAACTCGGCCGCGAGACAGTCTCGGCTTATGCCGCGGCAAAAGGTGGCTTAAAGATGCTCACCAGGAACATCTGCTCAGAGTATGGTGAATATAACATCCAGTGCAACGGAATAGGCCCTGGCTATATTGCCACTCCGCAGACAGCTCCCCTGAGGGAGAAGCAGCCAGATGGAAGTCGCCATCCGTTCGATTCATTCATCTGTGCGAAGACACCAGCCGGACGCTGGTTGGATCCTTCTGAGCT
Organism: uncultured Bacteroidales bacterium; assembly: GCA_900320365.1. Classification (GTDB taxonomy): domain Bacteria; phylum Bacteroidota; class Bacteroidia; order Bacteroidales; family UBA932; genus Cryptobacteroides. Next base: position 40,405 of record ONSC01000010.1, read on the forward strand.
GGGAGGGCCAGCGGTATTCCTCGCATCCCACGCCTCAGACGCTGTCAACGGTCACATTCTCTATGTGGATGGTGGTATCTTGGCATATATCGGTAAACAGCCAAAATAAAAGAATATGAAACTGAATTGTGAGGTTCGCCAGGCCTCGAGCAATCTCGACGCCAAGCATTACGACACCGAGCGTATCCGTAAAGAATATCTGGTTGAGAAGATCATGGCTCCTGACGAGATCAATATGGTCTATTCAATGTTCGACCGTATCATCACTGGAGGAGCTGTTCCGGTCCAGGAGGAGCTTCTCCTCTCTGCTCCCGAGATCTTAAGGGCGGATTACTTCACCCAACGCAGGGAACTGGGCATAATTAACGTCGGTGGCGCCGGTACGGTGAAAGTGGGAGAGGATGAATATCATCTCGACTACAAGGAAGCTCTTTATGTCGGCCGTGGTGACCGCCATGTCTCTTTCAAGAGCGACGATGCGGCCAAGCCGGCTCATTTCTATTTCTGCTCAGCTACCGCACATCGGGAGACCGGGGTCAAGAAAGTGACAAAGAAAGACGCCGTCGTCATGCACCTTGGAAGCCTTGAAGAGTCCAACGAGAGGACAATCAACCGTTTGCTCGTAAAAGAAGTCGTGCCTTGCTGCCAGCTTCAGATGGGAATGACTGAACTTGCTCCCGGAAGTACTTGGAACACAATGCCTGCGCACACCCATGACCGCCGCATGGAGGTCTATTTCTATTTCGATCTTCCAGAGGATGCGGCCGTCTGCCACTTCATGGGAGAGCCGCGGGAGACCCGCCACATCTGGATGGCCAATGAGCAGGCCGTCATCTCGCCCCAATGGAGCATCCACTCCGCTTGCGCCACCCGCAACTACACATTCATCTGGGGAATGTGCGGTGAGAATGACGACTACAACGACATGGATTGGTGCGCCACTAAGGACTTGAGATAATGAGGAAATATATTCTTATGGCCGTTCTCGCCGCAATGGCGTTGACTGGCTGTCGAAAGACCGTTGAACCTAAAGTCATGGCCCGTACCGTCCCGGAGAGGGCTGACGACTTCGTGTTCGAGAATAACCTGATCGCAGGGCGTTTCTACGGCAAGGCGCTTGAGGGCAACCCCACTTCCCCTGGTTTGGATATATGGGTCAAGCTCCCCGGAAAACTTGTCGCTGACGAATGGTATGCGAAAGCCTTGGAAGATGGCTCATATTACCATAAAGACCATGGCGGAAAAGATTGCTACAAGGTGGCCGTGAGCCTTGGTGGAGGCGCCTCTGTTCCGTTTATCGGCGAAGCTCTCTGCTGGCCGGAGACAAACTACCGTTCATGGGAAATCCTCGAGAGTTCTCCTGATAAGGTAGTATTCACTCTTGAATATCCAGCCTGGACAGTAGGAGATTATATCGGTGTCTGCCTCGATAAGAAAATAACCGTCAAGGCGGACTCTTATTTTATCGATGTTGAGGACACTTACTCTTTCCCTGGAGACAAGACAATGCCTATCGCCGTCGGATTCAAACTTCATGGGGAGCAGAATACTGTCCATGATCAACTTGAGGCAAGTGACCGGATAGCGATTTGGGAGAGAGCGTCTGACCAGAGTGTCGAACCAGAGGACGGCTTCATCGGAGTTGCCGTCGTCATGCCGGACGCCGATTCTGTCATCTTCTCAGAGAAACTTGATCACGCACTTCTCATAAAAGAGATTCCTTCCGGCGGAACCATCTCATATAGAGTCGGTTCCTGTTGGTCCAAAGGCGACATCAAAACACCATCAGCCTGGTTCGATCTCGTAAGGAACCTCTAAACTCAAGATTCCCCTTTTTTGAAATCTTCTCTATTTGTCGTATATTGTTAAAGAAAACCAATTACGACGGATATGAGAAGATTGCTTTTTGTCTTGACCGGAATCCTTGCCGGTTTATGCGCCTCGGCTCAGGGGTTGGTACTTAGATATGATAAACCCGCGACCAGATTTGAGGAAGCCTTGCCGATAGGAAATGGCCACCTCGGAGCCACTGTGTCCGGCGGGGTAGCCGATGACCTTATCTGGCTCAATGAGGGTTCGTTGTGGGGTGGTTGTGCCAATCCCGACAACAATCCGGTTCCCCAAGGAGGCCCAGAGCTTCTTGCGGAGGTGAGGGCTCTATTGGACAAAGAGGAATGGAAAGCCGCCGAAGAGAAGGTCAAGGGATTACAAGGAAAATACATCAATTCCTATCTCCCGATGGGAACTCTGCATCTGAGGCAGGTATTTGACCAGGATGTCTTGGTGTTTGACTATCATGGCAATAATGCAGCCCTTCCCGAGAACAAGAAAGCGGTTATCGAGAATTATTGCCGCACTCTCGACCTGGACAACGCCATCACCAAGACATGCTTTGTTAATGACGGTGTGGAATACTCCCGAGAGATGTTCATCTCGCATCCAGACCGGGTGATGGTGATCCATCTCACATCCTCCGAGAAGGGGAAACTGGAATTCGACATCGACGGTGCCACAATGTGGGACGGCAGCTCGATTGAGAGCGTATCTTCCAATGAATATGTGGTCAAGGGTCAGGTTGGTTATTTCCAGGACACCAAATGGCAGGAGCCTTTTTCCCAATGGCAAGTCGGCCCTAACGGGGAAAGGGGTATGCGCTATCAGTTCAGGGTCAAGGTTGTGAAATGCGACGGCCAAGTATACACCACTCCTTTCATTCATGTGAGCGGGGCGAGCGACGTGGTGATCCTGGTCTCTGCCGCTACCAGTTTCAACGGTTTCGACAAGCGTCCCGACATCGAGGGAAGGGATGAGAACGCCCTTGCGAAGTCTTTCATCAATGCCGCTGAAAATAAGACTCTCGACGAGCTTCGTGACGCTCATGTGGCTGATTATCAGAAGCTCTTTTGTTCCGTTAAGCTGTCGCTCGGAAAAGCCGGAGGCGCTGCCGGGCTTAGGCCGTACTCAGCCGCAGCGGAGCGAGGATGGACTCGGCCGGGCTCGGACAGCGCTCCGGCCCAAAACGAACCGACGGCTGATCCGGCTCTCGAAGGCCCCACCACAGACGAACGTCTGAAAGCCTATGCGGCTGGAGCGGAGGATCTCTATCTTGAGACTTTATATTTCCAGTTCGGTCGTTATCTCCTCATATCATCCTCTCGCGAGGACAGCGAGGTGCCCTGCAATCTTCAGGGAATATGGTGCAAGGATCGTCACCCCGCCTGGGGCAGCGACCTGCACACGAACATCAACGTCCAGATGAATTACTGGCCCGCCGAACCGCTGGGCCTTGGTGAACTCACGAAACCCTTCCTGAATTACGTGGGCCACTGGGCCGTAAACGGAGCCAGGACCGTCCGGGATTTCTACGGCATGGGCGGCTGGACGGTACACCACACCAGCGACATCTGGGCCCGGACCAACCCCGTGGGCAACAAGAAAGGAAGTCCCTCATGGGCCAACTGGGCCATGGGCGGCGGCTGGGTCTGCCAGCATGTCTATGACCATTACCTCTTTACACAAGACAAAGACTGGCTGCGGGAAACCGGCTACCCGCTCATGAAGGGCGCCGGTGAATTCCTGATGGACTGGCTCATCGAGAAGGACGGGGAATATATAACCTCTCCCTCAACCTCTCCCGAGAATGTATTTATCGACGACAAGGGCAACCACGGCCAAGTCACCATCGGGTCAGGAATGGATTTGGAGATTTGCTGGGAACTGTTCACTGACGTGATTGAGGCAAGTGAGAAACTGGGGCTTGATCCCGATCTCAGAAAGAAATGGATTCACTACCGCGACAACCTTCACCCGCTTCAGGTCGGTGCCGCCGGGAATCTTGTGGAGTGGTATAAAGACTGGCAAGACGCTGAGCCTCAGCATCGCCACGTCTCCCATCTGTTCGGACTGCATCCCGGTCACGAGATATCCCCGTTAAAGACTCCCGCTCTTGCCAATGCGGCTATAAAGACCCTTGAGAGAAGAGGAGATGGTGGCACCGGTTGGAGCAAGGCATGGAAGATATGCTTCTGGTCCAGACTTCTGGACGGAGACCACGCCTATAAGATGTATAGGGAACTTCTCAGCAAATCAACCCTGCCTAACCTCTGGGACACTCATCCGCCGTTCCAAATCGATGGTAATTTCGGGAGTATTGCCGGAATCGGAGAGATGCTCCTTCAAAGCCAAAACGGTGAGATTCATCTACTTCCGGCTCTTCCTTCCGCATGGAATGAAGGATCTGTCAAAGGCCTGCGCGCCCGTGGGGCTTATACGGTCGATATGGACTGGAAGGGCGGTAAGTTGGCCTCAGCTAAGATAAGCTCCGCCAAGCAAGGAAAAGCCACTGTACGCACCTCTGTCCCTGTCAAAGTAAAGGGCGCCGGAGCCAAATCACGTCGTGAAGGAGCGTATTACCTCACCACCTTGACTTTGAAGCCAGGTGTTGATTGCGTTCTCACGGCGAGATAAACCGCAAGAAAAATACGTTAATAAAACATCAGTTAATAAGTCCGGCCAGAACAATCGCCGCGACGGCTTCGACGATGACCGGCGTGCGGAGGGCGAAGCATACGTCGTGGCGGCCCGGGACATTGAGATCAACAGTCTCGCCGGTCTTGATGTTTAGTGTCTTCTGGGTTTTGGCGATGCTGGAAGTGGGTTTAAAGGCCACTCGGAACACAATCGGCGCTCCGTTCGTGATTCCTCCATTCACTCCTCCCGCACCATTCTTCACGACTGCTTGTCGGGGCGCTGTCCGAGCCCGGCCGAGTCCATCCTCGCTTTGCTGCGGCTGAGTACGGCCTAAGCTCGGCAGCGCCCACGGCAGTAAGGCATCATTGTGCTCGGAGCCTTTCATGCGGGAGGCGGCGAAGCCGTCACCGAACTCTATGCCGCGGACACCGGGAATGGAGAATATGGCATGCGAGATCAGGGACTCGACAGAGTCGAAAAACGGTTCTCCGAAGCCGGCGGGAACGCCATCGACATGGCATTCCACAATTCCCCCTAGAGAGTCGCCCTCTTTTGCTGTCGCATCCAGAAGAGCGGGCCATTTGGCCTTATCGGCCTCTCCGCCAATCTCAAT
>ONSC01000212.1 GCA_900320365.1 uncultured Bacteroidales bacterium
TTTGATTTCAAGTACGAAGATTTCACCCTTGAGGGCTACGACCCATGGCCGGCCATCAAGGCTCCGGTAGCCGTTTAGAGATATGGAAAAAGCGATCATTGTGGCAATCGCCGACAATTATGCCATCGGCAGGGCAAACGCCCTGCTCTGGCACCTTTCCGACGACCTGAAGTATTTCAAGAAGGTGACGTCGGGCTATCCTGTGCTCATGGGATACATGACCTACAAGTCCATCGGCCGTCCGCTTCCGGGCCGCCACAACATCGTCTCCACGTGGTATCCGTTTGACGCCCCGGAGGAACTGGATGTGGTATTCAGCCTGGAAGAGTGCTTCAGCCATGCCCGTAAGTATTTCAACGACAACGGGATACGCGAGTCGGAGAGGAAGGTGTTCGTCATGGGCGGCGGCGAGACCTACCGCCAGGCCCTGCCCACGGCCGACACCCTCTACATCACCCATGTCCATACGGTGGTGGAGGATGCCGACACCTTCTTCCCCGTGATCGATCCGGCAATATGGAAAGTGGAATCCACGACCCCCGTGGCTGTTGACCCCGAGACAGGGTACGGTTACGAGTTCACGATTTATACAAGGAAATAGATTCATGGTCAAGCCATGAATGACAGTCACACCCAGCTTAACCGGGTGTCTAAAACAACGAACAGACAAATGGCTACAAACAGAGAGAACTTCGGCAGCAGGGCTGCTGTGATCATGGCTATGGCGGGATCCGCCATCGGCTTGGGAAACATCTGGCGGTTCCCCTACATGGTGGGAGAATACGGAGGTGCCGCTTTTATCTTGGTGTTTATATTCTGCTCATTCTTGCTGTCATTCCCCATATTCCTATCTGAGGCGGTTGTAGGTAGAAGGACTCATTCCAATGCGTTGGGTGCCATGAAAAAACTGGCTCCAAAGTCTGGTTGGACGGCTTTGGGTTACCTGAGTGTGATCACGCCGATGATCATCGTATCCTACTACAGCATCGTAGGAGGATGGTCAATAGAGTATTTCTTCAAGTCTTTCACATTGAATTTCGGCGAGTTCCGTCCTTCCGGATGGACTCCTCTCATATTCAACACCATTTTCCTTGCCCTCTCGTCCATTATCGTGGCATTCGGTGTCAAAAGCGGCATCGAGAAATTCAATAAGATCTCCATTCCCCTCCTTTTCGTCCTCATAGTGCTTATCATGATTTATTCCCTGAATATGCCAGGAGCGGAAAAGGGGGTTGAATATCTGATCAAGCCGGATTTCTCGAAACTGACAGGAAGAACCTTCGCATTCGCCCTTGGGCAGAGTTTCTATTCGATGTCCCTCGGAATGGGAATCGTGATCACGTATTCCTCGTATGTACATAAAGATGAGAACCTTGTGGCCTCTGGAGCGGGAACTGTGCTGGCTGCGCTTTTGTTCTCTGTTTTGGCCGGTTTCGCCATAATGCCAGCCGTTTTCTCGGCTGGAATCGCCCCTAGCAGCGGCCCTGGTCTTGTGTATCAGACCCTTCCGCATGTGTTTTCCGGGATGGGAGCTACCGCCCCCATATTAGGAACACTTGTCGCGGTGTTGTTCTTTTTCTCTGTGGTTGTAGCTGCCATGACTTCCAGCATCTCACTCCTCGAAGTTGGAGTGGCTTTCCTTGTCGAGGAAAAAGGTTTATCCAGGAAGAAGGCATGTCTGATTGTCTTCCTAGCCGCTTGGATTCTCGGACTGCTCAGTGTGTTCTCCATCGATATATTCGGTAAGGTGGACGCCTTCTCTTCCAACTTCCTGCTGACGGCCGGAGTTCTATTGGTAGTACTCTTCGTCGGGTGGAAGATGGACAAGGAGGAGATCCGTGAGGAGCTCACCAACCACATGACAGTCAATAAGTGGGTATTCGGGATATTCTATTTCCTCGTCCGATACGTGGCCCCGATCGTGGTGTTGGTCATATTCATATCAAATCTCGTGTTATGACGCCAAGGGAGAATTTCGGAAGCCGCGCGACGGTTATTATGGCCATGGCAGGATCAGCCATAGGCCTAGGGAATATCTGGAGATTCCCCTTCATTGTCGGGGAATACGGCGGAGCCGCATTCATCCTGGTCTACATAGTCTGCTGTTTCCTGCTCTCTATGCCAATCCTTCTTTCGGAGACTATTATTGGACGAAGGACTCATCAGGGCACATTCGGAGCGATGAACACACTCGCTCCGGGTTCCGCATGGAAATGGCTGGGCCTCTTGACGATATTCTCTCCATTGATTATCCTATCGTACTACAGCGTGGTCGGAGGCTGGTCTTTCGCCTATCTCTGCAAAGCGATCTCGTTCCAGTTCAAGCCAGAGAATGCGGAAGCGGTGACCTCGATGTTCGGGACATTCTCTTCATCAACATGGGCTCCACTGGCGTGTATGATCATATTTCTAGGATTGACCGCCTTGATTGTCTATTTGGGAGTTAATAAGGGGATTGAGAAGTTCAGTAAGATCTCGATTCCGGTGCTCTTTGTGCTGATAGTAATCATCGCCGTGTATTCCATCACGTTGCCGGGAGCGGGAGAAGGAGTCAAATACTTGATCAAACCGGATTTCTCAAAACTAACTCCTGGGGCATGTGCCTCAGCTCTCGGGCAGAGTTTCTTCTCGCTTTCGCTCGGCGTGGGAACCATGTTGACATATGCGTCTTACGTCAACAAGAATGAGAACATCATAGCCTCCGCTGGCGGTACGGCGTTCTTTGACTTGTTGTTCGCCATCTTGGCCGGATTCGCCGTGATGCCTGCTGTTTTCGCCGCCGGTATCACTCCAAGCTCGGGTCCAGGACTTGTCTTCGAGACCCTTCCGTTCATATTCGCCAAAATGGGCGCTG
>ONSC01000096.1 GCA_900320365.1 uncultured Bacteroidales bacterium
CCTGGAAACCGGACGTGCCCTCACGCAGCGGTAAAGGAAACCATAAAACGACATTGATATGACTGAGAAAAGACAAGCAGAACAGAACGCGGCACAGCGCCAGAAGGAGCTTCTGGCCGAAGCGCTCGACCGGGCCCGAGAGAATGGCGGCGCCTTTCTCAATGCGGGCGGGAAGACGGCTCCCCGGCTTTATCCCGGGGGGAATACCGTATCTCCCTTCAATGCCCTCTTTTTGTCGCTTCACAGCGAGCGGAGCGGCTACAAGACCAACCTGTACATCCCTTTTCCTGAAGCCAAGAAAAGGGGCGATGCCGTTCAGGCCGGAGAGAAAGGAGTCCCTTTCACCTGGTACAGGTGGAACGAATACCGGAATAAGTCGAATCCGGACCAGAAGATCTCAAGGGAAGAATACGACAAACTGGACGCGGAGCAGAAGAAGGGCTTCTCCCATGTCCGCGACCGCGAGATCCGTACGCTCTTCAATATTGAGCAGACGACGCTTCCGCTTTCCGATAAAGAAGCCTTCTCCAAGGCCGTGAGCGAGTATGGACCGGCGGCCGACAGGGGCATCCATGATCCCGAGGACAAGAGGATAAGGATGGAGTTCAACCGCTTCCTTCAGAACATGGCCGCGAACCTCGTTCCCATCCGCAAGGACGGGACGGGAATCGCGCATTACGATGCGGCCAAGGACGTTGTCCATCTTCCGCCGCAGAAGCAGTTCCCTTCCTATGCCGATTACGTGCAGGAGGCCCTCAGGAAGATCGTCACCGCGACGGGGCATCCGCAGCGGATCGCCCGGCCCGGGGTGGAGACGGATGGCGGTCGTGAACCTTCGGAGAAAGCCGCTGCCCGCGAACGTCTCGTTGTGGAGCTTTCTTCCGCGATCAAGATAAACCAGCTGGGACTTCCGGCAAAACTCTCGTCGGAGAGCATCTCACAGATCGACTCCTGGAAGAAGTCCCTGGATGAGAATCCCCATATGCTCGATTCGCTGGAAAAGGATGTCAACAACGCTCTCAGCATGATCTCGAAGGCGGAACGGGGTGAGAAGATCGAACTGAAACCCCTTCCGGAACGAAAGGTCGATCAGACGGAGAAGGTGAACGCGAGCATCGTCATGGTCCGCGATGACGCCGGCAAATGGGCGCTCTTCATCAAGCCCGAGTCGGAGAAGGGATTCTCGATCTATCCAGAAAAGGACGATGTCGGCCGTTTCTTCGCGTCGGCAAAGAAAAACGGCGGCCAGCCGGAAGAGACCTTCCGTCAGGAACTGGCCCAGAAGTACTACTCCCTCGCCACCCGGGAACCAGACCGTAAGGTGGACCTTTTCTCCACGAGCGAGAAGGACATCGATGTCTCGGCCATCGAGCGTGTAAGCATCTATCGTACAAAAGGTGAAGGTTCCGATGAAGATAAAAACAAAAGCAGGATCCTCTGTTCTCCGACCATCAAGGGTGTCGAGAAACTGGAGCCTAGGGAGGTCTCCCCTGCCCAGTGGCAGCGGATGTGGCTCGCCGAAGACAAGGCAGAATACAAGAAGAATCTCGCCGCCACTCTCTTCGCTGACGTCCTGAGGCAGCAGAAACACTCTGAGGCCGAGAAGCAGGAAGAGCAGAAGAGAATGAACTCTCCGGAGCAGAAGGCAAAGGAAGAGCGTGAAGAGAAACAGAAGGAGGCCCTCACCAGGGCCGGTACGGCAGTTGTCGCCGGTCTTGTGGCCGGAGGCATCGCCAAGGACCAACAGGAGGAGCATAGCCGTGGCTTCCATCGCTAAAGCCCTCCTTACGGGGCTCTCGGCCTTCATGATGGCCGTCAGTCCCGCCCTGGCCGGAGGAAAGTATCCGCCTCCGAAACTGAACACCATTTCAATCAGAAGAACGATGAGCAGAGCAAGCGATTACGTGGACAAATATGCCGAGGCGGCGATGGAGCAGATGCGCAAGTACGGCATCCCTGCATCCGTCACCCTTGCCCAAGGCATCCTTGAGAGTGCCAGCGGGCAGAGCGAACTGTCCCGGAAAGGGAATAACCATTTCGGGATCAAGGCAACCTCGACATGGTTGGAGAACGGAGGTAGGTATCTTGTCTATACTGATGACAAGCCGAGCGAGAAGTTCTGTCAGTACGCTTCCGTGGCTGACAGCTATGAGCATCATTCGCTGTTCCTGAAGGGCAACAAGCGCTATTCGAACCTGTTCGATCTGTCTCCGGATGATTATGTGGGGTGGACTCGCGGCCTTCAGGAGGATGGATACGCCACCAGCAAGCAGTACGCGGCCAGCCTCCAGTCCCTCATCAGGCAGAACGGCCTCGACAAGTACGACCGGATGGTGATGCAGGAGAAGGGCTGGAAGAGCACATTGGTGCAGACATCCAGCACGGCTGAACTTGCGTCCAACTCCAAGGCTCTGGGAGGAGATAATGCCTCCATGGGCCAACAAGCGGGGGCGCAGCCAGGGCAGGAGAAGGATCTCCCCAAGGAGGAGCCCAAAGACAAGGACTACTTCAATACGGTCCAGTCAGGGTCCCAGGAAGGGATAACCGATCCTTGGAACAGTTTCTTCGGTCTTATGGGACAGGAAGGCCGTTACTCATCGGCCGATCCGCTGGTTGAGATCGTGAGTACCCTGTTCGCCTCCCTGATGGCCATGGCCATCCAGATAGATGGTCTAGGCAATGCCCAGGAGCAGCAGACTCCTGCCCTCTCCCCTGCCGAATCCCAGGCGAACGCACTTGCTTCAAGGAATTTCGACGAAGCGATGGATTCAATGAACAACAACACAATTAAAAGAACAAGATCATGATCAAATGCAATGTAACTGTCATCGGGACCGTCAACCGTCCCGTTGAACTCAAGAACGGCCGTGACGGGAAGCCGTTCGTCACCTTCGGCCTGAACGTCCTCGTGAAGGACAACCAGGAATCCAAGAACATCGACATCAGTGTTGCAAGTGACGGCGATGACGACGAAACCTTGTCACTGTCCAAAGGAGATCGTGTCAAGCTCAAGGGCATCCTGTCACTGAAACGAATCGGTGACGCGACCTACTTCAACCTCTCTGCCGATGGGCTGTCCCTGAATCCGAAGGGAGCGGATTCCATCACCGGAGAGGTCCAATTCCGCGGGACACTCGGCAGCAAAGAGGTCGTTGAGAAGATGGGCAAGAAAGGCGCTTTCCGAACATTCGATGCCTACAGCTCCGAGAAGATCGGTGAGCAGCAGTATTCCTACATCTGGGTGCATTTCATCGACTTCTCGGAAGAGACTCCCGAATGGCTTGTCCCCAAAGCGAAAATCGAGGTAGACGGAAAACTGGAACTCCAGATATTCAAGGGCAATCCCAGCATCAACTGCCGAGTGGAGTCGCTTTCAGAATGGATCAGGGAGAACACGAATCAATAGGCGGCTATGGCAACTGACAAGAAATACAACAGCGACGGTCCTTCAGCAGCCGACAGGGCGCTGGACCGTTTCGCTGAACTGATGATCGACAAGATTGAGACGCTTCAGGGAGACTGGAAGAAACCCTGGTTCACTCCGGGGACAACCCAGCCTCCCCAGAACCTCTCCGGGCGCCATTACAACGGCGGTAACTCCCTGATGCTGATGATGCAGGCAGAGAAGATGGGGTATGATATCCCAGTCTGGGGTACCTTTGACCGTATCACTAACCTGAACTTCGTCAAGGACAAGCAAGGGAACGTCCTTGCCGCCCGGGACAAGTACGGGAATAAACTGCCTCAGGTGAGCGTCAATAAGGGAGAGAAGTCGTTCCCTGTATTCATGACAACGTTCACCGTGATCCACAAGGAGACGAAAGAGAAGATCCCCTACGACGATTACAAGCAACTGTCTCGGGAAGATCAGGCCAAGTACAAGGTTTATCCGAAACTCCAGGTCTACAACGTGTTCAATGTCGCTGCCCAAACAAATCTTGAGCTGACACGCCCGGAGATGTATGAGAAACTCAAGGCAATGGCGGAAGGACAGATCCAGCACCAAGGGGATCTCAAGAGCCATCCGGCAATCGACAAGATGATTGATGACAACCTTTTCTTCTGTCCTATCAATCAGGTCAAGGGGGATAAGGCTTACTACTCCCCTGCTCAGGATCACATTGTCGTCCCGACCCGTGAGCAGTTCGTCGATGGAGAAGCCTTCGCAACGAACACTCTACATGAATGCGCCCATGCTACGGGAGCGGAAGCGAGATTGAATCGTGACATGAAACATCCTTTCGGCTCCCCAGAATATGCCAAGGAAGAACTCATAGCGGAACTCACAGCGGCCGTTATCGCCAGCCAGCATGGACTGAGCAAGCACATCAAGAACGACAGTGCGACGTATCTGAAGTCCTGGCTCGGTTCACTCCGGGAAGGACCTGAGTTTCTGAAGACCGTGCTAGGAGATGTTAAACGCAGTACCGGCATGATCAACCAACGTCTGGTAGCAATCGAGCAAGAGATGGAGAAGGGTGAGAAGGCTGACTATTCACAGTTCAGACCAATGCATGGTGCCAATTCGCCTCAGTCAGCTGAAGTACGCGCTGCAAAGGAAACCCAGGAGGAAGAGAAACAGACTTTCCATAGGTCAAGATAGGTTCATTTGTTTATTCTTATTACAAGAGTTGGGCCCCATCACTGGGGCCTTTTCTGTTAATAAGGACACATTTTCAGGATCGGGTCATTGTTGTCCCGTTCCCTCATCCCGTCCGGGTCTGTCCTGAAATAAGCTTTCACCACAGCCTTGTCCGAATAGACTCGGCTAATGATGTCATAGGCAGCGAGCAGAAGCTCTTCGCATGAGACGGTTTTTTCGAAACCGTCTTCCTCTAACTCCACTGCTATGGTGAGGTTGTCTTGTTTGATTGATATTGTCATACTCAATGAGGTTTGTGATACGTGGACAAAGTTCGCAAAGATGGATATGACTCAAATGCTCAGATTGTTATAAACGCATCCAAAATAGTCAACCAGATTCATTCAGCGATATATAATCTTATGTTTTATGCGTTTATTTCAGTGCTGTATCACAATTTGGCACAATCCCAACTTATTTTTGGCGCAAAAGAAAGCAAAACAGTCATTCAACATGCATGGAATTGCCTATTACATCACCTGGACGGTGATTGTGCTTATTTATGTGATTGCAGCCTATATGCTTTATCATAGCGAAAAAGGAGGTTATGCTCTATTGGGCGTATTGATGTTTTGTTTCTATGCAATCCTGCTCATTGATATGGCCCGAATGATAGTGGGATATGTGGAGTGGTTTGGTATTACGGAAGGTGTCGGATATGGCTCGTTAGGAGGAATCCTTGTATATGGTGCCATAGTCTGGATTGCACTAATCACATCTTTGGTTAAGAAGAAAGGGGGATCACAGTTATCATGACATCTCCGCACTTCAAACCCCGCATAACCTCATTGAATTAAAACTGCTGAAAGATACCATTTTACGCTTGCATTTTGCTTGCTTTGAATAAATATCGATAAGCCCTAAGATACAGAAAATCACCATTGAAGATGGATTCAACTCTAAATTTTGTTAAATTTGTAGTTTAAGCAAGTAAACCAGAACTACATAATGGAAGCCCCCAATAAAGAGAATACTCTTTATCTGCCCATAAAGCAGGTCTATTTCGACCAGATCATAGCTGGGACGAAAAAGATTGAGTATCGAGAAGTCAAGGAAGGCACTACTGCCAACAAGTACCTCATCAAGGATCCGGCTACGAAATTCAAGCTGAATCCGGATGTTGTCAAGGACTTCTCGAAGGAATACTATGTCGATGACATCGTGGATGGCGGCTTCCCATTCCTCCCTTGTCAGTACAAGTACCTGGCTTTGGCTGTCGGTTATGCCAAGCAGCGTGACAGGGCTATCGTAGAAGTGGTCGATTTCTCTTTCCACCCGGAAGGCATCAGGGAAGACGCCCAAGGTGTTCCCCGGTTTGCGTTCTGGGTCGAGGAATTCCATCTGGGGAAGGTCATCGAGGTCCATAGAAAGAACGAAGCACCAGCGCCTCCCGCTCCGGACAGTGTCTTCCCTGACACTACCCTCTCTTTCTTTGACAACATCAACAATAAGGTCGTAGACAATCTCCGCGTAACTATAGGTGAGGGCTCCAAGGTCAGTATCGCAGCCGCATGTTTTTCAATCTATGCCTTCAATGAACTGAAGGAACAGTTGCAGGACATCGATGAGCTTCGCTTCATCTTCACCGCCCCTTCATTCGTCCAGGAACGTGAATCCAAACAACGTCGTGAGTTCTTCATTCCCCGTATCAACCGCGAACGTACGCTGTATGGTTCCGAATTCGAGGTGCGCTTGAGGAATCAGCTTACTCAGAAGGCCATTGCCATCGAGTGCGCCAAGTGGATCAAGGAAAAGGTCAAGTTCAAGTCGAACACCACTCCCCAGCAGATGATGGGATTCATTTCCGTTGCGGGCAGCAATGAGAACTTTACTTACCTTCCGGTCAATGAATTCACGACCACTGGTCTCGGATGCGAACGGGGAAACAACTTTATGAATTACGTTCAGCGCATTGACGGGGAGAATGCGAAGCAGTACCTGAGAGCTTTCAACGAGGCGTGGAATAACGATAATCAGTTCTCGGACGTGACCGAGCAGATCATTGACCATATCTCGAACATCTACAAGGAGAATTCTCCGGAATTCATCTATTTTGTCACGCTGTATAACATCTTCAATGAATTCCTTGAGGACATTTCTGAGGATGTTCTGCCCAACGAGGCGACAGGATTCAAGGATAGCCAGATCTGGAACAAGCTCTATGACTTCCAAAAGGATGCGGCGCTAGCCATAATCAACAAGCTGGAGCGATACAACGGTTGTATCCTTGCAGATAGCGTCGGTCTGGGCAAGACTTTTACTGCGCTTTCCGTCATCAAGTATTACGAGACTCGCAACAAGTCCGTCTTGGTCCTCTGCCCGAAGAAGCTTTGCGACAACTGGATGACCTATCGCAGCAATTATACGACCAATCCCATTGCGAAAGACCGGCTGTCATACGATGTGCTTTTCCATTCCGATTTGTCTAGAACCCGTGGCTATTCCAACGGCATCGATTTGGACAAGGTGAACTGGGGCAATTATGACCTGGTTGTCATCGATGAGTCTCATAATTTCCGCAACGGCGGCAAGATCACCCGAAACGATGAAGATGAGGATCCTCGCGAGAACCGCTACCTCCGTCTGATGAACAAAGTCATCAAAGCCGGAGTGAAGACTAAGGTCCTGATGCTGTCCGCCACTCCGGTGAACAACCGGTTCAATGATCTAAAGAACCAACTTCAGCTTGCCTACGAGGGCGACGTTCAGCGAATGGACAGCCTTCTCAATACAGAGGCTTCACTGGATGACATCTTTCGTCAGGCACAGAAGGCGTATAACAACTGGGCCAAGCTCCCGAACGAACAGCGTACTACGGAGCGCCTCCTTGGTATGCTCAGCTTCGATTTCTTCGAGGTGCTTGATAGCGTGACCATCGCCCGTAGCCGTAAGCACATCGAGGCTTATTATGATACCGCTGCCATCGGCAAGTTCCCGACCAGGTTGGCTCCTATCTCCAGACGTCCGCCTCTGACAGACCTGAAGAGCACGATTAACTACAACGAGATCTTTGCCCAACTCCAGGAACTGAACCTGTATATCTACACTCCCTCAGCTTTCATCCTGCCGAGTAAACTGAGCAAGTATGTGGATCCGGAGATGGCCGAGGGTCTGACCTCCCTGGGCCGAGAGATGGGTATCCGTCGTTTGATGTGTATCCTCATGCTCAAACGCCTGGAGAGCTCTGTCAATTCCTTCCGCCTGACTCTGACACGTGTGATGGATCTGATCGATAAGACTATCAAGCAGATTGACCGGCATGACCAGTTCATCGTGACGGAAGAGGTCAGCGGCTACGATTTTGATATCGAGGATGGCGACAATGATGCCTTCATCGGAACAAAGAAGGGCAAGGTTCTGCTTGAGGATATGGATACTGATTCCTGGCGCCAGTATCTCAAAAAGGATCTGGATACGCTTGGACTGACTAAGCTTCTTCTGGAGGACATAACCCCCGAGCATGATAGCAAACTCCAGACACTTATCGGAGACCTCAGGGATAAGTTCGCACATCCTATCAACGGCAACAACAAGAAGGTAATCATCTTTACTGCCTTCTCAGACACGGCAGTCTATCTCTATGATAACCTGGCCAAACCTATCAAGGAGAAGTACGATATGGACACCGCCCTCGTAACCGGTGATGTCGAGGCAAGGAGTACGCTCAAGCTTAAAGAGAAGCTGGACTTCAACAAGGTCCTAACCCTCTTCTCCCCTATTTCCAAGGAGAAAGCGTCTGTCTATCCGAATATCAACGAGGAAATTGAGGTTCTCATCGCGACAGACTGTATTTCCGAGGGACAGAACCTCCAGGATTGCGATTACCTTATCAACTACGACATTCATTGGAATCCGGTCCGCAT
>ONSC01000156.1 GCA_900320365.1 uncultured Bacteroidales bacterium
GGAGTTTTTTCATGGCGTCGCCCATCATGATTCCACTTTAAAGATCGGTTCAATGTTCGCCGGCTCCACGGTGTTCATCGGTGCGGAGCAGTTCTACAATAAGCATTACTGGAAGATTCCCATCACTTACGCCGGACTGGGAGCCACGATCGGGATGGGTATAAAGTACCATAAACAGTATAAGGCCTCAAAATCCGCATACGAACTCGCGTTCGAGAGCGATCCTGAGACCACTTTGACAGTTGACGAGGACGCCAAGAAAATGGCCACATACATGTTTGCCGGAGCCGGACTGATTTACTGGGGAACACTCATGGACGGAGTCGTCAACTACAAGCGTGACATAAAGGGTCAAGCCGGAAAGGCGACTCTATATTCTTTGCTCGTGCCCGGTCTAGGGCAGGCCTATAACGGAGAGTATTGGAAGATTCCCATCTATTGGGGAGCCATAGT
Source organism: uncultured Bacteroidales bacterium (assembly GCA_900320365.1). Taxonomy (GTDB): domain Bacteria; phylum Bacteroidota; class Bacteroidia; order Bacteroidales; family UBA932; genus Cryptobacteroides. The sequence goes on from ONSC01000156.1 coordinate 454, forward strand.
GGGCTCGTACCATTACTGGGCTGTGAACAACAAGAACTATAAGAGATACAAGAGGATACATAACGAGGCGACAGCGGAGGAAGGCACATACGAGGGTCTAATCCCGGCCGACAGGGCTCTCTATTACAGGAATGTGTTCAGACGATTCCGGGATTATTCTGTCGTGGCCATAGTGGGCAGCTATCTGCTGCAGGTCATAGATGCCAATGTTTTCTCTTATATGCAGGATTTTGAGGTCAATGACGATCTCACAATGAGTGTGAGCCCCACTATTATCACGCCATGTAATGAGTACGCCATAGCCCCCCGACATTCCGGAGGTGGCTTCATGAGCGACAACGCTGTGGGAGTGAAAATAGGCTTCACTTTTTAAATGAATACGCCATGAAAGGGAAAGCGTTCATAATATTTCTACTCGCCTTGGCTTTCGCCTTGACGCTCTCACCAACAGCTGCAGGCCAAGCCAGGAAAAGCAAATTATTCAGGAATAGGTACAAAGTGGAGAATACTGAGCTCCGTTCGAGGATTGACTCCATGAATGCAGTCATAGAGGAGCTGAAAAAAGACATCATCCTCAAAGACAGCCTGGCTAAAGAAATGCTCAGCATCTATGAGGAAAACGATGACAAGAGCGCTGCCGGACTCAATCCCGAGGATTACAGCCCCGAGCTCACAGACAGTCTCCTGAATATCTGGTATCTCCACCGGCAAGTCAAAAATGACAGGAATGGTGAGGGATATAACATGGACTCCGTACATTTCTCTTCCAACGTCTCAGACGAAGTGCTTAGGGACAGGCTTGAGGGCATGAACTCTTTCATCACCCTGCCTTTCAATGAGACTGTGAGGAACTACATGGTGCTCTACTCCGAGAAAATGCCCACTAAAATGGGCAATATAATGGGGTTATGCCAGTATTATATGCCGATTTTCGAGGAGACTTTCAGTCAGTATGACCTTCCGGACGAGCTTAAATACATGGCGATTATCGAGTCGGCTTTAAATCCTGTAGCTGTCTCGAGAGCTGGAGCGAAAGGCATGTGGCAGTTCATGACCAAGACAGCCAAGAGCTATGGGCTGGAAATCAACTCCTTCGTGGACGAAAGACTTGATCCTTTCAAAGCATCTGACGCCGCGGCAAGGTACCTCAAGGACTCCTACCGCCTCTTCGGTGACTGGAACCTCGCCATATCCTCATACAACTGCGGCCCTGGCAATGTCAACAAGGCGATCCGCAGGGGCGGTGGAAGGGATTTCTGGAGCGTTTATGACTATCTTCCCAGAGAGACCAGAGGATATGTCCCGGCCTTTGTGGGAGCCATGTACGCCCTCAGGTACAGCAAGGAATATGGGCTGACTCCCAATAACGCGCAGATGCCTGTCCAGGTGGACACCTTTGAGATCAGAAGAAACCTCCACTTCCAGCAAATCAGCGACCTTGTCGGCATCTCAGTCGAGGAGCTCGAGAATCTCAATCCCCAATACATAAAGGATGTGATCCCCGGTAACAGCGGAACATACATCTTGCGACTCCCGTTCAACTACACCAGTGCATTCATAGCCAACGAGGATTCCCTCTATACCCACAGGGCTGAAGAACTGCTCAATCCGCAGACTCTTATCAGCTCAAAGCCCACGACACGTTCCTCTGGAGCCAGCACCTCAACAACCGCCAACAGGACGACATATAAGGTGAGGAGCGGGGATAACCTCGGGAAAATCGCCGCTAGATACCATGTGTCGGTGAACCAGCTCAAAAGTTGGAACCACCTGAAAGGCACTACGATACGAGTCGGCCAGACACTCGTCATCTATAAGGGAGGAGCCCCCGCATCTAGCACTTCCAACTCCACGGCCAGTTCCTCCGCCACCAAACCGAAAACAACGTCCAGCACTTCCTCATCAAAGCCACAGGCGACCTCTGGACAGGCGACGACATATAAAGTCAAGCAAGGAGACAATCTCTACAACATCGCCAAGAAATATGGCACCACGGCTGACAAACTGATGAAATACAACGGGATAAACAGCCACCTGAGGATAGGCCAGATAATCAAGATCCCCCCGAAATAATCAGATAGCCATGACCGCCTGGACTCTCGCTTCACGGACAGAGGGCTTTGGTGTAGACATCAAGAAATAAGAGATATCGGAGACCCTGAGGTAGACCCTCAGGGTTCTCTTCTTCCATTGGCGGAACTTGTGACCACCCACGAATGATAAAGCGACTCCCCTTCCGTAATACGCTGGTACAGTGAAATTTCCTGGAGCGTCCCTTTCGTACGAGTATATCCTGTCATCCCAATTATCCACGACGAACAGCGTTCCCCTCAGATAAGCGCTCAGATTGGAAGCCTTCCTCCCAAGCTCAATGTATGTAAGGCCAGATAGCGACTTGCAAAGCAATCCCTCCAACCTGAAACGCGCCTTCCAAGTATCAGCATCTGATTCCCCATACCTCGCCGAGATTCCCCCGGATGACCAATCCAGATCAGCTCTCAATCCCGTACGGTACACAAGATAGCTCTCATAGGGGCGATAACGGCCTGTAAATCTGAAAGAAAGAACAGCGTTTGGAGTGATCTGGACAGGGACCTTCGCGAACAGCTTCACCTGACGACGAGTCTTGTCAGAATCTTTGATGCCCAAATCCGCCGTGAACTGCAATCCATATCTCTCCAATCCTATCGCCACTCCCCTCTCGTCAGAGGTTTTAGTCCAGCTCCTGACGCCTCCGCTCCATGTCCCGTCAAAGGTGGACGGATATATCCTGGCGACTCCGCTGACCCTCCATCCCTCTTCCAATGAGATAGATGAACCAAGAACCCCAGCCATAGCCCCTGAGGCGATATCAGCAGCCACCTCTCCGAATATATCTATACCATAAAGATTCCAGCGGAAATCCCCGGAGACCTTTCCGTGTTCCCCGGTCCACCACGCCGATAAACCAATCTGCCCATTCCTGCCGCCCCATGAGCAAAAGGTGCCTGGCATCATCACTATCCTACTCTTTATCTTACCTGCCATCCTCTCCCTCAACCCAGGAAATGAGACAAATGGAACAAATGAGAACCGACCTGCCGACAACTCAGCGGAGGCTCCCCTATGACTCCCGATTCCAGACCAAGACCAAGCCGGTGACAAACCGGTAGGTCTCCTCGAGAAAGAAGATGAAGATGAGAATCCTCCAAGTGACATCCCGCTCCAAAGAGACAGCCCCTGTCCGATGCGCATATTGTAGTCCCCAAACACAACTTTGGACAACAAGCGCTTCCCATAAATGGAAATATTCCCTGACCATGAGGAAGGCGGGAACAAGGCATCTCCATAGTATGATCTGGCAGCCAGGGAGGCAGATGCTTTTTCCCGGAACGAGATTTTATACTTGAGACCGTAGTTGGCCTCAGCACCTTTAACAGACCCTCTCAGAAGAGCTTCATGCCTTATTCCAGGCATATTCCCTGCCGCTCCCGTCACACTGCCGCCACCAAGAGTCACGAAAGGAGCCAAAGCGGCGACGTAAGCCTCGTCAAATCCTTCGACCAAAGCGAGTTCCGAGAAAGACCTGACATCCCCCGAACGGCTGCGGTACTCTTCCAGGCTGGCCGCTTGATACTGACTCAAAAGGCCGCTTGAGACTAACCTTGATTTCCCCGATCCGTTTAGTCTGAGAGGGTGCGACAGAAAGCCTGAGAAGCGTTCAATCTCCTGCTCATCAAGTTCTTCCTCACAGGAAGCGCCTGTTATCACAAGCATATTCCCGATGTAATCTCCTGTCTGCGCCGGAACAGGAACTGGTACGCAGGACAAAGGCAGGACAAGGATAACCGTGAGGGTAAGAATGGATTTGAAGTTTTTCATCTGACGAGGTTTTCGCGAATATAACAAGGCTGGAATCAAATAATCAGGGAGTATAAAAAAGTGTGGACGTTTATTTCTGTTTTTTATAAGGATTGGCTATTTTTGTATTTATCTTAAACAAACATTTATGAGCAACATCAGACTTCATGACAAATCTTTCCGTCCCTTCATCGAATACGACCGGATCGAGAAAGCCATCGACAAAGTGGCTGAAAAGATTAATGCGGACTACAAAGACTCTGAGGAGGCTCCTGTCCTTCTTTGCGTTCTCAACGGATCCATCCTGTTCACGGCGGAGTTGATGAAACGGTTGTCATTCAACTGTGAGATCGTTTGCGTCAAACTGTCCTCCTACGTGGGAACACAATCCACCGGCGAGGTCCGTGACATTATCGGCATGACCGGCAGCGTTAAAGGGAAGAAGGTGATCATTGTCGAGGACATTGTGGATTCCGGAAGGACCATCGCCAATCTGGTCAGGATGATGGAGGCCAACGGGGCCAGCGAGACGAAGATCTGCACGATGCTGCTCAAACCCGGCTGCTATAAGCTGGACCAGAAGCTCGATTATGTGGCGATGGAGATCCCGGATGATTTCATAGTGGGCTTTGGCCTTGACTATGACGGACTTGGGAGGAATATCAAGGATATTTACGTTTTGGATAATAACATGAAATACTACATTCTTTTCGGCCCTCCGGGTGCGGGCAAAGGCACCCAAGCCGCCTCAATGGCGGAAAGGTTCAACCTCTGCCATATCTCGACCGGAGACCTCCTGAGAGGAGAGATGGCGAGTGGCAGTGAGCTCGGGCTGAAAGCCAAGGCTTTGATTGAAGCCGGAGAGCTTGTTCCCGACGAGATCGTCGAGGGAATGATCGAGAAAAAGTTCGACACGGTTGAGGGATATTCCGGTTTCCTTCTTGACGGATTCCCCCGCACCACGGCCCAGGCCGAGGCTCTCGACAAGATGCTCGCCAAGAGAGACACGAAAGTCACAGGTGTAGTGTCCCTTATGATCCCCGACGAGATGATAAAGGAGAGGATCAAGCACCGCGCCGCTATTGAAGG
>ONSC01000074.1 GCA_900320365.1 uncultured Bacteroidales bacterium
ACTCTGGTGGCCAAAAAGGATGTCTCGGTGGGGGATATAGGTCTAAGGACTCATCTGGCTTCCGGCATTGGACGGTATATGATGGGGCTTGGGGAGAAAGGAGGTTTCTGCCCTAAGGATCTTCACTGGAAGTGGGATGTGGAGAAGAATCAGGATGGCCCCTGGGTTGGCGATGTCAACGCCGGTATACAGTTGCGCTTCTATGACGACAAGTATGAGCGCCCGCTCAACACGAACTTCTACCACCAGAAACCATTGATCATGCCTGCTTCCTGGTGCAACGGCGGGAAAGGAGGAATTGATATAACCGGCACTGATGGTGGTACGCTCATAAATGCATATTCCTGTAAAAGCCAGGTTAACAAGGGAGAGAATCTCCATTATTACTTCAATATCGCTGTGACTCCCTTCCGTACTATCGACACAGACAAGCAATGGAGGGAGAGGTATCACCACAGTTATGACTTTCTGGAGAATGTCAGCAAGGCTGGGGCGACGGTGCTGAACATCCATCACGCCACAGGTATTAATCCTTTCATAAACTATCCTTTCCTTCGTCCACAGGAGATGAAGGCTTATATAGATGGGGCACATGCTAGGGGAATGAAGGTCAAGATTTATGACACTGTCCGTGAGCTCTCAAACAGCTGCGTGGAGATATTCGCCCTTAGAAGCCTTGGGGATGAGATATTCTCAAAGGGTCCTGGTGGAGGCTATTCCTGGCTGCAGGAGCATTATGACCAGGATTACATCGGCGCTTGGTTTGTATATTCCCTTAAGGATGCCGCTATAGTTAACACGGGAGTCTCACGTTGGCATAATTACTATCTCGAGGGGCTTGATTGGCTTGTAAGGAATGTCGGGATAGATGGTGTGTACATCGACGACTTGGCATTCGACCGGATGACGATGAAGAGGATCAGGAAGATTCTAGATCGCGCTAACCCTGGAGCCTTGATTGATCTCCACTCGGCCAACCAATACAATACCCGCGACGGATTCGCCAACAGCGCCAACCTTTATCTGGAGCATTTCCCTTATCTTGACAGACTCTGGTTCGGGGAATATTTCAACTATGATTTCCCGCCTGAATTTTGGCTTGTGGAAGTGTCCGGAATTCCTTACGGACTCATGGGAGAGATGTTGGAAGGCGGTGGAAACCCTTGGCGCGGAATGCTTTACGGTATGACTGGACGTAGTCCGAGGGTCAATAATGGTCCCTTATGGAAGCTTTGGGATTCCTTTGGGATGGCCGGCTCTGAGATGATCGGATATTGGGTGAAAGACAACCCTGTCAAGACGGGTTCCGATAAGACGCTCGCCACAGTTTATCGTCGGCAGGGTGAGAGAACGCTTATATCCATCGCCACTTGGGAAGACTCTGACGCTGAAGTCACTCTCTCAATCGATTGGGGAGCCCTTGGTCTCAATCCTTCTAAAGTGACTCTTCACGCTCCGGCGATCGAGAACTTCCAAACAGAAGGCAATTGGCGACCAGGCGAAAAGATCACCGTCCCTATAGGTCAGGGTCTCTTGATCATCGCCGAATAGCGTCTTTCCTCACGATATCCAGCCATGAAACCAAGGACGTATATCGGCTTGCTTATTATCTGCTCCTCTTTAGCGGCTACAATGTGCTCGGGAGGGGTGCGACCTGGAGACGCAGATGTTTTTCTTCCTTCCCCTAAAATATTGGAACGCCCTTTCCGCGAGGCAGATCAGTCTTTGTTCGCCCGTCCACCGAGGGTTTTCTATCCCGAGATATGGGTTGACTGCTTATGCGGAAACCTGTCGAAAGAAGGGATCCACGCTGACCTTGAAGCTATTCATGAAGCTGGTTTCTCGGGTGTTCAGATGTTCTTTGGCAATAGGGGAGGAGCATGGCCTGGGGTGAGACAGATTCCTAGCCTGAGTGCTGAATGGGAGGATTTTGTGACCTATGCGGCTGAGGAAGCTCATCGGTTAGGAATGCGATTCACACTGCAGAACTGTCCTGGATGGGCTATGGCTGGAGGGCCTTGGATAACGCCAGAAAAAGCCATGCGCCACATTGTGTGGTCGAAGACCATGACGAAATCCGTTGCTGATATCACCTTGCCACCCTCAGTTGATGCGGCTGAGGAATGGCGTGACTATCATGACATTATGGTGTTGGCATTTCCTACTCCTTTGGGAGAGTCCACAGGCGAGATTCAATACAAGATATATCCGGGACCGATCAGGGGCCTTGGTGTCACCACAACTGACAAGCCTCATGTATTCAATATTATAACTGAAAGCGATGAGCCCATTCGAACGGTGGAGTTCACAGGTGTGCAGTTCACTAATCACTGGTTCTGCTATGATCCGGGTATACATGGACGACTTGAGGCTATCTATCCTGATGGAACCACTCAATTATTGTTCGATGTCGAGTGGCCACAAAGCAATTGGCAAGATGACCGTCCTTTGACTCTGGCATGCGATGAGGTGAGCCGTACGAGAAACTATCGGCTAACCATCGCTAATACACATGCGGATGCGGCTATCAACTCCTTCCGGCTGTTCTCCCATGCCCGCAAAAACGGATGGGAATCAGAGGCGGGATGGTGTCTTCGTGGTATTATTCGTGACAATGATGGGATAAAACAAAGTCCGGAAAGTTGGGTGAATGAGGTGAAGGATCTTACCTCATTTATGGACTCCTCAGGTCATTTGAAAGCGTCATTGCCAGAGGGCGACTGGACTATTCTTCGTATAGGGCATGTTAATACCGGCAAGAAGAATGCTCCTGCCCCTCCTGAGGCTACTGGATTCGAGTGTAATAAACTCAGCACCGAGGGAGCTGACAGCCATTTCGCCGGGTATATCGGGAGATTGGCCGATGGTCCATTGAATGGCCTTCTCGACGGCATGTTGCTGGATAGTTGGGAATGCGAGACGCAGACCTGGACATCAGGGATGGAGGAAGAGTTCGCTCGTGTGGCGGGGTATGATTTACGTCCTTGGATGCCTGCTCTGATGGGATACGTCGTAAAGGATCCAGAGATGACGGCTCGTTTTCTACGTGATTGGCGCTCCACTATAAATGACTTGGTAGTCAATAAGTTCTATGGGCAAATGGCGAAGTTGGGCCATCAAAAGAAACTGACTGTGACCTACGAGACTTCCGGTGGCGATGTGTTCCCTTGCGATATCATGGAATATTTCAAGTATGCCGACATACCAATGTGCGAGTTCTGGGTTCATGAGCCGGAGGTCTTTGTGGGCACATTCAATTTCAAACCGATAAAGCCCACCGTCTCGGCTGGCCGTCTGTATGGGAAGCCTAGGATCGCGGCAGAGGCTTTCACCTCAATGCAGCAGACATGGGATGAGCAGTTGAGCGTTCTGAAAGAGACCGCGAACAAGAACTGCATCGAAGGTGTCAGCTACCTGATTTACCAGGCCTACACTCATAATCCCAGCCCAGACCGGTTAGTGCCCGGAAGTTCCTTCGGAGACGGGATAGGCACGCCTTTCCTCAGGGCGCAGACTTGGTGGCGGCATATGCGGGATTTCAACGATTGCATGGCCAGGACTTCTTTCATGCAGGAGCGGGGAAAGCCCGTGTCGGATGTGCTTTGGTATCTAGGCGATGAGATTGATCACAAGCCTGACCAGGAAGCTCCTTTCCCTGACGGTTATAAATATGATTATTGCAACCCAGATGTACTGCTTAATAGATTAAAGGTCAAAGATGGGTGTATAGAAACTCCAGAGGGATTAAGGTATCGTCTCATCTGGCTGCCGGAATCTCGCAGGTTCCTGCCGGAAACGCTCGAGAGTTTAGTGGAATTGGTTGAGGCCGGCGCTGTTTTGGTCGGTGATATTCCTGAGGGATTAGCTACTTTAAAAGATCCTGAGACATCCAGGCAGCGCTTTGACAAAGCGGTTGAAACGCTATGGGGAAGTTATCAGAAGAAGGGTGCGCATCCTGTGGGAAAGGGAATGGTTCTCAGCGGTATGTCTATCGGAGAAGCCCTGGAGAAGCTCCAGATCGAACCTGATTTGAAGGCGGAGGGATTGATGTGGTCTCACCGTCAAGCGGAAGGTGCCGACTGGTATTTTGTAAGCGCTCCAAAAGGCTCTGGCTTTGAAGGTGATGTCACTCTGCGAGCTAAAGGCAACGTGGAGATATGGAATCCAGTGGATGGAAAGATAGAACGTATACCAAGTGAGACAATAGGAGGACGTACAAGAATACGCCTTTCTCTAGCCCGGACTGAGACCCGCTTCATTGTCGTGAAGAAGGTCAAAGCCAGGGCGGTACAGACCATAGGTGAAGAGACTAGTTATTCGCTGAACGCGCCATGGACCTTGAGTATCTCGGAAGGATGGGGCATGGATTCCCCAATAGAGATTAGTGATCTTAAGCCTCTGCGTGAGTTACCCATCTCTGATGAGGCTAAAGCATTCAGTGGCACAATGACTTACCAGACCTCCTTTAGTGTTGGGAAGATAAGTAAAAGAGAGCGCTATCAACTCGATCTTGGACATGTTGAACAGATCGCTCAGGTCACACTGAATGGGAAGCGTCTTCAGTCTGTCTGGACCTATCCTTACAAGGTGGATGTGACAGATTATATCAAGAAAGGCAAGAATGACCTTCTTATTGAAGTCACCAACACTTGGTTCAACCGTTTATCCTACGATTCCAAACAGCCGGAAGCTGATAGGAAGACATGGACCACCAATTACCCGCCATCAGGCTCCCAGCTTCGGGACAGTGGACTAATCGGTCCCGTCGTCCTGGTTAAAACAGTGCGCCATGTGTCCGATTAAGATGGACATCTAGCGCGGTTACCCCCTCAAAACGCACCATGTGTCCGGTTATTACGGACATGTGACACGGTGTTACAGGGCAGATTAAGGAGAATAAAAGAAGAGCAGGTGCTGAACCGGCACCTGCTCTTCTTTTAGTCACGGCCTGAGTCTACAGGCATGTTGTTAACCTTTACAGCTGGGGACCAGCCTTGACGAGGGCCTTACCGGCCTTATTAGACTCGTACTTGTGGAAGTTCTTGATGAACCTTCCGGCGAGATCCTTGGCCTTCTCCTCCCACTGAGCGGGATCGGCGTAGGTGTCGCGAGGATCAAGGATACCAGTGTCAACTCCCTCGAGAACAGTAGGAACAGTGAAGTTGAAGAAAGGAATCTTCTTGGTCGGGGCCTTGTCGATGCTATGGTTGAGGATGGCGTCGATAATACCGCGGGTGTCGCGGATCGAGATCCTCTTACCGGTTCCGTTCCAACCTGTGTTCACCAGGTAAGCCTTGGCGCCACTTCTCTTCATCCTCTTCACAAGCTCCTCAGCGTACTTGGTCGGGTGGAGCTCAAGGAAGGCCTGGCCGAAGCAGGCGGAGAAGGTCGGAGTGGGCTCGGTTATACCGCGCTCGGTTCCAGCCAACTTGGCGGTGAAGCCAGAGAGGAAGTAGTACTTGGTCTGCTCGGAGTCAAGGATAGAGACCGGAGGAAGAACACCGAAAGCGTCGGCGGACAGGAAGATGACCTGCTTTGCGGCGGGTCCGTGGCTGTCGGGACGGACGATGTTGTTGATGTGGTAGATCGGGTAGCTGACACGGGTGTTCTCAGTGACGCTCTTGTCGTTGAAATCGATCTTGCCCTCAGCGTCGACAGTGACATTCTCAAGGAGGGCGTCCCTGCGGATGGCGTTGTAGATGTCAGGCTCGGACTCCTTGTCCAGCTTGATAACCTTGGCGTAGCAGCCGCCCTCGAAGTTGAAGACACCCTTGTTGTCCCAGCCGTGCTCGTCGTCGCCGATAAGCTTACGCTTAGGATCAGTGGAGAGGGTGGTCTTGCCGGTTCCGGAGAGACCAAAGAAGATGGCGGTGTTCTCGCCATTCATGTCGGTGTTGGCGGAGCAGTGCATAGCGGCGATGCCCTTCAGAGGAAGGTAGTAGTTCATCATGGAGAACATACCCTTCTTCATCTCACCACCGTACCATGTGTTGAGGATAACCTGCTCACGGGAGGTGACGTTGAAAGCGACGCAGGTGTCACTGCGGAGACCAAGCTCCTTGTAGTTCTCAACCTTTGCCTTGGAAGCGCAGTAGACTACGAAATCGGGTGCCTGGTCAAACTCGGCCTGGTTCTTAGGACGGATGAACATGTTGGTGACGAAGTGGGCCTGCCATGCGACCTCCATGATGAAGCGGACCTTCATCCTGGTGTCCTTATGGGTGCCGCAGAAACCGTCGACCACGAAAAGCCTCTTGCCGGAGAGCTGATCCTGAGCCAATTTCTTGACCTCTTTCCAAACGCTCTCGGACATCTCATGGTTGTCATTAGGATACTCAGGGGTGTTCCACCAAACGGTGTTCTTGGAGTTCTTGTCCATCACGATGTACTTGTCCTTGGGGGAACGGCCGGTGAACACACCTGTCATCACGTTGATCGCGCCAAGCTCGGTAACCTGTCCTTTCTCAAAGCCAGTGAGGCCTGGTTTAGTCTCCTCGTTGTAGAGAACCTCGTAGGTGGGATTGTAAAGGACCTCCTTCACTCTCTTGATACCGTACTTGCGTAATTCCATTTTTGACATAATTAAAGAAAATTTATTGAGTTAAACTTATTCCTTTTTAAACGCCCGCGAATTTACTGAAAAAACGCGCATTCATCAACCCTCATGGCGATTAATTTCGTACATTTGTGAACGCAGAATATTTTCCTGCAAATTATTTGCCATTGAGACTCGCAAATTATTGTTATAAAACGATTTAAACATTTTAATTGACATGTCGCCGGCAGAAGTGCTGAAGGATTATTGGGGGTATGATAGTTTCCGCCCGATGCAGGAGGAAATCATCATGGCCGCCATTGGTGGGAAGGATGTGTTGGCGATCTTGCCGACAGGTGGTGGGAAGTCAGTTTGTTTCCAGGTTCCAGGGATCATGGCGGAGGGTTTGACGCTTGTTGTGACCCCGCTGATCGCCCTGATGAGGGACCAGGTCCTGAATCTGGAGAAGAGGGGAGTGAGGGCCCTGGCGATCCATGCCGGGATGTCACGCCATGAGGTGGACTTGGCGCTCAACAACGCGGCTTACGGAGACTACAAATTCCTTTATCTTTCCCCGGAGCGGATAGGTACCCGTCTCTTCCAGTCTTATCTGGATGTGTTGAATGTCAGCTATATAGTCGTGGACGAGGCGCATTGCATCTCGCAATGGGGCTATGATTTCAGGCCGGATTACCTCAAGATCGGGGAGCTTCGCCAACGGGTTGACGCTCCGGTGATCGCTCTCACCGCCACTGCCACACCCTCTGTAGCCGATGACATAATGGACAAACTGGCCTTCAGGGAGAAGCTTGTGCTTAAAAGCGGTTTTGAGAGGCCGAATCTCACATATGTCGTCAGGCATATCGAGGATAAGAACTCACAAATTCTGAATATTTGCCGGGGCGTTCCCGGCAGCGGCATTGTCTACGCCCGGAGCCGGGCCAAATGCGAGGAGCTTACAGCTATGCTCAAGTCAGAGGGAGTGAGTGCGGCATTCTATCATGCCGGACTAGGCCCCCAAGCCAGAAGTGAACGCCAAGAGGCATGGAAGGTGGGGAGAATACAGGTGATGGTCTGCACGAATGCTTTCGGCATGGGAATAGACAAGCCTGACGTGAGGTTTGTGGCCCATTATGACCTTCCGGACAGCCCGGAGGCTTATTTCCAGGAAGCGGGAAGGGCCGGGCGTGACGGTAAACGTTCTTACGCGTTGCTGCTTTGGAACGGGATAGACACCCGTCGATTGGCCAAGATCGGGAGCGTGACGTTCCCTTCCCTGGAGTTTATCGGGGACATATACCAGAAACTCCACGCTTTCTTCGAGATTCCTTACGACGCCGGTATAGGACGCCAGCTGAAGTTTTCCCTGGAGGATTTCAGCAAAGCGTTTGGTTTCCAGAGGGCACCGGTTTTCCATTCCTTGAAATACCTTGAGAGAGCTGGGCACCTGACGTATTCCGAAGAGGTGGACATCCCGACAAAGGTGAAAATATCAGTTGATCGGAAGTCGTTGTATGACATAGACTTACCAAGCGAGGATATGGTGTCTCTCCTGGATATCCTGATGCGGACATATCCTGGTGTATTCTCATTCCTTCAAACTATCGATGAGGAATATGTCTCCGCAAGGATCGGCACGACTGTGCCCGGGCTCCGGCAGTTGTTGTATTCCATGTCACTGGAGCACGTGATCTCTTATGTGCCGGCGGCTCATTCGGATGTCGTTTTCCTTCATCACGACCGTTTGCGGCCAGGTAATGTGGACCTCATGCCGGAGAGGTACAATATGTTAAGAGAGAATTACGAGGCTAGATCCAGGGCGATGCTGGAATATGCCTCTGAGACAGACGAGTGCCGCTCTCGTTACCTGCTCCGCTATTTCGGCCAGACCGACACTGTCGACTGCGGCACCTGTGACATTTGCCGCGAGAAGTCAGGCTCTGACAGTCATGGCGACTCGACGACGGAGATGTTAATAGGCTTTATTAAGGAGAGGGACGGGGCGTATCGCCTGGAGGAGTTGATGACAGAGTTCGGGAATCCGGCGAAAGGGTATTCAAAAGATTATCTGGATATTCTTCGTCACTTGATAGATGATGGTATTGTCCCGCCTTATCAGAACTGATATGGCGCCCGGTTTTTTAGAATAAATAATTACATGCGATGATTATTAAACAGTTAACCGCAAGAGTTATAGTATTAGTCTCTATTCTAACCGCATTGCTTTCATGTTCTTCACGTGATAATGGTGCCTCTTGGAACGATAGCGACCTCGAGTTGGCGAAGGCTATTCTTTCCGATAAGACACTAGACAAAGTGGTAGATATGGGAAAGGTGCTTCTATCCAAAGGGTACAATGCCGGAAGCGGCTATTCCGAGGTCTGGATCAGGGATATGAACACTTTCATAGAGACTTCCCTGGAAGTGGTTGATCCTTCCGATGTCAAGAATGCCCTCAGCTATTTCTTACTTCTACAACAACCTAATGGTGAGATAATTGACGGCTATGTTTTAAAGGATAACTCTAATTGGGGTGACCCGAATCCTTACTATTCGGATAACGCTCCTTCACACGTCGGATTCAAGAACACGGTTGAGACAGATCAGGAGACATCCCTTGTCCAGGCCGTCCGTAAGTATGCGGAAAAGACAGGAGACATAGCCTTCCTCTCTGAGGAAATGGCAGGAAAGACTGTATACCAAAGGCTTAGCGACGCGATGGAATATCTTCTGCGGGAGGAATATGACAGCAAGTACGGGCTTCTCACAGGGGCGCTCACGGCAGATTGGGGAGACGTCGAGAACGATCCTGTGAACTGTGTCGACATAGGGCCTGGGTCATGCGTCACGATTGATGTATATGACAATGCAATGATGGTCATAGCTCTCAGGGATTTGCAGGCGCTCACAGCCGATCCCGCCGAGAAGGCCCGTTGGAAGGAACTTCATGACAGATTCTCCAAGAATATAAAGAAGTATCTATGGAACCCTGGCAAAGGGCGTTTCATCCCTCATCTTTATCCTGATGGAAGGCCTGATGAGGTTGACTTTGACGAGGACAGGATATATTATCATGGAGGTACCGCAGTTGCTATTGAGGCGGGCTTGCTGACTAAGGATGAGATCGCGAAGGTCAACGCTGATATGCTCGCCAATGTCAAGGAGTCTGGAATGCCTTCCATTGGCCTGACTGTATATCCTACATATCCTTCTGGTTTCTACCCGGGGTGGATGGCAGATCCATTCAAATACCAGAATGGGGGAGACTGGACTTGGTTTGGGGGCAGGATGATCCAGCAGCTTGTCAGTAATGGTTTCGTGGCTGAGGCATATCAGGAAATACGTCCCATGATCGACCGTGTCATAGTTAACGGGGACTTCTACGAGTGGTATGCTCCCGGTGACGTGCCAAGCGGCTCCGCCGCCTTTAAAGGCTCTGCCGGAGTGCTTTGTAAAGCGATCAAGCTGCTGAAGGCATGGGCTGCTGAGACAGTCGCGGGGGAAAAGGAGAACCTATCACAATATGTGAACCCCCTGATTGGCAGCGCTCATTGCCGCTGGTTCCATGTGGCCCCAGGAGCGCTTCCTTTCGGCTTGGCCAAGCCAGGCCCTTCAACAAATGGTAGTTATGGTAACAAATCCGGTTGGGAAGCTACCGGTTATGACTATCGCCACACCTCGATAGAAGGCTTCCCTTGCCTCCATGAGTTCCAGGTGGGCGGTATAGTGCTTATGCCGACCACAGGTGCGCTGAAAACCATTCCCGGTAGTCTGGATGGGACAATAAAAGGTTACCGTTCATCATTCAGTCACGAGCGGGAGACCGCTGTTCCGGGATATTATTCAGTATGGTTGGACGATTATGGGATCAAGGCGGAGGTGACAGCCACGAAGAGAGTGGCTTACCAGCGTTTCACCTTCCCGGAAGGGCAGGTTCCTCATTTGCTTTTTGACATAGGAAATCGTCAGGGAGAAAGTGGTCCTGCGGTGGATTCCGAGGTGACAATCCGTGAGGACGGGACCGTGGAAGGCTGGGTGCGTACCTTGC
>ONSC01000231.1 GCA_900320365.1 uncultured Bacteroidales bacterium
TCCGTGCCGGCGTAGTCGTAGTAACCTTTCTTGAAAAGAGTCTCAGCGACAGACTTGACGGCGGGCCCGTAATAACCAGTCAGGGAGAACAGATTGAGCTGGAAGAGTATCTTCATCTCCTTCAGCCGGTCATAATCCTTAGGAGACATGTAAACATACCTCTCAGGATGGGCCAGGACAGGGAAATAACCTATCGACTTCACCTTCTCGAGAATACCATGGAAGCCATAAGGCGGAGTGAAATACGAGGTCTCCACAAGAAGATGGTCAGCCCTCGGGCCCATCGGCAGGAAGTCATTCTCTTCCAAGCGTTTCTCGAACAGATTATCAATCATGTTCTCCGCCCCGAGATGGAGCTCGATGGGACCGCTGTAGGCCGAGCGCAAAGCCTCGTACCTTACCCGAAGGTCAGCCGGAGTGTTTGGAATGTCCTCCATGATGTGAGGAGTCAGCCAGACTGACTTGATCCCCATCTCCTCATAGCGAGCCAGAATGGCCAGGGACTCATCAATGTGCTTCACCCCATCATCAACCCCAGGAAGGATGTGAGAATGGCAATCAGTGAAACCTTCGAAAATATGGGAAGATGAGAGAGTCAGTCGCTTCGAGAATGGCCACATATCCGATCGGTCGCTTATTTATCCAGCACAGAGAAGGCTGAATGGTTGCTGACATATTCAGGGACAATACGTTTCATCGCCGCCACGGTCTTGAAGTCGTCATATTCATGGGAGATGGCGATGAGCTCGTCAATCCTCTCCTTGACCTCAGAGTAATCATATTCCCGAACCTCGGCGATGCGGATCTTTTCGTGGAACGAGGGTTTCGTCGTCTCTTCAGAATCAAGCAGCTCCTCGTAGAGTTTCTCACCGTCACGCAGCCCCGTGTACTTGATCTCCACGCCCTTAGCGCCGCTCATCTCGATCATTCTCTTCGCGAGATCGGCGATCTTGACCGGCTTACCCATGTCGAAAACGAATATCTCTCCCCCATTGCCCTTTGTGCCAGCCTCAAGGACCAACTTGCAGGCCTCTGGAATGAGCATGAAGTAGCGGATGATGTCCGGATGGGTCACAGTGACAGGACCGCCATCCTTGATCTGTTTCTCGAATATAGGGATGACAGAGCCATTGGAGCCCAACACATTACCGAACCGGGTGGTGACAAACTGGGTGTTGCCCTGGACCTTCCCCGCCACCTCGGCCTTGTTGAGACTCTGGACATATATCTCACAAATCCTCTTGGAGCATCCCATCACATTCGTGGGATTTACAGCCTTGTCGGTCGAGATCATCACGAACTTGCGTACGCCATATTTGACAGAAAGATCCGCCAATATCTTAGTCCCCAAGACATTATTCTGAATACTCTCGGAGGGGTTGTCCTCCATCATCGGCACATGCTTGTAAGCGGCGGCATGGAAAACGAAATCCGGACGGAAAGTCTTGAACACAGCCTCCATCCTGTCGGAGTTGGTGATGCTGGTGACAAGTGTGGTCGCCTTGACCGAAGGGTATTCCTTGCTCATCATGAGCCGGATATCGTGCTGAGGACTCTCAGCCGAATCTATCAGCATCATCTCCGCAGGCTCAAACGAGGCCACCTGACGGACAATCTCACTGCCGATGCTACCTGCTGAGCCGGTGATCAGCACCTTATGGCCTTTCAAAGCATCGGCCACCGAGTCCATATCCATCACGATCTCATCCCTCGGAAGCAGATCCTCGACACTGACCTGATTAAGGACAGGAGCCCCGGAAATCTGGTTCTTGTCCCATTGGACAGCGTTCTGGGAGAAATAAATCTTTACCCCGCTCCCCAGGATATAATCCTGCAGGGCCGTGTCCTCACGGAAACGCTCGATCCTTCCTGGAGCCACAAGCACAGCCTGGATCTTCCTGGCCAAAAGCACCCGGGGAAGATTCTCATCCACGTCGTAGACCTTTTTGCCCATCAGGAGGGTACCGCTGGCATGAAGGGATTTATCATGGGAGATGAAACCCGCGAGATGGAAACGCATGGGTTTCTCCCCTGCGATAGCTTTAGCGAGCCCTATTCCCCCGGCGCGCACGCCATAGATGAACACACGCATGGCGGAATCAGAGCGGAAATAGGTGTCGTAGATAAACTTGATGAGCATCCTCTCGATCCACATCGTGAGGGTCGCCCCGGCCAGAGCGAAAAATATCACCCTCGCAGTCAAATGGGCCAGCATCTGGGACGGAACCTTATTGATAAGGTAGTGTAGCCCGAAGCACACGA
>ONSC01000117.1 GCA_900320365.1 uncultured Bacteroidales bacterium
CAAGGAATGGGGCGGTATCTTGCCTGCAGAGTATAAAATATACTCCCAGGGAACGGAAGTGGGGGAGGGCGTGTCCTGAGAGTAATCGAAATATCTGGGCAGTCAGATTTTAGCGCCAGTCTTCCAGTTTGAGACCTGGGATGCGGGAGAGATGCTTCGTGTTATTCGTCACAAGGCAGTGACCTGCCTCAAGGGCAGAGGCTCCGATCAGTAAGTCGAAGTCATCCAAGCGTTCTCCTTTGCGCTCAAGAAGAGTTTTCATCTCCCCATACACAGCCAAGCAAGGAGCCATCGCAATAAGGTCAAATAATTCCAATAAAAAGCGTATATCCTGCCTCTTCTCAAAGGAGTGCTCGCCTTTATATGCCCCATAATACAACTCGGCGACTGTTATCTCTGAAATGCAACAGTCTCTAGGCCCTACTTCCTCAACATGCGCCCGCACAGACCGATTGCCTTTAAGCAACTCTATACAGATATTAGTGTCCAGCAAATACATTCTTCAAATTCAATAATCCTCAATCACTCTTGTATTGCCGAAAGACCGTCCAGACCGAATCTTAGCAGACAAATCATCCGCCGACACTCCATCGTTCCATGCTCCGCTCAGGCGATCAAGCAAGCTGATGTCTTTGCTGTCAGAAGCGCTCTTTCCTATCACAAAGGGGATTCTCCCTTCCTCTATGACTTTATTAACATATATGGTGAATGCTGTGTTTGCACTCATTCCGAATGCCTTACAGAGGGAGTCGAATTGTTCTTTGACTCCTTTCTCAAGGCGCACTGTTGTCATGACCATTCCCATTGTCAATTGTTTTTGCAAAGATAGCTAAATGATAGCATCTTTCTATCATTTTTTGGCAAAAAGATGGGTAGGGATCCGAAAGGGTGCTGCACCGCCTCCGGAGTATACGCTTTCCGGCGGCTAAAGACCGGGCGCTGCGGGGTCTCTGGTGGAAGGCCCTCCTCGTGCCCGGCTTTTGCTCGAATTGAATGGCAGAAAGCTGGCTCAGCGGTTCTTTCCCCGCCAAACCCCGCCCGGTGTCCCGAAATCTGCACCACCAGGCGGCACATGGGTATCATATTTCGTTGCGAATTATTTTGTGAAGTGTCAATGATGGCAAGTGTGGTAGTCACGGCTTGTTCACTTTTAAGTATGGTGGCAAGCATATATAAACCACGTTCAGTGAACGCTGTCGGTACTACCTTACTGAATTTCAATTTCTTAAGGTGGTCAAAACTTTTGACCACCTCATTCTTTTCTTGCTTGTTTAATTGAAATGTGTATCCAGGGGGAATTTGTATTGGTTATTCCTCACGGCTTGATTTACTTCTTTTGTTTGTACTCCATATAATTCCGCAACATCTGCGTCAATTAGCACCGGTTGGTTACGAAGAGTAATTATTCTCGACCTTACCTCGTTAGCTGTCACTAATGCTGACATGTTTTCTCTCTTTCTCATAGCGTAATACGTTTGGTTTACACAAATATGGCTGAACAAAACGTAAATAATGCTAAGAAACAGAAACATTTTTTTATGCTCTAAGAAACCTATAACTAAAGCGCTTGATGGCACCACCTACGCACTTGGGTTGAAACAGGCTGTGTTTGGGTTCGGCTGGGATACTCTGCAGGCAAGGAATGGGGCGGTATCTTGCCTGCAGAGTATAAAATTTACTCCCAGGGAATGAAATCAGGTGTTTTCATCTCCTGGGAGTAAAAGTAATACGTAGCTCAGGTTTTACCGCTCGTGGATCTTGCCTTCCTGGGGTTTGACGTAGCGGTTGCCGGTGGCGGTCTTCACAGCGTCAACAAAGACAGGGGAGTAGGCGGGGACGGTCGGCCTCTGGAAGCCGGGGCCAGGACGGCCAGCGACGATCTCACCGTTCTGACTAGGCCTGATGCTCTGGTCGTTATACTTGACTATCAAGAGCTTAGCCAGCTTATCCCAACGCTTCATCATCATGTCAGTGTAGGAGATTGTCTTGGCGGTCAGGTACTCAGTCCTGTCGGAAGGAGTCATCTCAGCGACCCTCTTCTCGACCTCCTCCTGATCCTTGGCATAGAAGTCCTCAAGCTCTTTCTGAGCCTCCTTCAGGTCTCCGATCATGGCACTGTAGCGGGGATAGACCATGTTGGCCACGAAGTTGTTCATCCAGAAGGCGCTCTCGGTGCTGAACTCGTTCATGCTGTTGTTCTCCCTGCGGAAAGGATCCGGGACCCTGTTGATTCCGCAATATGCAGGGACATAAGCGACCATGGAGGCGTCATCCATATTAAAGTAGGTGATACCGCCCACGGCGTCAGGAAGCCAGCTTCTCATCTGGCAGACCATGGTCATTCCACTCTGCTGGCAGCCGATGGGCCTCTCGCGAAACATCTCGGTGCCGTCGCTGGAGGTATAGTTGACGGGCTGGTTGCGGTAAGGTGAAGCCCAAGGACCGGCGCTGATGTCAGCGGTCATGTCAAGGGCAGTGCCCTCGTAGTGGTCGCGCATGTCTTCCATGATGTCACGGACAGAGACGGGCTTGTCGGGCTTGATCCAAAGGGGAAGGTGGTCGATCTGGCTCATATCCCCGTCAATGTAAGGGAGATACTTATCCATCTCGGCCGGATCGGTGTGGTGGCGGAAAAAGCTCCACACACGAGCCTCGCAGTAGCGGATGGTGCCGAAATCCATGGGGCCGTATGCCTCGCGGAAGCTGAAGTCGGCATCAGGGCCATCGTAATATCCTTTCTCCTTGGCGAAGGAGATGGCGTCGGCGCAGTACATGCAGTTTCCGCCATCAGCCACGTAGAATCCGAGTTTCTTGTCGACCTTCTTGGCCTGAGGGAATTTCTGGATACGGCTGGAATTGGCATAGGCGCAGATGCAGTCGTCAGGAACCCTCATCGCGATCCAGATGGCTCCCTTGTTGCCCTTACCCTTTCCGATTATCTCCATGATCCAGGCCTCTTCCTTATCGCAGACGGCAAATGACTCTCCGGTGCTGTTGTAGCCATATTCCTGGACAAGTTCGTGGATGCAGGCGATTGCCTCACGGGCGGTGGTTACTCTCTGTAGCACGATGGCCATGAGGGTGAAATAATCGAAGTAACCCTCAGGGTTGCGGAGCTCGTTGCGGCCGCCCCAGGTGGTCTCGACGATGCTGACCTGGTTCTCATTCATCAGGCCTACAACACCGAAAGTGTAGGGGACTTGCTTGATGAAACGCTTCTCGGTGGAAGGGCCCCAACCTCTGAGCTGGATAAGCTCGCCCTCAGCATGGCGCCCGGGGGCGCTGTAGGTGAGGGGAGAGGCGAAGCCGAAGCCGTCGCAGTTGTAGGTGCAGATGACGCTACCGTCAACGGAGGCTTTCTTGCCGACAATGAGGTTGGTGCAGGCAAATGACGCCACGGTCGCGAATGCCGCCACAACCGTCAGGATCAATCTTTTCATGTTCGTTTTATTTTTTATGGTTCGTTGTCCTTTTCCGAAATATACGAATTTCAGGTTATTCGGCCAAATTTACCGTCGTGGAGACGAGGGCTGGGGACTTGGACATGTCTTGGGGATTGGTGCCCGGAAGGTCTTGAGGGATTGGTGCTTGGAGACGTTCGAAAAGCTGCTTCCAGTAAAGCGGGAACTCTCCATTGGCGTCCTTGAAGTTCATAGGGACAGTGTCGAAGATGTAGTCCCCGCCGGCGGTGACGTAGCAGTCCCTGACAAGCTCGCTGCAGTACAGTGAGTCATCTGAAGGCATGAAATGGAGGTCGTATGGGCGGCCAAGATATTTCCGTGTGTTGGCCACATATTCGGAAGCCTTGGAGGGATCTTTTAGGCGCTTGACGATGAAGACTGGCAGCGAGCCGTCCTTCAAGGTGAAGTCAGTGATGAAGGTGTCGAGGGGATGACGGTCGATACCTCTTTTGATCGTGGCGTCTATTATCCATTTGCCTTCAGCATCCACCTCAGCGATCGCCACGTGGATGAGGTTCAGGCTGTCGGGGTTGCCGGTTGAGCTGGCTATGGCGGCGTCCATCGAGCCGCTGTCGAGGGAATAGTCCATAGGAATTCCTACGAACACAAGGTCGCCTGTCTTGAGGTTGTCAACCTTCTCCTCGCGGCATGACGCAAGCACGGAAAGAGCCGCTATGACAACGACTAAAGCTTTTTTAAACATATTGATAATTAAATATTTCCAAGTTTGGCGCAGAAGATCGGGGCATCCCCTCTGCGGCCTTCCACAAAGGTGGCTCCATCGGACTCAGCCTTGTATAGGGCGATCTCGTCTCCCGGGCGGGCCTCGTGGTGGAAGACAATCTCGACCTCATCAACCGTTATTCCTGACTCCCCGTAGTACATGCAGTCCATGGCCCAGGCGACATAGCGGGCGTTGTTGGTGTGTCCGACGAGGTCTATGTCTGAATATGCCACCTTATGGGTCATGACATATTCAGGCTCCACCCCTCTAGGCATCATCACTTTCCCGGCAGGAGTCTCTATCGCGAAATCATGGCAGGAAGTGTCTTCTTTCGGAAGGACCTCCTCTGGCCTCGCCATGCGCCTGCTTTCAACATCGATGATCACCCACGAGCTTGTGGCTTCGACCATCCTTTCACCGTTTCGGTCCAGCAACTCGAAATCCCTCACGAAGAAGGGCCCGAGCGCACCCCTGTGCCATGTGCGTATCTCGACCTCATCTCCCCAGACAGGGGCTTTGAGGAAGCGGAAACGCATTCTGGACAACACCCAGGCGAGATTATTGACAATCAGCTCGTCGTAGCCGAAACGCATGGCGGAGGCGGCCTGGTAGGCCATCTCCTGGGCTAAATCCATGAAAGCGGTGGGCTTCAGCCTTTGGGCTGAGTCTACCTCATAGCATTTGACAACGAGGTTGTCGACTACTTTCTTGTCGTCCCGGACAGTGACACCCATTGTTATCTCCTTCTCTTTCCTCTTGAGGAGTGTTTCCTGTTCCTGCGGGTCAGAATCACAGCGGCGACGAGGGCAATCAGGATGCCGCCTATTATGACATATGTCAAGGCGCTGGCGTTGCTTCCCTTAACCCTTGACCACATGGTGATAAGCATATCGGAATCCTCGCCCCAGTCATGCTCGAGTGCGCAGCGGGCGATAACCTCCTTGGTTGGATAGAGGAGGGGATCGATGTGGACAGAGTCGGCCCCGGGGCCGAAGAAGTAGCTCAGGTCCTGAGGCTCGCAGGACTCGTCGACATAGTTGGCGAGCATCTCGGGAGTTCCGCAGGAGTTGGAATAGCCGACAAAGTCGCAGTTCTTTATGGAATTGCCGGTCTCGCACATGAAGTTGATGAAGTAGCGGGCGGCCTTGACGTTCTTGGCATATTTCGGGATAACCCAACCGTCGAACCAGATAGTGGAACCCTCGTCCGGGACGATGAAGTCCAGGGTGACTCCGACCTTCTCAGCCTCATCGCGGGCCCATCTTCCGTCACCGCTCCAGTTCAGGCTGATCCAGCCCCTCTCGAGGATGAGCTGGTCCTTGCCGAAGTCGGCCTCATAGCCTGCGACCTGGTCCTTGATCTGCATCAAGTAGTTCTCAACGAGGTCCACGTTCTCTTGTGAGGGGACGGACAGCAGTTCCTCTCTGGTGACGGTTCCGGCTGCGATCTCATCTTTCTTCAGGTACTGGATGATCTGGCTGTAGATGTCACGGGCGGCGTCTTTCACGAATATCTTGTCCTCATACTTGTGGTTGCGCAGAACGTCCCAAGTCTTAAGGTCATCACGGTCGACATGTTTCGGATTGAAAATGAAGCCTACAGTGCCCCACATATAAGGAACGGCGTACTGGGTAGGGTCCACATCGCCTGTCTTCAGTTCCTTCAAGCGCTCCATCAGGTAAGGGGAGACCCCGCTCTTGATGTAGTTGGGTGTGTCCCCGAAGTCCTGCTCGATGGGAAGGAGCAAGTCATAGCGGATCATCCTCTCGATGATATAATCGGAAGGGCAAACGACATCGTAGTCCTCATGTCCTTTCTCGATCTTGGAGAGCATCGTCTCATTGATGTCGAAAGTCTGGTAGACGATTTTGACCTTCTCCCCGGTCTGTTCCTCGTACCACTTCTCGAAATCCCCGATGAGGCTTTCTTCCATGTAGTCGCTCCAGTTGTAGATCTTGAGGATGTGCTCCCTGTCTGAGGAGCAACCGGCGATCATAAGCGCCGCGGCGAGGATGCAGAGTATTTTTTTCATTTCCTATAGATTGATATGGTTTTGCTGATTGGCCTTCCCCTGCCTGGTGTTGATCAGGCCGAGGACGACGAGTATAATAATGAATATAAGAGTCATGAGAGGACGCAACTCTGGAGTGAGGCCACCCCTGCGGGCGTCCGCATAAATGAAGGTTGAGAGAGTCTCGAGACCTATCGTGCCCCTGGTGAAGAAGGTCACGGCAAAGTCGTCCAAAGACATCGTGAAAGCGAGGATGAACCCCGTGAGCATTCCGGGACGGAGCTGGGGGACCAGCACCTTCCAGAGCGCCTGGGATGGGGTCGCGCCAAGGTCGAGGGCGGCTTCGTATATGTTCGGGTTGAGTTGACCGAGCCTCGGAAGCACGCTCAGCACGACATAAGGTGTGCAGAAGGTGATATGAGCCAGGATGACGGTCATATAGCCTTGTGAGAATCCGAGGAACACGAACAGCAGGAAAAGGGACACACCAGTGATCACATCTGGGTTGATCATCGGGATGCTATTGAGGAATTGAACAGTCTTTCTCTTGCGTCCCCTCAAGTGGAAAATGCCTATCGCTGAGACGGTTCCGAGAATCATTGAGACCGTCGCGGATACCAGAGCTATCACGAGGGTGTTCTCTATCGCTTGCACGAGCCCATGTCCTCCGGTTATATTCCCGGTCAGGAGGTTCGCGTACAGTTTGCCGGAGAAACCGGTCCAGCTTCCGAATGCCTTCGCTTCAGTGAAAGAGTAGACGGCGATGAACGCTATCGGGGCGTAAAGCAGGATCAACAGGATCCAGAGATATGCCTGGGCGAAAAACTTCTTCATCACAGCGTCCCTCCCTCAATCTCGCGGTCCTCACCTCCAAGCAGGATTGTGGTGAGTCCAATAATAACCAGCATAATGAACGACAAGGCGGCTCCATAGTTCCACATCGAGGAGTTGATGTTTTCCTGGATGATGGTTCCGAAAAGCTTTATCTTGTTGTTAGTCAGGAACTCGGATATGGCGAAGGTGCTGACGGTGGGCATGAATACCATCAGGATGCCACTGAATATTCCCGGCTTAGATAGAGGCAGGGTGATTTTGCGGAACACCTCTGATGGAGTGGCCCCAAGGTCAGCGGCAGCCTCCCCATAGGATTTGTCCATCTTGAGGAGCACATTGTAGATCGGGTAGATCATGAACGGCAGATAGTCGTAGACCATACCGAACAGGAGGGTGCCCTTGCCCAGGGTGATGCCCAGCATCGTGAAGAGCTGGGCCGTGGCGAGGGTGCGCATCAAGGCGTTGATCCACATCGGCATGATGAACAGGACGATGGTGACCGCGCTCTTGTTGTACTGCTTGTTCGCGAG
>ONSC01000023.1 GCA_900320365.1 uncultured Bacteroidales bacterium
GGAAACCAATGGTAGGAACCCCGTTCATGGCGAAATAAGCATGGTCGCTGCCACCGGCGGAAGTGGGTCTCGGACGAGGCTCGCCTTCCCTCTTATTGACAGTGAACGGAACTTCGGGATCGAGGTTCATGATCGGCTCACAGATTTTCACATAGTCGTCGTACATTGCCGGAGGTACGGTGACACCCGTGGACATCAAAGGACCGCCATCCCTGTTGATGTAGTTGGATATCTTCTCAAGCGGAACGGTCTTGTTCTCGACAAAGAACTTGGATCCAAGAAGGCCATATTCCTCACCGGTCCAGATGCAGACCATGATTGAGCGCTTGGGCTTAGCACCAGCAGTGGCGAGCAATCTGGCAACCTCCATGTTGAGGCTGGCTCCATTGCCGTCATCCACGGCGCCGCCGCCATTGTCATAGGCGTCAAGATGGCCTCCTGTAAGCACATACTCATTAGGATATTTGCTTCCCTTGATGATACCGATGATGTTGTGGTACTTGACAGGGCCGCGGTAGAAATGGTTACGGATGTCGAACTCGAGTTGGAAAATGTCCTTTCTCTCGACTTTCTTCTTGATTATGTCAAACTGGGCCTCATCCAGGCAGATGTCACAAACCGTAGGAAGATTCTCCATGGTGATATTGTAGCAGTTGGCCCTGTCGTACATTATCCTGAGAGGAACTTTAGCCGAGCGGATGAAACCGGCTACTCCAGCCTCGACCATCTCCTTGTAGAAAGGCGCGACCGTCTTCTCGTAAGGCAGCATCTCTTTCGGGGTCTCATTGCGATGGGTCCTGTTGTACATCATAATCTCCATATTCTTGCGGTCGATCTCCTCATTCTTCTTAATGACCTCGGCCCTCGCCTCATTAGCTTTGTCAGACCAGTCTATGGCCATTCCATTGGACTCGGCGTCGAGGAGAACCCAGGCCCCTTTCAAAGCACCCTTCATCCTCTCGAACTCCCTCTTGGAATGAGGCTCGATAAGTACTATTCCCGTCTGTTTTCCTTTGGTGGGAGCTGTGTATGAAGGAGTTCCGAAATGAAGATTCATCCCGTCCTCGCTGAGCATACGACCAAACCAAGGGCCGCGATCGAACCCGACATTGATCTCGCCGGCTTCCTGAACCATGACCTCAAGTCCCCAGGACTCGAATTGCTCCTTGACCCATGCCTCGGCATGAGTCAAAGCGGAAGAGCCAACCGGACGTCCACCGATATAATTTGACAGATGGTTGTTGTGATCCATCACCCGGTTGTCGGTTTGTCCGATCTCGATGATCTTTTTGACGGTTTTGTCCTGAGCCATTCCGGGGAGGGACATGACCACAGAGAAGATAATCCCAAGAAGGAAAGTTCTTTTCATGATAAACAAATTTGCTAAGTGAATATATACAAATATATGGAAAACAATCTAAAGAGCAAGTCTTATCATAATACAGGCAGTTTCCAAGGCTTCCTGTATTCCTTGATAAACAACTTGTTGGCGTCCTTGTTGTTGAATTTCTTGCGGACGTCATCATAGACTATATCCGAGCCAACTCGGGCGGATATATTGCCAAGATGGGCATATTTGGCGCACAATGCCCCGTTGTCTATCGTACAGGCGGTTTTCATCTCGCGCTTTTTCATGCAATCTATGAAATTGGCCAGATGGTCGCGGTGGTCAAGATAATCAGGCAGGCTCTGGAAAGGCTCGATCCTGTCTTTGAAGGGCAGAACCTCCCAGCTTTCACGATTAGCCACCAGGCTTCCGTTCTCACCCACAAATTCCACCCCATAATTCTTGTTATATGGACCGGTCTCGATAGTCACATTGTCCCAATTGATGATGAAATCATCGAACTCGTAGACCACGGACATGGTGTCGAATGTCTCAGCGTAATTCAGAGGATCCTGGTGGTTGCCGCCAGATGCCATGACACGGTTGGGCATACCCTTCACATTCATGCCCCATAAAGCCATATCGAGCAGGTGAACGCCCCAGTCTGTGATGAGGCCTCCACCGTAATCCCAGAACATCCTCCACGACCCGTGGAAACGCTTAGGATTGAAAGTGCGCTGTGGGGCAGGTCCGAGCCAGAAGTCAAAGTCCACATTCTGAGGAGGTTCCTGATCCGGAACGGGGTTCGTGATGCGGGCATATGCGAAATTCGCCCACACATTCACTTTGGCGATTCGGCCGAGTTTCCCACTGTCAATGTACTTCTTCATGCTGTTCCACAAAGTAGCGCTGCGCTGCTGCTGCCCAACCTGAACAACCCTGCCGTATTTTTTGGCGGCCTTCACCATAAGGTCGCATTCGCCTATTGAATTGGCAATCGGCTTTTCGACATACACATCCTTTCCTGCCGCACAGGCATCTACCATCTGCAGGCAATGCCAATGGTCAGGAGTGCCGATGATCACGGCATCCAGATCCTGGCGTTCAAGCAGTTTACGGTAATCGCCATAAAGGTCAGGTTTGACACCGGTCCGTTTTTCCAATTCCGCGGCACGATCTTCAAGGATCTTACGATCAACATCGCACAAAGCGACACAACGGACCTCGGGCCTGAGAAGAGCGTCGTTCAGGTCTCCCCATCCCATGTTGCGGCAGCCGATGAGCGCCACATTGATACGGTCATTCGCCCCCATCGGACGGGCGAACAAGTTGTTCGTCAAAACCGGATAAAAAGAACCGGCGGCGACCAGGGCACCTGCCCTCTTCAGGAATTCCAATCTATTCATGATGCGTGAACTTTCTATGCGTTCATCCGGGCCAGGAAGCACTGGATGGTGTTGGACATCAGGCAGCAGATAGTCATGGGACCGACTCCTCCGGGAACAGGTGTGATAACTGATGCCTTCGGCTCGACGGAAGCGAAATCCACGTCGCCGCAAAGCTTACCGTTCTCGTCCAGATCCATTCCAACATCGATAACGGCCGCTCCTTCCTTGACCATATCCCCTGTGACAAACTTGGCCTTGCCGATGGCGGCGACAAGGATATCCGCCTGCCTGGTGACCTCGGCCAAGTCCTTTGTACGGGAGTGGCAGATGGTCACGGTAGCGTTCCTGTCCAGAAGGAGTTTTGATATGGGAAGACCAACAATCTGGCTACGTCCGAGAACCACCGCCTTCTTGCCAGCTATCTCATAATCAGCGGCTTCCAAGAGTTTGATTATTCCCATAGGTGTGCAAGGGACAACACATGAGGAATTAGGCCTTTTCTGCCAAAGCGCAGCTGTGTTAAGCGGGTGGAATCCATCCACATCCTTTTCCCTGGATATCGCCTCGATGACTTTTGTCTCGGAAATATGCCTGGGGAGAGGCAACTGGACCAAGATTCCGTCCACAAGGTCATCCGCGTTAAGCTCTGCTATCTTGTCAAGGACTTCCTTCTCGGGGGTCTCCTCCGGCATCCTGAACGTGGTGTGCCTAAAGCCAACCACGTCGCATGCTTTCTCCTTGTTGCGCACATATGTCTGGCTTCCGGGATCGTTCCCAACCAGAATCACCACCAGATGAGGCACCCTGCCGTATTTCTCAGGGAACGCGGCCACTTGTACTGCCATCTCGGCCTTAAGCTTGGCCGCCAATTCTTTTCCACTAATTACCATTTGTCTCGTTCGTTATAAAACCCAATGTCCTATGTCTGTCCTATAGAAAAGATTATCGCAATGTATCTTTCGCACTGCCGCCATGGCTTTATCCCTCGCCTCTCTCAAGTCTTTTCCTGATCCAACCACCATCAGCACCCTTCCTCCAGCGGTCGAAAATGCGGATGGCGACAGTTTAGTACCCATGTGGTATATACGGATGGCGGGATCGGATAGGGCGTCTTCAAGGCCGGTGATCTCAAAGCCTTTTTCGTAAGAGCCAGGATAGCCCTTTGAGGCCATCACAAAGCCCAGTGTGGCATCTTCGGACCACTTGAGATCAGGCATCATGGCTGATGCTGGAACTGTGAGTCCTTCCATGGCTATAGTTCCTTCAGGAAGTTCCGGAGCCGAGCCCCCTTCAGCGATAGCGCAGAAAACCTCGAAGATATCCGTCTCAAGTCTCGGCAGGACCACCTCGGTCTCAGGGTCTCCGAAACGGCAGTTGAACTCAACGACCTTGATACCCTGAGGGGTCTTCATCAAACCTCCATAGAGAACCCCTTTGAACGGACAACCTTCAGCGACCATTCCCGCCGCCACAGGTTTCATGATATTCTCCAAGGCATATTCGTAATCCTCTTCCGTGATGAAAGGTAGCGGGGAATATGCCCCCATGCCTCCTGTGTTGGGTCCTTTATCTCCGTCGAAGGCGCGTTTGTGATCCTGAGAAAGGACCATCGGGAATACCTCCTCTCCGCAGACAAAGCAAAGAAATGAGAACTCCGGTCCGGTCATAAACTCCTCGACAACCACTTTGCCGTGGCCGAATTTGTCATCGAGCAGCATATCTTTCAGCGCCGTCTCCGCCTCAGCGAGAGACTCGGCGATGACCACTCCCTTTCCGGCGGCAAGGCCGTCGTACTTCAAAACGACAGGAAATGAGCCTTCCTTGACATATTCCAGCGCCTCATCATAATCCTCAAATGTCTTGTAAGCCGCTGTCGGAACCTCGTATTTTTCCATCAGCCGCTTGGCGAAATCCTTACTGGACTCAATTGTGGCCGCAGCCTTCGTAGGCCCGAATATGGTCTCTCCCGCTTTAGTGAACAGGTCGACTATTCCAACTGACAATGAGGCCTCGGGGCCGACAACGGTGAGATCCACTCCTTTTTCCTTTACGAAGTCCAGAAGCCTCTCTATCTCAGTGTCTTTGATCGGCACACATTCCGCTTGGGCGGCTATTCCGGCATTGCCGGGGGCACAATATATCTTTCCGACGTGGCTTGAGTGGGAAAGGGCATCCACTATGGCATGCTCTCGTCCTCCACCTCCGACGACAAGCACTTTCGCGTCTGAAAGCACCGACATTCTGCGCCTGAAATCTTCGAAAGCTTTTTTGTCAATCTCGACGTTGCTGTTTTTCCAAGGGAGTAATGAATTGATTCCCATATATTTCTAATGTTTGAAGTGTCTTTCTCCGGTGAAGAGCATGGCGATGCCGAGCTCGTCGCATTTCTTGATGGAGTCCTCATCGCGGATTGAGCCGCCCGGCTGCACTATGGCCTTGACGCCGTACTCCGCGGCAAGTGTGACGCAATCGTCGAACGGGAAGAAGGCGTCGGATGCCAGCACCAAGGCTAACGCCTTGGCGCCGGCATCTCCGATGCCCTCTTCTACCCCCCTGCACCCCCTAGGGGGATTGAGGGGCGTTCCCCTCAAACTCCCTGCGTCGCTTCGCTCCGAGTCTTTGCCTGCCGAAGCAACTTCATCTAGACTGGCAGCGCTAGCCTGCTTCAGAGCGATTTCGGCGGAACCGACACGGTTCATCTGGCCGGCGCCGACGCCGAGGAGCATGCCGCCGCAACCGACGACTATGGCGTTGGATTTCACGTGCTTGACCATCTTCCAGGTGAACTCAAGGTCTTTCATTTGCTCTTCCGTTGGTTTTGCCTTGGTGACGCACTGGTCGAGCGAAAGAGGACAGATCGAGAGATCCTGGTTCTGGACCAAAAGGCCTCCGTTAACGCTGACGCAAGCCATCTGCTTGGTCACATCACCATCCATTTTTACTTTCAAAACCCTGAGGTTCTTCTTGGAGCAAAGCAGCTCCAATGCATCAGGGGCGAATGATGGGGCCATGACGATTTCCAGGAATATTGGCTTAAGCATCTCGGCTGTCTTAAGATCCACCTCGCGATTGAACGCCACGATTCCTCCGAAAATGGAAGTCTTGTCACCTTCATAGGCCTTAGTCCAAGCCTCGGCGATGGTCTCTCCTACACCGGCTCCACAAGGATTCATGTGCTTAAGACCCACGGCGAATGGTTTGTCCTTGAATTCACGAACTATGTTAAGGGCGGCGTTGGCGTCTTGTATGTTATTGTAAGACAACTCTTTTCCGTTGAGTTGCTCAGCGGTGGCCAATGAGTAAGGAACCTCTGTGGGGGTCTTGAAGAATTTGGCGTCCTGATGAGGATTCTCCCCATAACGGAGCGGCTGGCAGATGTCATATTCAAGGAATAACTTCTCGGGAAGACCGGCCTGGGCACGCATCCATGTGGAGATCGCCATGTCATACTCGGCCGTGTGGGTGTAGGCTTTGGCGGAGAGCTGAAGACGGGTCTCGAGGCTGGTTTGACCATTAGCTTTGAGCTCGGAAATAACTGTGGCATAGTCCTCTGGATTCACCACGATCGTGACGCTCTCCCAGTTCTTGGCGGCGCTGCGTACCATCGAAGGTCCGCCGATGTCAATATGCTCAATGGCATCTTCCATCGTCACATCCGGCTTGGCGATAGTCTCACGGAAAGGATAAAGGTTGACGCAGACAATGTCAATCGTGCCGATCCCGTTCTCCTCCAGTTGCCTCATGTGGTCAGGGATATCCCTCCTGGCCAGCAGGGCTCCGTGAATCTTCGGATGGAGGGTCTTTACCCTACCGTCGCAGATCTCCGGGAACCCGGTGACATCGCTGACGCTCGTCACGGGCAGACCGGCCTCTTTCAACATCCTCATGGTACCACTGGTGGAAAGCAACTCCCACCCAAGCGATACAAGTTCACGGGCGAATTCCACCACGCCCGTCTTGTCGCTCACGCTGATTAAAGCTCTCTTCATATTTATCTATTTGTCTATAATACGCTTCATGTGGCAAAGCATGAGTTTGCCTTCTGAATCTCTTAAGTGCATTCCGTTACCCTCGCACCATTTCCACCATTTGCAACTGCCGCACTCGTCCTTCTTCATCCACGAGCGGTCACGGTAGGGCTGGAATCTGTTAGTCCAAACATCCCAGAAGTCATCCTTGTAGATATTGCCTTGATGATAGTCCGCACGGATGCTGGTACAAGCGGAGATGGACCCATCAATCAAAACAGATCCTATTGTCACTCCCGCCTGACATGTGTAGAAATGATCCCTCACGTCGCCCTCGTAGCGTCCCAGGAAGCCCTCGCAGCCGAAGCTGGCCTTGATCCGGCCCTCCTTTCGGGTCTCCTTGATGAAGTCCAACATTCCCCTGAACATATCCGCTGGTAACTGAAGGTCTGGGTCCAAGGCCGCCCTGCCGGTGGGGAATATCGAGAACAATCTCCATTCCTTAAGTCCAAGGCTGATAAGATGTTCCTTTATCGCTGGAAGCTCTTGATAATTACGCCTGTTGACGCAGGTCACGACATCGAAGGCGATCGCCTTTGAGTCGACGACCATCTTGATGGCTTTGGAGGCCCGCTCGAAACTGTTCTCCCTGCCACGAAGCCAGTCATGGTTCTCTTGAAGGCCGTCCAGACTAATGGTCATCGAGTGGAGGCCGGAAGCTAGTAATCTTTGATACCTTTCCGGAGTCAGGCCATAAGCGTTGGTTACCATTCCCCATGGAAAGCCTCGGGAATATATTCCCTTGCCGCACTCCTCAAGATCAGCCCTCATCGTCGGCTCGCCGCCGGAAACGATCACGAAAACCTTGTGGGGATCCGTGTGAGCCGCAATCCCATCAAGAACCTTGAAGAAGTCCTCTTTAGGCATATCCGGAGTGTTAGCGACTTGCTTACAGTCACTTCCACAGTGGCGGCACTTGAGATTGCACCTCAAAGTGCTCTCCCAGAAGAGCTGCCGGAGAGGGTAACCCTCCGTCTCGGACTTCCTGAGCGAAGCCGCGATGTTCAGCGCTATCCTTCTTCTGAGGGAAACTTCTGCCATTATTCTTTCTTAAGTTTCTTTGTGCCTGAGATTGTGTATTCGCCAGAATACCAATGATTGTCTCCTTTACCTGTCTGGACGGGCGTGAAGTCCATGGAATCTTTCGCGAATGTGCCGCCGTTAAGGTCTCCATCAGCATCCTCGAATATTACCCGTATGTCTTTTGTGACTCCAAACAAATTATATGATCCTGAAGCTTTTCCGGAAGCGTCTGTCTCAATTGAAGCCAATTCTTCCCGATGTTCCGCGGTGGACGTGGTTCCGGTATAATTCAGTTTATTATAAGTGGATATCAATATAGGAGACACCTTGATGCCTTTCAACGGATTGCCAGCCTCGTCCTGTACTGTGATGTCCACCTTGAAATCACAGTTAGGCGTGCCGTATTCGGTACGGGGAATAAAGGGTAAATCACAGCTTGTGAACCCAAGAGCCCCGATAAGCGAGGGGCCGAAAACCGACAGGAGTTTTTTAAGTAACCTTCTCATAATCTTCGCAGTCTTTTCAGACTAAACACAAGATTTTATGGAATACTGCTTCAAATATGTAAAATATTAACTCCCTGTTGATCCGTGACCTTGCCTATTACCGCCGCCTTGTCGCCATGTTGGGCCAAGATGTCAATCGCCTCCCCAGCCTGGGCGGCATCCATCGCCAGCACCATCCCGATGCCCATGTTGAAGATGTTGAACATCTCCCTGTGCGGGATCTTCCCGTACTTCTCAAGGAAGTGGAAGATCGGAAGTATCTCCCAGGTGCCCTCGTGTATCTCGATTCCTTGGCCTTCTTGAAGGATTCTCGGGATATTCTCGTCAAAGCCACCTCCGGTGATGTGAGCCACCCCATGGACATCCAGTTGCCGGATCACGTCAAGAACTTGCTTGACGTATATCCTCGTTGGAGTCAAGGCCACAAGTCCGAGAGGCTCGTCGGTACCAAGCTCAGGATAAGCTTTATTAAGATCTAACTCATTGTCAGCGAATATCTTCCGAACAAGGCTGAAGCCGTTGCTGTGGACTCCTGTGGAAGCGATTCCGACAAGGACGTCCCCTACTTTGACTTTCGTTCCGTCGATCAGCTTGCTCTTCTCGACAACACCTGTGGTGTAACCGGCGATGTCATATTCCCCGTCCTCATACATTCCAGGCATCTCCGCGGTCTCACCTCCGACGAGGGCACACCCAGCTTGGCGACAACCTTCCGCCACTCCGGCAACTATAGCCTCAACCACTTCGGGACGGGTCTTCCCTTGGGCCACATAGTCCAGGAACACAAGAGGTTCCGCACCTTGGGCCAACACGTCATTGACGCACATAGCCACGGCGTCAATGCCTATTGTGTCGTGCTTGTCCATAGCGAAGGCTATCTTCAATTTGGTACCAACGCCATCTGTTCCGCTCACCAGGACCGGCTCCTTGATATTCAATGCGGATAGGTCGAACATCCCGCCGAAAGCTCCGATATTGCCCATAACCCCCAACCTCGCAGTCGAGGCGACATGCTTTTTGATTCTTCTCACAACATCGTAGCCAGCTTCCAGGCTAACGCCCGCCTTCTCGTAGTCAACTGCCATAGTATTATCGAATTAATTATCCACAAATTTAACCAATAAAGAGGAATAAACCCGCTATTTTTCGGATATTTGCATACATGGAAAAAACTAAAATCGTTTTCGCCACCGGCAACCGTGGTAAACTTCGCGAGGCTTCAGAGATTCTCGGCGAGGGATACGAGCTTTACACCCCTATGGACTTCGGTCTGACTGATGATATTCCTGAGACAGGAACCACTTTGGAGGAGAACTCACGCCAAAAAGCCGAATTCATTTTCGAAAGGAAGGGATGCGACTGTTTCGCTGACGACACAGGCCTTGAGGTCGAGGCTCTCGGAGGAGCTCCAGGGGTTTACACCGCGCGCTATGCTGGTGAGTCCAAAGACTTCGGCAAGAATATGGACAAGGTTTTGGCAGAGCTGGAAGCTCTTGAATCTCAAGACCCTACGACAACAAGGAGGGCCCGGTTCCGCAGCGTGGTAACATTGATCCTCAACGGTGAGACATATCAATTCGAAGGAATAATGGACGGAACCATAGCCAGGGAAAAGTCTGGCCGGGGAGGCTTCGGCTACGATCCCATATTCATTCCTGACGAATATCCCGGACTCACCGCAGCCGACATCACCGAGGAGCAGAAAAACGAGATTTCCCACCGTGGCAAAGCCCTCCGCGCCATGGCCGCCTTCCTTAAAGACGCATGAAATCCAAGGCCGAGCTCATAGTTATCAATCACACCAAATTCGGAGAAAGCTCGATCGTGCTCCACACGCTCAGCTCCGAATATGGCCGAAGGGGTTTTCTGGTTAAAGTCAGCCCCCGTACAGCTATGGCTTTGTTCCTGCCTTTGAATATTCTTGAGGCCGAGGTGACGGAGAATCCGAAATCAGACCTTTGGTATGCCCGGAACTTTGTGAGTGTCACGCCTTTGAATGGCATCCGGGGAAATATCCACAAGAACACCATGACGCTTTTCATGAGCGAGGTGTTGTATCGAGTGGTTAAGGATCAGACCAATGAGGACGGATTGGCCGATTGGCTCAAGTCCCAGATCCTGACACTAGACGCATTGAATAGCGACTTCGCCAACTTCCATCTCTTGTTTTTGCTTAACCTATGCGCCGCCCTGGGTTTCGACCCGGATGCTGCTGGTCTTGCCCCCTTCGCCGATAAGCATATCACTCATATAGAGGAACTTCTGAGGCGACCTTTCGCGGAGGCTCTTCTCCTGCCACTCTCAGGAGCTGACCGCAACACCATCGCGGAATCCATATTGAAATACATAGAGTACCACACCGAGTCCTCCGTCAACATCCGCTCCCTGGCTGTCTTACGGGAGATTTATGGGTAGCTTTCTCACATTCCAACGCAAGTTGGCGTGATTTGTAACAGACGAACAATCAAGTAATAAGATAAAGTTCATCCCCTGTTATTCGGGGGATGGACTTTACTTATTTTGTTAATAATCAACTATTTCCAAATCACAGCCCTAATTTGGAAATAAGGAAAAGAAACTGTATAATCGCATAGTAATAACTGTAACTATGAACTTCAAGTCTAACCATTTTTACCGAGAGGGTTCGTTCCACCACCTCTACATCAAGGCACTTAATGGAAATGTGCTGTTTTACAGGATAGAGGATTATCTCTTCATCTACACGATTGTCAGCGTTTTGGCCAAAAGACACAATGTGATTATTGAATTGTTCTGCATCATGTTCAACCATCTTCACGGTTGTGTCAGAGCGTATTCCGAGGGCGAGTTCAGGTCGTTCCTCCGGGATTTGAGTTCTATTTTCACAAAGGGATATAATCAAGAATACCATCTGAGCGGTCCTCTGCTTATGCCTTGCGGATATGTGCCGAAGACTTCTGGTAAATACCACAAAACTTGTTTGATTTATATCGCAAACAACCCCTCTGCGGGACGGTTGGTCAAGTCGGTTATGGACTATAAATGGGGGCTGATACCGTATTTCTTTTCAGACCACCCGTTTTCAGAGAAGCTTGTCAAACGGCAATCACGTTTTGCTATGAGACAAGCCTTGGCGATTGCTGACAGGTGTCATAAACGAGGCCAAATCCTTAATTATGCTACTCTTAAAAGAATCTTCAAAAACCTGAATTCTTTTGAGAGGGCTCAAATGGTGGATTACATTATAGTCAAGTACTTTTTCCTCGACAAAAAGTCGTTCATCTCTCATTTTGGTGATCTGGATAAGGCCATTCTGACTATCGATTCTTCAGCCGGATCCGAACACGACATTTACGAGCCCTGGGAGGATTATTCTGTATATTTTGAGATGATAAAGAAAACACTTGAGTCCGGTTTGGATTACAAAAGGTTCCGTTTCCACGAAATGTCCAGGGAAGATTATCGTACCTTGGTCTTTACACTATCCCGGATTCCCGGCGTGTCAAAACAACATCTCGATCGGTTTCTTCACACTGTGGCGGCCGAAGGTCATAGCCCCACAACGCAAGCGTGATTTGTAACAGACGAACAATCAAGTAATAAGATAAAGTCCATCCCCTGTTATTCGGGGGATGGACTTTACTTATTCTGTTAATAATCAACTATTTCCAAATCACAGCAACGCTATACCGCTAAGTGCTTAGGAAGCACTGCCGCCAGGTGTCAAAGAAACCCGGGAAGGATTTGGCCACGCAAGCGGTGTCGTCAATAACGACAGGGCCGTCCGCTCCAAGTGAGGCGACGGTCAAAGCCATGGCCATGCGATGGTCGTGATAAGAGGTATATTCTCCTCCTCTCAAAAGCGTTCCGTTCAAAATGCGGCTCTCAAGGGAGTGACCCTCAACAGTCAACAAATCGCCCTCAGAGTAGACTACGACACCCATTTGGGTCAAAGTGTCTATAATAGCCTTTCCCCGGTCACTTTCCTTTCCGGCCAGTCTCTTGAATCCGAGAATATGACTTACACCTCCGCAGAATGCGGCTAACACAGAGACTATCGGGAACAGATCCGGGCAATTGTTAAGATCGGTGTCGAAAGCCCGCAATGGAGCGCGCTGGGCGGTGATGATGCCGGTTCCGGGCTGGGGATGGCCGGTCGAGCCGGCCATGACTGGGGCAGGGTCTTCCTGCGAGAGGCTGGCGCCAGCGTCCATCAAAATGTCCATT
Source organism: uncultured Bacteroidales bacterium (assembly GCA_900320365.1). Lineage (GTDB taxonomy): Bacteria > Bacteroidota > Bacteroidia > Bacteroidales > UBA932 > Cryptobacteroides. The sequence continues at coordinate 12,479 of ONSC01000023.1, forward strand.
ATGGATATGTCAGCCTGCAAAGATGTCGTGTCAAGGCCTTTCAACTGGACTTTCCCGAATACCGCTCCTGTAACCAGAAAATTGGCTGCCGCACTCCAATCCCCTTCAATGCTGAAACTGGCTGGTTTATATTCCTGTCCTCCTTTGATCTTGAATGTTATTCCCGTGCAAAGGCCCCAGTCCTGTGTCTCCATGAATTCCTCATCACCCTCCATCTCACTACCTATCTTGATGCCGAATTTCTTCAACACATCTATGGTGATAAACATGTAGGGAATGCTCTTGGGGTCATGTACATGGATAACTGAATCGCCTTGCAGGAGCGGGAGTGCCATCAATAGTCCGGATATCAGTTGGGATCCATCTTTACCCGAAATGTCCGCCTTTCCAGGCAGAAGAGGGCCCTGGACCGAAAGCGGCACTTTGATCTCTCCGGATTGTTCCGAGAGTGACCTCAAAACCGTCCCGAAACGTGCCATTATCTCAGTGGCGCCTTTGAGGGGGCGTCCAAGTAGGGTTCCTTCACCGGTTATCTCAACCACAGGGGAACACTTCCCACGACTCTGCAGAGCTGCAACGATAGGAATCATGAGTCGTGTCAGCAGACCAGATTCGCCGACATGGATTTTAGTAGGAATAGTCTTATTATTAATGACTTCCGCAACGTTTCGGGCGTTCTCGCTATCCTCACAAGGGGTGTAACCGTCGAGATGAGATTCTTCGCTTAGCCCTTCGACGGGCTCAGGGCATCGCTCAGAATGACAATCCGCCAATGCGGCCGCAATGATGGCTCGTTGGGCGAAGCTTTTTGATGATGGCATCTGAAGTACGATGCCGTCGGAAGGCGACCACCGTCGAGCATTCTCCCGGATAGGGCGCGAAGCGCAGCGAGACGGCGGTTGCCCTTCCGACGGCGTAAGCCCACAACCGTACAGCGCTTCAGTCATCTCTGAATATGGCCACTGGCCGGGAGCGGCAGCCTCTTCCGAAGTTAGGGCGGCGTAAGTGAAAGGCGATCCGAGGCGAAGGCATTCAAGCCTGCTCGAGCACCCGGCCTCACCCATGGCGAAAGCCACAAGGCGACCCTCCTCACAATCTTCGTAGAGAGACAGCACACGAGCCACATCCTCTTCAGAGCTGGCTGATACGGCGATCTTCGCTTTTTCTCCGCCGAATTTACGGCATCTTTCAGCGGTTTCCCTCAAAACCTCGATTGAAGGAGTTCCATCGAAGAAATGGCAAGAGCGGATCATCCTGGTGCCGTACTCACTGCATAAGCGGCGAAGTCTTTTGCCCATCTCTTTCGGTGCCTCAATCTCAAGATCAATAAAAGCCGCTCCAGCTTCTATAGCTGTCTGAAGTTTAGCCTCAGCTTCTTCCCAAGTGCCGTTACCGTCTCCCGCGACCCTGCAAGTCGCTATCAATGGAGTGTCTGACGATGAGAATAATTCTGATATCTCATCCTCATCCAAAGGACAACGGTCGAGGCGGATCTCGGCCATCTGGATGACCGGGGAATTGTTCTCAAGAATATCAATAATCTCCTCTAGGGAGCGGTTCTGGAGGGTTACGCAAATCATTTATATCAGCATTCTTGTGGCCTCGTCAGGAGACATGTCCACGACTCGTACATCTCCAATCCCATAAGGCAAGATGAAATGAATAATACTCCCTTCGGCTTTTTTATCCTTAGACATGGCGCTTGTCATCTCCCCTACTTCAAAAGGACATTCAACCGACATCCCACAAGCGGCGAAATCAGCCTTCAAGCGATTCTCAAGGCCTGTCTCGGCTACCCCTACTTTACCTGCCAGCCGGGCGGCAATGATGATTCCGATTGAGACAGCCTCACCGTGGGAAATCTTCTCTCCGGACAGTTTCTCAATGGCATGGGCAAATGTATGGCCTAGATTCAGAAGTCTCCTCTCGCCTTTCTCGAAGGGATCCCGTCCGGCGATTCCGGCTTTCACGAGAGCAGCCTCGGCGATCAGAGTATTAAGGCCCTCTGAATATCCTGATATATTCCCGCCAGCCTCTCTGATTCCGGACAAGGTCTCTACAGCCTTCTCATACAGGGACTTTGAATTGTCGATAATAAAAGTCTTCAGAAGCTCGGCGGCTCCGCTGACTATTTGAGTATATGGCAGTGTATCAAGTGGTTCCGGACAGATAAACACAGCCTCCGGCTGGCGGATTACCCCGATCATGTTCTTGAAGGAGTCGAGGTTGACCCCATTCTTCCCCCCAATGGCGGCATCAACCTGGGACAGGAGAGTTGTGGGGACAAAGGCGAAACGTATGCCCCTTTTATAAACAGAAGCTGCGAAGCCGGTGATGTCGGTAGTGATTCCTCCGCCTATTCCAAGGAGCAATGCGTTACGGTCAGCGCCTTCATCCATCAGCCAGCGGTTGATCTCCACAACAGAGGAGATGTCCTTGGTGTCTTCCGTGGCATCTATCTCGAACACACCATCAGACTCAATTCCAATCTTTTCCGCCAGATTTCGAACGTTCCGGTCGCAGACAATGAACAGCTGATTCGCCAGCGTTGACTTCAGGCGCTTGCCGACCTCCGAAATAGCGCAATGCACGATGTGAATATCCTCTGCCATTCTGAGCCTTCTTGTCATTCTGAGCGGGGCGAAGAATCTAAAAATCGTAGAGATTGAGACCGAGTGACGGTTCGAAACGACGGCCGAGCTCGCAGTGGAACCTCTTGACCACCAGCTCACAAGCCCCGTTAAGAACGCAACTTAATAGATGGCCGCCAATCACAGTGTAGTCCCTTCGGCCAAAGTTCGCATGGAGATGGAGATATGGTTTCCCATCCTTCTCGGAAATATTCCCGACAAGACTTGAGATTTCCATCTGCTCCTCGAAAGTCTTGTCGACATACTTCTTCGTGGCTGGATCCAGAAATCTCAAAACGGCATTGTTGACCGCCCCGATTCCCGTGATCTCGCCGGCGAGGATGCCCTGCTCCTCGCAAAAAGCCATCAATGCAGCCACCACTTCCTGATGGTTGTCAATACTCACGACGTAAGTGTCGCCATCCTGAACAAAAGAATACATTGTGATCGCTATTTCAATTTCCCGTGAATATAGAGAATTTTCGGAAGATTATCCCTATTCCTTACTCCTATAGCCGTCGTACGAATCCAGGAACCCATAGGTGAATCCAAAGGGATTGGAAGGAGCGGAGACATCTGTAATCACGCTGAAGGTCTCAAGGATGTCTTTGACAGACATTTGATTGTTTTTGAAGTACTCGAGGCAGGTGGAATTATTCTTATCGGCGAATGTCCTTGGAGTCTTGTCCCCGAGACGGATGGTCTGCTCAGACGGGCGTAAGGTGCGCAATCCGTTCTCGTCACGCCCTTGGAGAATGTAGAGGATATCCCCGGCCTTTTTTGCTTTTCTGAGATTATACTTCAAAGCATCTTTTTCATACATAGCCACTTCCGCTATAAGTCCTCCTCCGTCTGTCACCTTGCGGGTGGCCCGGTTGAAGCACACGACAAGCCTCATGGAAGAGAACTCAGTGCAGAAATTGAAATCCCCGGTGGAATCCATGAATCCCGCCAAAGGTCCTTTGTTGCCATATCTGGGCACAAGGCAGTTGCGCACGGCCTCAACCTTTCCGGGTCCCATCGGCCTTGTGTGGGTAGGGACGCTGTCCTTTACCCAACCTCCATCTGAAGTGGCAAGGAACCCGCAGCCATCAGTATAGTCATATTCAGGAAGATACCTGTCCAGAGAATCCCTTGCCATGGTCATGGCGAGAACTCCTTTGCAATAGTCATGAAGGCCGAAAACATCCACCGCCGCCATCACGGGACCCACTTCGGAAGCGGAGCACACCCAAATGTCGAAGCCATTGTCGTACAACGCCTTCCATAGCTCCCTTATGTTATCCGTGACAGCTATTCCGTCAATCCAAGAATATGTCCCGTGGCTGCCTTTAAGGGACCTGAAGGCCGTCTGGATCTTGGAGTATTTCTCATGAGAGCGATAGGCCATCTGGTACACCTCTTCCCCAGTCATCCCGGAGAACCAGCCCATAGTCCAAAGATAGGCGTCATCAGCGGTCATATATTCCTGAAGTTTCTCATACATGAGACCCATGTCCGAGGCGAAATCCTTCCAGACCGGATCCATACCCATCCTGGCTTGCGTGTCAAAGTCCACCCCCTTGGCTGTGAAAGGACCGTAACGGGAATAGAGATCCGTATAGTCGCTGATGATTGAACGTAAGGATTCTTGAAGGCTTTCCGGGTAGGTCTCCATTCCGGTGTTCGCCATCCTTGAGAACTCCTCCGGGTCCAGGTTGAAGCACATTGTCTCCAGTTGGTACGCCATCAACTGGACGGACACATCAAAGATGGAACATGTATTGTCAAAATCGAAAACCACGTATGACCTCTCTTTCTGGTTCCTCTCTGAACGGATAAAACTGTTCAGCGCCTTCTTGGCGTCCGGGTTCCAGTCAGGATGGTTCACATACCGCTCGCAAGACGGGGCGGAGAGAATGGTTATAAACAGTATGAAAAAACAGAAACTACTGTGCCTCATCATTTTATCTTGATAATACAATCACATTACCAGCCATCGGTTAAGGCTCTCATGCTCCCCGACGACCACGAATTTATATAACTTGGATTGACCAATCATGTCCAAGTCATAACGGAACTCCTCCTCTCCCGCTTTCAGATCAGCAAGGTGCTTCCATTCCTCCTTGCCAGTGGTCTTATAATCGTCTTTAGGAGATGCATATACACTAACTCTGGCGTTCTTGTTTACAGCTTTCCAAGTCAAGATTACCGCCCTGTCGTAAGTTGAGACCTCCAGGTCAGAGATCTGGGTTTTCCCGATAAAAGGAATCCCATCCCTCTCCCAAGCGACCTGCTCCGGAACCTCCATCCCGAGGAACTCGCAGACCGTGGGATTGATGTCCACCATAGCTGCCTTACCTTCTTTGAAACGCTTGTTAACCTTTTGGTTAGTCGCTATCCAGGTGGTGCGTTCCCTGGCGGACTGGCCTCCATGGCCGTGTCCATTATGCGCGGGGCGGACGAAGCAATGCGGGAAGCCCTGGCTGACCTGGCCGTGCGGATGGCGGAGCATTATCAAAAGATCCAGCTGCCGCGTTTTGGCCTCATCAACCTGAACGCCCCCGCCATTCCCCCGGAGGAACTCAAGGGCGTAAAGCTCTGTCCTCTCAGCAAGGCGTATTACGTGGACGGATACGAAAAACGGGTCAGTCCCCTGGGCCAGACCTATTTCTGGCTCACCGCCAGCGACACCTCCGAGGTGCCCATGGAGCAGCCCGAGGAAGGCAGCGACTATTACTGGCTGCGCCGGGGCTATATGACCTGCACCTTCCTGGGAGACTTTATCGACTATAACCGGGAATGCGGGGACACGCTGGCACCCTTTACGGAGCCGGAAAAATGAGTTCCGATATTCTTGTGATCGGCGGCGGCGCGGCGGGCATGATGGCAGCGCTGTTTGCCGCCCGGGGCGGCGCGAAGGTGACGCTGCTGGAAAAGAACGAAAAGCTGGGAAAGAAGGTCTACATCACCGGGAAAGGCCGCTGCAACGTAACCAACGCCTGCGAGGACGTGGACGAATTTCTGCGAGAGGTGCCCCGGAACCCCCGGTTTTTGTACAGCGCGCTGCGGCATTTCGGGCCGTTTGACATGCTGTCGCTGTTGTCCGATTTGGGTTGCGAAACGAAGATCGAGCGAGGGCGGCGGGCCTTTCCCGTGTCCGACCACGCCAGCGACGTGACCAAAGCGCTGGAAAAGGGCCTGCGCCATGCAGGCGTGGAGATTCGTTTCCATAGCGAAGTGAAGCGGATTCTGACGGAAGAAAGCCGCGTCACCGGCGTGCTGCTCACCGATGGGCGTGTTTTGCCTGCCGCTGCCGTGATCGTGTGCGCTGGCGGGCTGAGCTATCCTTCCACCGGCTCCACCGGCGATGGGTTGAAATGGGCGAAGGAGCTGGGGCTGAACGTCTCCCCCACGCTGCCCTCTCTGGTGGGTCTGCGGACGAAGGAAGCCTGGCCCGCCGAGCTCCAGGGCCTGACGCTAAAAAACATTTGCCTAACAGGGTACAGTTATGATAAAATGACGAAGAAAGCGCAGCTTTCTGTCTCGGCAGGCCCCGAATGGGAGCACGCCGAGCGTCATGGTATGATATTGTATTCCGAATTGGGTGAATTGCTCTTCACCCATTTTGGTGTGTCCGGGCCGCTGGCGCTGACGCTGTCCTCTCATCTGCCGGAAGACGGACGATGCGAAGCCACGCTGAACCTGAAGCCCGGCCTGACCCCGGAACAACTGGATCAGCGCCTGACCCGGGAGCTTTCCGCCGCCGGGAAAAAGCAGCTCTCCACCGTGATGCAAACCCTGCTGCCTCAGCGCTTTGCCGCGCTGTTTCCGGCCCTGTGCGGTCTGGACGGGAAAACTCCGTGCAGCCAGGTGTCCGCCAAAATGCGCAAGGCGATTGCCGATCATCTGCAATCCCTGCCACTGACGATCATCGGCACCCGCCCCATCGACGAAGCCGTTGTCACCCGGGGCGGCGTGGACGTGAAGGGCGTCAGCCCCAACACCCTGGAAAGCAAGGCCGTGAAAGGCCTGTACTTCGCCGGGGAAGTGCTGGACGTGGACGCCCACACCGGCGGTTATAACCTGCAAATCGCCTGGAGCACCGGGGCCTTGGCAGGTAAAAGCGCCGCGGCCGCACAGAAAGAAGGAAATGCATGAGCATCCCGTTGGCGCTTGATCTTTGTTTTATCGGCCTGCTTTTCCTGATCTTCACCATCATTTTTGCCGTCAGGAAGGAAAAGGCCTGTAAGCTCATCAGCGGCTTCAACTTTTTTACCGAAGCCCAGCAGGCGCAGTACGACAAAGCGCGGCTGGCCCGCGATTACTTCAAGCTGTTCCGGACGCTCACCATCGTGGTTTTCGCCGGGGCTGTCCTGTGTCTTGTCCTGGGGTGGCCGGCATTCGTCGCCGCCATTGCTATCCTGCTGTTCCTGGTTTTCCGCGATTTTCATATCAATCCCGAGAAAGCGTTTGAAAAATACAAGCTCAATCCCTGATTGCGCATAAACCAAAGGAGTCTTTTCCCATGCAATACATCGTCCTGGACCTGGAATGGAACCAGCCCATCTCCTACCACTCCCCCGCCTTCAAAAGCGTGGGGGCCAAGCTGCTATTTGAAATGATTCAGATTGGCGCAGTGAAGGTGGATGAAAGCTTCCAGGTGGTGGATTCCTTTTCCCAGCTGATCCAGCCGCAGCACTACATCCGCCTGCATCCCCGCATTTCCCGCATCACCCACATCACCCAGGACGACCTGGCCGACGCCCCGGACTTTAACGAGGCCATGGCCGCGTTCGCCAAATGGTGCGGGGAGGATTACGTGCTGCTCACTTGGGGCTGCGACGACATTTCCGTGCTGTACCAGAACATGGCCTTCTTCAAGTGCGAAACCGAGCTGCCCAAGTTTTACGACGCCCAGCAATTGTTCGGCGAAGTAACCGGCAATGCGAAGGAGCGCAAGGGCTTAAAGGCCGCCATGGAGCAGCTGGAAATCGTACCCGACGAGGAAGCCATGCCCTTCCATAACGCCGTAAACGACGCCTATTACACCGCCCTGGTGTTCGCCAAGATGCCCAACCCCGCCAAGGTGCTGGACTATCCCCAGTCCCCCCGCAAGCTGCAGCATCTGGACCGGGCCAAGCGGGAAGCTACCTCCATCCTGCGCGTCCGCTCCATGAAGGACGCTCTCAAGAGCGCCGCCGCCATGAACCCGCCCTGCCCCATCTGCGGCAAGCGCATGGAGGTGCCGGAGGGCTACGTGCTCCAGCGCAACGACCAATACATAGCCTTGGCAGACTGTCCTCAGCACGGCCTGGCTTTTGTGAAGCTGACCTTCGGCAAGAACGACGAGGGCAAGCGCATCATGACCCGCGCCTCCTCCCTGGCTGACGAGCAGAGTCCCGCCTACGTCCACACCAAGCATTTGCAGTGGGCCCAGAAGGTGGCGGCGCAACAGGGAAACGAAGAATAAGATCTTGCGGGGGAAACCGCTCTTTGTTGGCCAAAGAGCGGTTTCCCCCGCACCCCTTTCCGAGAAAGCCATAAGAGAACATCCTTTATTGGCTTCGTTCGCAATTTCAGAAAGGAGTTCCATTTATGATCATTTCCATGCTGGGAAAGGAGCAAGCCTTTGCCGCACCCACGACCGTTCAGTCAATTATCGCGGCGATGGCCCCTGAATACGAAAAAACTGCCCTGGGCTGCTTCTGCGGCGGAAAGGCACTGGAGCTGAACGAGACCGTTTCCGAGAGCTGCTCCCTCCACCCCATCACCTTCCAGAACGAGGAAGGCCGCCGGATTTACGAGCGCTCCCTCCGTTTCGTGCTGCTGCTGGCGCTGCACCGGGTACTACCGGAATCCGACATACGCATTGAGCATTCCATCGGCTATGGGGTGTATATGCGTTTGCTGGACCGGGACGCTGACCAGCAGATTGTGGACGCGCTGCAGGCGGAAATGGAAGCGATCGTTCAGGAAGACCTGCCCTTTGTCCGCGAACGGTGGAGCCGGGACAGAGCGATTCAGTATTTCCTGCAAACGGGCCATGAGGACAAAACCCGCCTGCTGGCGTACCGCCCCTATGATTATTTCCCCATGTATCTGTGCGGCGGCATCGCCGAATACTTTTATGGCGTGATGCTGCCCTCCACCGGGTATGTGTCGGCCTTCCGTCTGCGCTTGCAAGGGACGGGCATGGTGCTGCAAATGCCCTCGCCCGATCGCCCTTCTCAGCCAGCGCCGTTTGTATCGCGGCCCAAATTTCTGGATTGCTTCGCCCAGTCCAACCGTTGGTGCGACATTCTGAACGTCATGAACGCTTCCGACCTGAACGACCTGACGGTGTGCGGTGCACTGCCCCAATTCATCCGCGTCAACGAAGCACTGCATGACCAGTCCATCGGGGATATCGCCCAGGGGGTTTTTCAGCGTAAGGCAAAAGCGGTGTTCGTCGCCGGGCCGTCCTCCAGCGGGAAAACTACCTTTTCCAACCGGCTGTGCATCCATCTGCGGGTGCTGGGCTTAAAGCCCGTGCTCATTTCGCTGGATGATTTTTATCTGGATCGGGATCTGCTGCCTTTGGAGGAAGACGGAAAGCCCGACCTGGAAGCGCTGTCCGCCCTGGACGTGGAGCTGCTGCGGGATTGTCTCGCCGGCCTTTTGCAGGGTGAGAGCGTGATGATGCCGGAGTTTGACTTTACTGTCAGCAAGCGGAAAGAAGAAATGTATCCCCTGCAATTGCGCGATGACCAGATTCTGGTGATGGAGGGTATTCACGGCCTGAACCCCGCGCTGCATGCGGGCTTCGATCCGAACCTCATCTGCAAGGTCTACATCAGCGAATTGGCCTGCCTGAACCTGGATCACCACAACCGCATCCGCACCACCGACGCGCGGCTGCTGCGCCGCATCGTGCGCGACCACCAGTTCCGCGCCACACCGCCGGAGGAAACGCTGGAAATGTGGAACAGCGTGCGCCGGGGCGAAGAAAAATGGATTTTCCCTTATCAGGAGCAGGCAGACTTCGTGTTCAATTCCGCGCTGCATTACGAGCTGGCCGTACTGAAACGGTATGCCTATGAATTATTGAAGGAAATCCCGCCCGAAAACCCGGTGTATTTAAGCTCCCGTCGGCTGCTCAAAATCCTTCACTACATTCTGCCCGCGACGGAAGAAGCCATGCGTGATATTCCCCCGCTGTCGCTGCTGAGGGAATTTATCGGCGGCTGCACCTTGTATCAATAAATTGAAGCACAAAAATCTAAAGCCGCTTCACCCGGAATTTTGCCATGGACACTGGGAGAACTTGGTCAGATGATGCTTCGGAATATGGCAGGCATGGCCGCGCCAAAAGACATCGGAAAAATAAAGAAGTATCCGCTCGATTAATGCTGACAAAAGTTTTGCTTTGCGTTATAATATAGAGTTGAGCAAAACACCAACTCCGAAAGGTGACCGTCGAGAGGACAGGCCAAAGACAACAAAAGAAGCGTAAGCAAAGAAGGCCCTGCGAAAAAAGA
>ONSC01000020.1 GCA_900320365.1 uncultured Bacteroidales bacterium
GCTGCGTCCTCATATCGTCTTTTTCGGCGAGGCTGTCCCTAATATTGAGAAAGCCATCGATATCGTAGCCGCGGCGGATATCATGCTGATTGTTGGAACCTCTCTCAATGTTTATCCCGCAGCGGGACTGTACCGCTACGCCAAGGATGGGGCCCCTGTGTACTTGATTGATCCTGAGGATGTGGCAATCTATGATCCACGAATCACACATATCCGTGAGGTCGCCACTAAAGGGATGGAGGTATTCATAAGCGAATTGTGAGTATGTTTTTGTTAGGTTACGATGTGGGCAGCTCGTCGGTCAAGGCGAGCCTTGTGGAAGTTGAGAGTGGGAAGATAGCCGCCAGCGCCTTCTACCCAAAGCATGAAAACACCATTATATCTTTAAAGGCCGGATGGGCCGAGCAGGATCCGGAGAGCTGGTGGGAGAACCTTAAGCTCGCCACCGCCGATGTGCTTTCGCAGGCTGGCTCAGGTGCCGTTGAGGTCGCCGCGATAGGAATATCCTACCAGATGCACGGCCTTGTCTGCGTGGACAAGAATGGCCGGCTTCTCAGGCACTCGATAATCTGGTGTGACTCCAGGGCTGTCCCTTATGGAGAAGCCGCTTTCGAGGCGCTTGGTAAAGAGAAATGCCTTGGCCACCTGCTTAACTCTCCTGGCAACTTCACCGCCGCGAAGTTAGCGTGGGTGAAGGAGAATGAACCTGCTGTTTTTGACAGGATAGATAAGATCATGCTCCCGGGTGACTTCATTGCCTACAGGATGACAGGTGAGGCTCGCTCTACCGTTAGCGGGCTCTCTGAGGGTATGTTCTGGGACTTCAAGGAAAATCGGCCGGCTTCATTCCTTATGGACTGGTTCGGGTTCGGAGAGAGTATACTCCCGGACTTGGTCCCGACTTTCTCAGAACAAGGAAGGCTGACCGGTGCCGCCGCTGCCGAGTTGGGCTTGGAGGAAGGCATACCTGTCACGTACCGTGCCGGGGATCAGCCTAATAACGCCTTGTCACTTAATGTGTTCGAGCCGGGAGATATTGCCGCGACGGCAGGGACGTCCGGTGTTGTGTATGGAGTGAGCGGTAAAGTCGCATATGATCCTCTATCAAGGGTCAACACATTCGCTCACGTGAATCACACGTCACAAGATCCCAGACTTGGTATTCTCTTGTGTGTGAACGGAACAGGCATAGCCAACGCTTGGATCAGGAGAAATGTCGTCCCGAGAGGAATGATGTACGACGAGATGAACGCGGCCGCCCAGGAAGTGCCTGTTGGCTGCGACGGAGTCGGTATATTGCCTTTCGGTAACGGAGCTGAGAGGATGCTTTGCAATAAGGAGACCGGCTGCGAGGTTTATGGACTGAATTTCAATGTCCACTCTTGGAAGCATCTTGCGAGGGCTGTTCAGGAAGGAATCGCGTTCTCATTCAAATATGGTATCGACATCATGGAGGGAATGGGAATGAGAGTTGGCGTGATAAGGGCCGGCGCCGCCAATATGTTCCAGAGCGGAATATTCAGGGACACTCTCGCTTCGGTGACAGGATCTATCATAGAGCTTTTGGACACTGATGGCGCCGCTGGTGCCGCCAGGGGGGCTGGAATAGGGGCCGGGATCTATAAAGACCATTCAGAGGCTTTCGCCAGCCTCAAGAGACTCGCCCTCATCGAGCCTTCAGCCGATCGCTCTAAGTATTTAGAGGTATATTCAAATTGGAAGAATCATCTGAATAATAACATTTAAAACAAAGATTATCATTATCATGAAAGAGTATTTCCCGCAAATTGGAAAGATTCCCTTCGAGGGACCTGAGAGCAAGAGTCCATTGGCGTTCCATTATTATGAGCCGGATCGCATGGTGCTTGGAAAGAGGATGGAGGATTGGCTGAAATTCGCCATGGCATGGTGGCACACCCTTGGCCAGGCCAGCGGAGACCAGTTCGGCGGACAGACACGTGAGTACGAGTGGGATAAGGCTGGAGATCCGATACAAAGGGCAAAGGATAAGATGGATGCCGGATTCGAGATCATGGAGAAATTGGGTATCAAGTACTTCTGCTTCCATGATGTGGATCTCGTCGAGGAAGCTCCCACCATCGCCGAATATGAGGAACGCATGAGGATCATCACCGACTATGCGCTCGAGAAGATGAAAGCCACTGGCATCAAACTCCTTTGGGGTACAGCCAATGTTTTCGGACATAAGAGATATATGAATGGGGCCGCCACCAACCCGGAGTTCGGTGTTGTCGCCAGGGCTGCTGTCCAGATCAAGAACGCGATTGACGCCACTATTAAGCTGGGAGGAACCAACTATGTGTTCTGGGGTGGACGCGAGGGCTACATGAGCCTGCTCAACACCCAGATGCAGAGGGAGAAGGACCATCTCGCCAATATGCTCAAGGCTGCTCGTGACTATGCTCGCGCCAAGGGATTCAAGGGTACCTTCCTCATCGAGCCGAAGCCGATGGAACCTACTAAGCATCAGTATGATGTCGACACTGAGACCGTGATCGGCTTCCTCCGTGCAAACGGTCTTGACAAGGATTTCAAGGTCAACATCGAGGTCAACCACGCCACTTTGGCGGGTCACACATTCGAGCATGAGCTCGCCGTGGCTGTCGACAACGGTCTCCTTGGCTCAATCGACGCTAATAGGGGAGATTATCAGAACGGCTGGGACACCGACCAGTTCCCTGTTGATCTCTTTGATTTGACTCAGGCCATGCTCCAGATCATCCGTAACGGAGGTCTCGGTAATGGTGGGTCCAACTTTGACGCCAAGCTTCGCCGTAACTCCACTGATCCTGAGGATATATTCATTGCCCATATTTGCGGTATGGACGCTATGGCCAGGGCTCTCCTTGCCGCCGCCGCTATCGTGGAGGAGTCTCCTATCCCGGCTATGGTCAAAGAGCGTTACGCTTCCTTCGACGAAGGTGAGGGCAAGAGATTCGAGGATGGTAAGATGAGTCTGGAGGAACTTGTTGACTATGCGAAGACTCACGGAGAGCCCGCCCAGAAGAGTGGCAAACAGGAGCTCTACGAAACCCTTGTCAACATGTACATCAAATAATTAGGCGAAATATTTTGCCGGATTCGCGGAAATTACTATTTTTGCAGTCCTTTTATGGCCCGGAGGCTCCGGAAGACGTACGCAGGGTCGTACGCGCCTCAGGCTGAAACTTAATAAAGTTTTGTTTTTTATGTACGCAATTGTTGACATTGCAGGCCAGCAGTTCAAGGTCGAGGCCGGAAAAGAGATTTTTGTCAACCGCTTGGCGGCTGCCAAGGATGCCTCTGTCGAGTTCGACAAGGTCCTGCTGATTGACTCCGAAGGGCAGATCCAGCTCGGTAATCCTTATGTGAAGGGTGCTGTCGTGAAGGCCACGGTCCTCGATGACGAGGCGAAGGCTGACAAGGTGCTCGTCTTCAAGAAGATCCGTCGCAAGGGCTTCCAGAAGCTCAATGGCCATCGCCAGAAGCTTTCCAAGATCCGTATCGACGCTATCGCTTAATTTCAAAATCCATCAGATTATGGCACACAAGAAAGGACAATCAAGTTCGAAGAACGGCCGTGAGTCCCAGTCCAAGAGGCTCGGTCTCAAGAAATTCGGCGGTGAGGTCGTGAAGGCCGGAAACATCATCGTGAGGCAGAGGGGTACTGTCCACAACCCTGACAAGAATGTCGGTATGGGCAAGGACCACACTCTTTACGCTCTCGTTGACGGGACAGTGAAGTTCACTAAGAAGAAGGCTGACAAATCCTACGTCTCGGTTATCCCTTTTGAGAACTAGACTCGGAGGATTGATAGAGAAAAAGAGGACCGGCTTCGAGTATTCGCCTGCGTCCTCTTTTTTGTTTGAATAGTTAAACACACAAGATATGCTGACACTTAAAATGCTCCGTGACGATCCGGAGCGCGTGATAGCTAAATTGGCGATCAAGAATTTCGACGCCAGGGAAATCGTGGGCAAAGTCCTCGAACTCGATTCCAACAGAAGGGCACTCCAAACTGAGAGTGACGCCCTTCTCTCGGAGCAGAAGAAACTCTCCGCTAAGATCGGAGGTCTTATGAAAGAAGGTAAGAGGGATGAGGCCGAGGAAGTCAAGAGGGAAGTGACCGCTTTGAAAAACAAGTCCACAGAGCTTCTCGCTAAGGCTGACGCCAACAACAAAGAGCTGGACGAGACCATCGTCCTTCTCCCTAACATCCCTTGTGACCTCGTGGTTCCCGGTAAAGGCGCCGAGGACAACCAGGTTGTCAAGATGGGAGGCCCTGAGGTTCACCTTCCCCAGGACGCCCTTCCCCACTGGGAGCTCGCCAAGAAATATGACATCATAGACTTCGATCTCGGAGTGAAGATCACCGGAGCCGGCTTCCCTGTCTATAAAGGCAAGGGCGCGAAGCTGCAGAGGGCTCTGATCAACTATTTCCTTGACTTCAACACGGCTGCCGGTTACAAGGAGGTAGAGCCTCCTGTGGTTGTCAATGCCGCCTCAGGTTTCGGTACTGGTCAGCTCCCGGATAAGGAGTCTCAGATGTATTATGTCGGACTGGATGATTTCTATCTTGTCCCCACCGCGGAGGTTCCCGTGACCAATATATTCAGGGACGTTATCCTTGAGAATGAGCAGGTTCCGCAGAAGCTCACGGCTTACACCCCTTGCTTCCGCAGGGAGGCCGGCTCTTACGGCAAGGATGTCAGGGGACTTAATAGGCTCCATCAGTTCGACAAGGTTGAGATAGTCCGTGTCGAGAAGCCGGAGAACTCCTACGCCGCCCTTGACGAGATGGTAGCTCATGTCGAGAAGTTGGTGAACAGCCTCGGGCTCAAGTACAGGATCCTCCGTCTTTGTGGCGGGGACATGAGCTTCACATCGGCTATCACTTACGACTTTGAGCTTTGGTCAGCCGCCCAGGGGCGCTGGCTTGAGATCTCATCAGTTTCCAACTTTGAGACTTACCAGGCTAACAGGCTCCATCTCCGTTATCGTGACGAGGACGGTAAGATCCAGCTCTGCCATACTCTCAACGGCAGCTCTTTGGCTCTCCCGAGAGTGGTGGCCGCCTTGCTTGAGGACAATGAGACCGAGGATGGAGTCAACATTCCCGAGGTCTTGCGTCCCTACACTGGCTTCGACAAGATCTGCTAGTCTTTTTTAGTCTAGATGGAGAAAAGAACCATAATCGGCATCGACCCCGGAACCAACTTGCTTGGTTTCGGGGTGATTGATGTCGTGGACAAGAAACCCGTTTTCGTTGATATGGGAGTCCTGGACTTGCGTAAAGAGAAGGATCCCTATGTCAAGTTACGTCAGATCTATGACACTGTGAGCGAGGTCTGCAAGACATATCACGGAACGGAAATGGCTCTTGAGTCTCCTTTCTACGGGAAAAACGCCCAGGTGATAATGAAACTCGGGCGAGCTCAGGGTGCTGCCATGATCGCCGCGATGGAGCATGGCATCTCAATTGTCCATGAATATGCTCCTAGGGAAGCCAAGCAGGCGATAACCGGTAACGGAGCGGCTTCCAAGGAACAGGTGGACCTCATGATACGCAAGACCCTCGGCATTGAGCTGAAGGCGGAGCATCTGGACGCCACTGATGCCCTTGCGATAGCTCTCTGTCACTATTACGCGACATCAAGTCCGCTCGCCAAGGCGAAGTCGTCGTCCAGTTGGGAGCGATTTATCCAGGCTAATCCTGACCGTCTGAAATAAATCCGTTTTTCTTTTTTTCCTTGTCTCGGATTAAACCATTGGGCGATTTTCATGTCAAACAGTTGTTTGAATTAGTATATATTTATGAACTTTAAGAGATTTATCGCCATCCTGGCCGGTGTGATGTCGGTTGCGGCGATGGCGGCTGAACAAAGCCTTTCAACCCTCAAGGGAGTCCTTGAGGACCAGAATGGAGACCCGGTACCTTTCGCTACTGTCTCTATCTCCAAACCGAATTCCAGCAAGCCATATAAATATGCCTTGAGCGCCGCTGACGGTAAGGTCGTCATTGAGAAGGTCGCCCACGGCAAGTATGTCTTCAAGGCCGAGCTCCTCGGTTACAAGGAATATGTTAAGGAAATAGAAGTTAAAGGTAATTTGGATCTCGGTGTGATCCAGATGGAGGAAGACAAACAGGTCCTGGACGCCGCGAGCGTATCCGCTACGGGTAACCCTATAATAATAAAGAAGGATACGGTCGAATACAACGCCTCGTCTTACAAGACGACGGAGAACGACATGCTCGTTGACCTCCTCAAGAAGCTTCCTGGCATCGAGGTTGGTGATGATGGCTCCGTGACCGCGAACGGCGAGACTATATCCAAAATCACTATCGGTGGTAAGACTTTCTTCCTCGACGATCCCCAGCTCGCTACCCAGAACCTACCTGCCAAGATTGTTGAGAAAATCAAGGTGGTGAGGAAAAAGTCCGAGCAGGCTGAGTTCACTGGCATTGAGGACGGAAATGAGGAACAGATAATCGACCTTACTGTTAAGAAAGGCATGATGAACGGCCTCATGGGGAATTTCTCCGCAGGTGGTGGAAAAGATTTCCCCAAGACCACCAGTTCCCTTGCCGTGGATGACGATTTCCGTTATCAGACCGGGGCCTTCCTCGGCAGATTCACCCAGAAGAGCAACATCAGTTTCATACTCAACGGTAACAACACCAATAATCGTGGCTTCAATGATATCTCCGGCAATATGATGGGAGGTATGATGGGCGGCGGAGGCGGCGGCTTCGGTGGAGGCGGCGGCTTCGGCGGTGGTGGCTTCGGCGGTGGCGGAGGCGGCTTTGGTGGCGGGAACGGCATCAACCGCACCTTCATGGCCGGTCTGAATGGAGCCTGGAATCTTTTTGATGACAATATGAACCTGGGAGGTAACTATGTTTACAACCAGTCCAAGCGTGATGTCCTTCAAAGAAGTACCCAGACCCAGACACTCGACGATGGTTATATGGTATCCCTGAATGGCGTGGATTCCCCGGGAATAAACAACAGGGTAACTTACGGAAACAGGTTCGGTATGCGTCTGGACCACAAGTTCTCCGAGAACACTTCAATCCTGTTCCAGCCTCAGGTCAATTTCGGAAGCGGTAACTACATTCAGTACTCGGATTTCTCAAAAGAGCGATACGATCTCAACAATCATGTCACTTCCTCCAACACGGGATTCTCAAATAATACGGGAGATAACCGTAACTGGCAGACAAACGGTTTCATGCTGTTCCGTCAGAAACTCGGCATGCCTGGACGTACCCTCTCATTCATGGGTAACTACAATTTCAGCCACAACCAAATGAATGGCTTGAATCAGTCACTCAACTCAAACAAGAGCGATAAAGGGGAGTCAGAGGATATAGTTAACCAGAGGATAGACCAGCTGTCCAACAGTTCTTCCCTCTCGGGAAGGCTGGTCTACACCGAGCCTCTCGGAGGCGGTTTCTATGCCTCAGCCAATTACAGCTATTCCTGGAGTAAGAACAAGTCCACGAAGGATGCCTTTGACAGCGGCTCCAACGCCATGGGGAAGAATACCTTGATTTATGACCCGAATGGCGAGTCTAGGAACGAGACCTATTCCAGCAATATCCTGAACAAGTATAACAACCAGAGCGCCGGATTGGATCTCCAGTACCAGAAGGACAAGGTACATGCCCAGATAGGCTTCTCCTTGATGCCTACCAAGACTCATAATGAGACCAACAAGGAGGTTTATGACACTACGGTAATAAATGTCGCTCCGTCCGCGATGTTCTGGTATGACCTTGGTGAGACAAGTAATGTCCGTATTTTCTACCGCGGTCGTTCTCAGCAGCCTTCTACTTCCCAGTTGATGCGAGTGCCGGATAACTCCAATCCGATGCAGGTCTCTACCGGTAATCCTGGATTGATACCTTACTTCAATCACAACATGAACGCTGAGTTCAGGATGACTAACAGGAAGACTTTCACGAGCTTCAACGTCAATCTCAATGGCGGTTTTGTCCAACACCCGATAGTTTCCGCCTTGATGTATGATGACAAGAACGTCCAGTACTCCATTCCTTACAACGGTCCGAACTCATACAATGGAGGAGCCAGGATATTCTTTAACTCTCCTATCGCCAAGTCCAACTTCTCGGTGTTTACTATGAGCAATATCAATTTCTCACAGTCAACATCTTATATGGATGCGGGCTCGAAACTGGACATGAGCAAGTATCGTGATGAGAATGGTGCGTTCACGAAGTACAAGGAATTCCTTGCTGACTATCCGGATCCTTCCCATAGTTCGATCTTCAAGGAGAACATCACCCGTAATTTCTCATATTTCCAGAGATTCAGGTTCACTTATCGCAGTGATAATCTTGAAATCATGCTCGGAGGTGGAGCGAGGTACAACCACGTGACATATTCCATTAACAAGAGTGCCTCCCCGGTTGGCGGGATAAAGAATACCGAGACCTGGTCACCCAGTTTGGATGGTTCAATTAACTGGACCTTGCCCGGCGGTCTCACCCTCAAGAGTGACGCTTCCTACAATTGGTACATCAATTACACCTCTGATATCGAGCCTACTTTGCGTATCAACCTTGACATTCAGAAGCTTCTGTTCAAGAATCGTGTGACTATGGCTCTCAGGGCCTACGACCTGCTCGACCAAGCCAGAAGCATCAGTATCAGCAACTCCAACAACATGATGACAGAGAGTTGGACCAACACACTAGGAAGGTATGTCATCGTGGCTCTAACCTACCGTTTCGGTTCCTTCGGCAACAACCGTAGGGGAGGAGGTGGAATGAGAATGGGTCCTGGAGGCCCTGGAGGTGGCTTTGGTGGCCCCGGTGGTCCCGGCAGGGGTGGATTCGGCGGAGGCCGTCCCCCTATGTTCTAGAAACGTAATTCCTCCATTTAGAGATCATCGACTCCATGTCCTCCGGGATTTTGGAGTCGAATCTTATTATCTCCTTTGTGCCCGGGTGGACAAAGCCGAGTGTCTTGGCATGGAGAGCTTGGCGGGGGCACAGCTCAAAGCAGTTCTCGATGAACTGGCGGTACTTGGCATAGATGGTACCTTTGCGTATATCAGAGCCTCCATATCTGGCGTCATTGAATAGCGGATGGCCGATGTGGCTCATGTGGACCCTGATCTGATGGGTCCTTCCGGTCTCCAGACGGCACTGGACCACTGTCACATATCCGAAACGCTCGAGAACTTTGTAGTGTGTGACAGCATGTTTCGCCCTCTCATCGTCCTCCGGATATACTTTGAACCTGAGTCTGTCGTTAGGATCCCTGCCGATCGCGCCATCGATTGTACCCTCATCCTCCTTGATGTTTCCCCACACCACGGCGACATAAAGCCTTTCTATGCTATGCTCGAAAAACTGTTTCGCCAGGTCCATCTGAGTATCGTCATTCTTCGCTACCACGAGAAGCCCCGAGGTATCCTTGTCGATCCTGTGGACCAGGATACCCATACGTTCATCATCGCCCTCCTTGGTGGAAGTTGTCGGATCTATTCCGAGATGGAAAGCCAAAGCGTTGACAAGGGTGCCGTCATAATTTCCGTGTCCGGGATGTACAACCATGCCGGCCGGCTTATTCACGACAAGAAGATCATCGTCCTCATAAACGATATCAAGAGGTATGTCTTGTGGAATAATCTCTGTACCTCGGCGCCGATACGGCATCATGAAGCGTATGATGTCACCAGGGCGTACAATCAGATTCGCTTTGGCGACCTTCTCCCCGACCCTCACATAGCCTTCTTTGATGGCGCATTGGATCCTGTGCCGGGATGTGTCCTCGAGGTGAGTGGCCATGAACTTGTCCACCCTCATAGGCGCTTGTCCCGGGTCGACGTTCAGCCGGAAATGCTCAAACATTCCCTGCTCGTCATCCTCAGTGGCCTCGTCAGGCTCAGAGTAAAGCCTTTCCTTATCCACTGTCTAGTAGTTTTCCTTTATGTCCAGAGAAAGGTGAAGGGTCACGTTGGAACCCATCAGGAGGGGACTCTTGGAAGCGGCCGGCGTTTGTTTGTACACGGTGGCGTTCAAAGAGTCCGAATAATTCTTGACAGTTTTGTCGAAAACGATTCTGCCGATATTCAGAGAGTTGTCATGGACAGCATCCACTGCCCTGAGGTACTTCATCCCCTTGACGTTGGGGACGTAGGTCATATTGTCTGAAGGATTCAAACCGACCTGCAGGTCTATCTCTGATCCGGACTCGATTTGCACCCCTGGCCTGATCTCCCTGTTGTGGTAGATTTGACGTAGGACATTATTGGTAGCTATGTCATTGACATAGATGAGCTTCCCGAGAGCGAGACCGCGTGAGTTGAGCTCAGCTTTGGCCTGCCTCATGGAATAGCCGACCAGGTTAGGCATGCCGACTTTTTTCGCATGTTTCGCATTGATGGTGAGCATTACCCTCCGGCCTTTCTTCACATGGGTGCCTGCTTTTGGATTCTGGCTGTAAACGGCACCTTTCTCCATCCTGCGGACAAAGATTGAGTCGATAACCTCGGTCCTCAAATTGTTCTTGGACGCTACCCTGTGGGCCTCCTCGACACTCATGCTGGTGAGATCCGGGACCTCTATCGTCTGGCCGTGGTGGGTCACCACTTTCAAGACTATCTGAGCGCCGATTACCAGCACGATGAAGAACACCGCTGCCTTTATAAGGTTTTTGACTATCCAGTTCATCTCTATTTGGCTCTAATGAATATGGTCACGGGGCAACCCAGGAGGTCAAAATGATCCCTCAGTTTGTTCTCCAGGAATCTCTTGTAAGGTGCCTTCACATACTGAGGCAGATTGCAGAAGAACGCGAATGCCGGGAATCGTGTGGGCAACTGCGTGACATACTTGATTTTCACATATTTCCCCTTCCATGCGGGAGGAGGATAGTTCTCGATCTCAGGCAACATGGCCTCGTTGAGTCTCGCCGTGGGGACTCTGCGGGAGTAATTCTCGTAGACATGCGCGGCGGCATCGAGAACGTCCATTATCCTCTGCTTGTTGATGACCGAGGTGAATATTATCGGCAGGTCATCAAATGGGGCTAGGCGAGCGCGCAGGGCCCTGTCATAGTCCCTCATCGTGTTGCTGTCCTTAGTGACGGTGTCCCATTTGTTCACGACCAGCACACAACCTTTACGGTTGCGGATAATGAGGTTGAATATACTCATGTCCTGGGCCTCTAGCCCGGCGTTGGCGTCTATCATCAGGATGCAGACATCGGCCCGCTCAATCGAACGGATCGCCCTCATGACAGAATAGAACTCGAGATCCTCGTTGACCTTCGTCTTCTTTCTCATACCGGCCGTGTCCACGAGGATGAACTCGTGTCCGAACTTATTGTAATGGCTTGAGATGGAGTCCCTGGTTGTTCCGGCGACAGGTGTGACTATATTCCTTTCCTCTCCGAGCAAGGCGTTCGTGAGCGAGGATTTGCCGACGTTCGGTTTTCCGACTATGGCGATATGTGGAAGATCGGGGAAATCGTCCTCGGCGGAGGTATCTTCTGGAAGTACATGCATTATCTCATCCAGAAGATCTCCGGTTCCGCTGCCGTTCGCGGCGGATATGCCCCAAATCTCGCCGAGTCCCAGCCCGTAGAACTGGTAGGTGTCATACACCTTGGCGACATCATCTACTTTATTGACGCAAAGCACCACAGGTTTCCCGCTTTTGCGGAGCAAGTCTGCGATTTGGGAGTCATAATCCGTTATCCCATTCGAGGCTTCCACCATGAAGAGAATCACATCAGCTTCCTCGATCGCAATCACAACCTGCTTGCGGATGGCTTCCTCGAACACGTCGTCCGAATTGCTGGTCCACCCTCCGGTGTCAACCACGGAGAATTCTTTTCCGTTCCACTCGCATTTGCCGTAGTGACGGTCCCTTGTCACACCGGCGGTCTCATCAACTATCGCCTGGCGTGTTCCCACGAGGCGGTTGAACAGGGTTGATTTGCCGACATTCGGCCGTCCCACTATCGCTACCAAGCTCATAATGTTCAGTTTTTGTAAAATCCGCAGCCTTCACAGGCTTCAGTCCGGACGCCGGTACAGGACCTTCGTAATTCCTTCTCCTGCTCATGCATACACTTGATGCCAAGCTTGCGCATGTTCTCATTCTTGCTGACCTCAGTCTCGGGGAATCGTCCTTTAACGATAATCCCGACGCACATCAAGGCGATGGCGATGGCGAGAATGAGTATGGCGGCGAGAAGGGTGCGCATTATCAGAAGATGAATTCGGTGCTGATCGGCTCGTAATTGTACACTTTATGGATGATCGAGGCGAAAGTCGAGGTCATCGATACCACCTTGATCTTTGATTTATCAGCGTCGCCCCTGAGTGGAATCGTGTCAGTGACATATACTTCCTTGAGGGATGAAGCGTTGATCCTGTCGTAAGCGGGACCTGATAAGACGGGGTGAGTGGCGCAGGCGCGTACGCTGGCCGCTCCTTTCTCCATCAAGAGGTCTGCCGCCTTGGTGAGAGTGCCGGCAGTGTCAATCATGTCATCCACGATGACGATATTCTTTCCTTCAACCTCACCGATAGCTGTCATGGATCCCACGACATTCGCTCTCTCACGTGTCTTGTGACAGATGATGACCGGGCATGCTAGTTCCTTCGCATAGGCGTTTGCTCTTTTCGCTCCACCCATGTCAGGGGCGGCGATTGCCAGATTCTCTATATTGAGCGATTTCAGGTAGGGGATGAATACCTTGCTGGCGTAAATATGATCCACAGGGATGTCGAAGAATCCTTGGATCTGGTCGGCGTGGAGGTCACAAGTCATTATCCTGTCCACTCCGGCCGCAGTCAACAGATTCGCGACAAGCTTGGCTCCAATGGAGACTCTGGGCTTGTCCTTGCGATCCTGGCGGGCCCATCCGAAATATGGCATGACGGCTATCACTTTGTCGGCGGAGGCTCGCTTAGCCGCATCGATAGTCAGAAGGAGTTCCATGAGGTTGTCTGTGGGAGGGAATGTGGACTGGACCACAAACACGGTCGCGCCCCTGACACTGTCGGTGAAAGAAGGCACAAACTCGCCGTCGCTGAAATGAGTCACCTCGGAGTCTCCCAGGTGGTATTTATCACCGTAGCGTTCCCCGATTTTGTTCAAGCTTTCGACAACCTTGCATGCGAAGTCCCTGGAGGCCTTGCATGCGAATAATTCCATTCTGTGTTCGATGTACATGGTTAGATCGATTATATATATTGTCCGATATATTCAAGTATCTCCTCTTTGCCGGCTCCGGTCTCGGAGCTAGAGACGAACATTGGAGGCAATTCCTCCCATTGCTCGGAGAGAATGGCTTTATCTTTCTCTATTTGCGCTTTCAACGCGTTGGGCCCGAGTTTGTCTCCCTTGGTGAATATGATGGCGAATGGGATGCCGTTCTCACCAAGGCCGGAGATGAACTCGAGGTCTATTTTCTGGATGTCGTGGCGGGAGTCCACGAGCACGAACAAGAGGACCATCTCGTCGGAATTCTGGATATAATCGTTGATCATCATCCTTAATTCCTCACGTTCTTTTTTTGAGATCTTAGCGAATCCATAACCCGGGAGATCGACCAGATACCAGCTGTCATTGATGATGAAATGGTTGATCAGTTTGGTCTTGCCTGGGGTGGAGGATGTCTTCGCAAGCTTGCTGTTGCCGCAAAGCATGTTGATCAGGGATGACTTGCCGACGTTGGAGCGTCCGATGAATGCGAATTCGGGCAGCTTGCGGCTTGGCTTTAAAGCTGCCCTCACGCTGCTGCCGGCGAATTTTGCCTCGGTGATCCTCATAGTGCAAAGATAGTGGATTTTTGTTAATTTTGTAAGAGACTTACCAGAGAGTTTGACAATGGATTCGGAATACTTGGAGTTAGTGGAGTTGACCGCCCTTCTGAAGGACGAGATAGAGTCTGTATTCCCGGGACTCGTGTGGGTTAAGGCTGAGATTTCAGAGCTGAACCTGAAAAGGAACGGGCATTGTTATCTCGAGCTCTCCCAAAGTGAGGGAGGAGTGGTTGTGGCCAAGGTCCGGGCTACTATTTGGGCGTCAAGATGGAACTATATAGACCAGTATTTCAAGAGTGTCACAGGCTCGTCGCTGGGCGTCGGTATGGAAGTCCTCCTGAGCGCCCAGGTCAATTTCCACCCTGTCTACGGTTTGTCTTTGAATGTGGAGGATGTTGATCCGGATTTCACCCTCGGGGCTAATGAGAGACAGAAGCGATTGACTATCGAGCGTTTGACCAAAGAGGGGCTGATGGATCTTCAGCGTGAGCTCTCGCTTCCGGACCTGCCGTATTTCCTCGCCGTTGTCTCAGCGCCAGGCGCCGCTGGCTTGAGGGACTTTGAGAGACATCTTCTTGAGAATGAATATGGGTTCGTGTTCAAAGTGGATTTGTATGAGGCGTTGATGCAGGGAGAACAGGCCGCTGACTCGATGATCATGGCTCTGGAGGAGATACAATCATCCTCTAAAGTGTACGATGCTGTCCTGATTATGCGTGGAGGCGGATCAGAACTCGATTTGGCATGTTTTGATGATTATGACTTGGCAGCCGCTATCGCCAGGTGTCCATATCCGGTTTTCACGGCCATAGGGCATGATAAGGATTATCATGTAGCCGATATGGTCGCTAACACCTTCGTGAAGACGCCGACAGCTCTGGCGGATCTGTTCCTGGATTGCTTTATCGCTGAGGATCAGAGAATTTCCTCGATTGAGACAAGGCTAAGGTTAGCTTTCTCAAGCCGTTTTTCCGCCTTGTTATCAAGGCTTGACCTGTTGGGAAAGAATATCTGTCATGCCGCTTCCAAGCGACTGTCTGATGCGAGCCACATTCTTGATCTGCTTGAGGCAAAGGTGGTTGCTGGCGATCCCCGCTCTATACTCGCTAAAGGCTACACCCTCGCCCTTGATGGACGTGGCGTCAAACTGTCCTCAGCCTCTGATGTCAAGCCAGGCGACGATTTCCAGGTTATGTTTTCGGACGGCACCGTCAAAGGTGCTGTAACCAAGGTTTTGAAAAACTAGAATTCAATATGAAAGAAGAACAATTCGATTATTCCAAGGCGATGGCTGAGTTGGAGGGAATAGCCGCGAAGATAGAGGATCCCAAGACCAGTCTCGATGAGATTGGGGGGCTCGTCTCCCGGTCTAAAGAGCTCATAGAGCAATGCAGGAATTACTTGCGCTCAGTCCGTGAATCCATAGAAGAAGAGGAGGACTGAAAATGAAAGAGATATATCTCGCTGGGGGCTGTTTCTGGGGCGCCGAGCATTATTTCAGGAATATAGAAGGAGTGGTTGACACTGAGGTCGGTTTCGCTAACGGTGACACTCCGGCACCGACCTATGAGCAGGTTTATACCGACACCACCGGCTATGCGGAGACAGTCAGGGTCATTTACAATCCTGATGGGCTGCCTCTGGACGAGTTGCTTCGGGCTTTCTTCTGCGCTATAGATCCCTTGAGTCTGAACAAGCAAGGTGAAGACGAGGGAACTCGTTACAGGACAGGAGTTTACTATACTGATCCTGCGGATCTTCCCGTCGTCATGAAGGTTTTTGAGGAGATTCAGGCCGAGAATTCAAGCCCTCTTGCCGTTGAGCTTCTTCCCTTGAAGAACTTTTTCGTGGCGGATGGCAGGCATCAGGACTACCTGGTCAAGAATCCTGACGGGTATTGTCATCTGCCTCTCAAGATTTTCCGCTATCCGAGGTTGGTCAGCGATCTTCGGCACTTGTTGGGTGACGAGCCGGATCTTGTGGCCAGGCTATCAAATGCCGCCGCACTGATCAAGGAGAAAATGGGTTTCTTCTGGGTCGGGTTCTATCTAGTTGGTCCTTCGGATAACGGGAAGGAACTGATATTGGGACCTTTCCAAGGCTCTGTGGCTTGTATGAGAATAGGTTACGGTAGAGGTGTGTGCGGCACCTCCTGGAAAGAGGCTCGCACAGTGGTAGTCCCTGATGTTGAGGAGTTTCCAGGCCATATTGCCTGTTCTTCCCTTTCGAGATCGGAGATAGTTGTCCCGATTGACAGGGGAGGAGAGGTTGCCGGAGTCCTCGACATAGACAGCGATGAACTGTCCACTTTCGATCACATCGATGCTTTCTGGCTTGAGCGTTTGGTGAGAATACTCTAGATCTTTCTCGCGACGCAGTGCATTTTATGGAATGCCCTTTCCTCGAGCTTCTCGACAGATAAGCCCGCTTTCAGACAGAATCTCCTGACCTGGTTGAGTGAATAGAATCGGACATCTCCGAATCTATGCCTCAATCTATTGCGGATGATCTTAAACCGGTTGCAATATAGCAGGAACCACCATGAGCCTGTTTTGTCCCTGATTATCAGCCTTCCTCCAGGGCGAAGCACCCTGGAGACACTATTGAAGAAATCCATCGGGGAAGGATAATGGTGGAAACTGTGAGAACATATGACAACATCGAAACTCTCGTCCTTAAATGGCAGGTTTTCACAATCTCCCACAATGAACTCGACAGAGTCCGGTGATTGGGATTTGGCCACCTCAATCATCTTAGGAGTGATGTCTATCCCCGTGAAGCGTTTTCCAGGAAAAGTTCCCGCCAATAGTCTCAAGAGCGATCCTGTCCCGCAACCACAGTCCAAAACATCCTCAAATGGCTCAACCTTTAGTTCGGCGACAATGTCCGGGTGGTCCATTGACGCCATTTTATGGTAGCTGTCATAATTCTCGGCTTCGGCGGTGAACTGGTCCACCGTGAATTCCTTCAGTCTCCTCCCCCTCATTCTCAGTCGATCTTGAATGCGGCGATCTCCTTGTTGAGGGACTCGAGCATGGATATCTTCTTGTTGTACAAGTCTTCGGAGATGTCCACTTTGTAGTAGTGCGGGTTGATGAGACGCCTCTCGGATGGACTGAAATGATGGAGGGTGTCCTCGAAGAATGCACGTTTCTCCTGAAGTGAATGCTTTACGGAGCAGTCCTTCCCGTCTTTTATAATCTGAAGCTGAAGTGTCCTCCATGTGTAAGAACCAGCCTCGAAAGTCTTGTGCTTGAACCGGTCATCCTCAGCGAAGATAGTGAACTCCTCTCCCGCCTCAATCTTCCTCGCGATGGAGTCTCCTCTCAGGCAGGTCACATCCGCTTTATATAATTCACCTTGGTCGGGATCGTTCTTGATGATCCTGTAAGTGATTTGGAATCCCGGGTTGATAAGCTTGATCGTGTCCTCAGAGCGCTTCAGAACAGGCTCCCCATCGATCTGGACGAGTTTATAGACATTGCCGAAGCATGGAGCCGCCTTACTGGTGGCGATGGCGTCGCCAACTCCGTATGAATCAATGCAAGCTCCCTGGCGCTCCAGGTCAGTGATGAGATATTCATCCAAAGAATTGGTGGCGAATATCTTGCACTTCCTCATCCCATGGGCGTCCAGGATCTTCCTGACCTTCTGTGACAGGTAAGCGAGGTCTCCGCTGTCGAGACGTATTCCATAGCCGGGGGCGTAATTGTCATCGATCCCGCACTCCCTGAAGGATCGTATCGCATTGAGAACCCCGCACTTGAGTGTGTCGTAAGTGTCAATAAGAAGGATGAGGTTCTCTCCTTTGTGTGTATTGCAATAGTCGATGAAAGCCTTGTGCTCGCCTTCCACTGTACTTCCGTACGAGGTCACGAAACTGTGGGCCATTGTGCCTGTTGAGGGAACTCCATTAAGCACTCCATTCAGGACGTTTGAAGAGCTGGCGCAGCCGGCTATTATGGCGGCTTTGGCTCCGAAGGTGGCTGCCCATGGACCGTGAGCCCGGCGGGAGCCGAACTCGCTCACCGGCTTGTCGGTCGCCCTGCAGACCCTAGAGGCTTTAGTGGCAACTGCCATCTGGTGGTTCATTATGCAGAGAAGGGGAGTCTCAAGAACCTGGGCTTCGATAAGGGGAGCTTCCACTGTGATGATAGGCTGGTTGGGGAACACGATATCTCCCTCTCTGAGCGCCCAGACGTTGCCGGTGAATCTCATGGTTGAGAGGTATTTCCTGAATTCGGCGTAACCATCCCCGGGAAGGAACTTCTCAAAGAAGGATGGCTCGGCTTTCCCAAGGTTCAGGACGCACTCGATAACCTCCTCTGTGCCGCTGCACACAGCCCAGTTGTTGTTCTCGGGGGCTTTGCGGTAGAACATGTTGAAGACGGCCCTGACATCCTTACGGCCAGTCTCGAAAAAGGACTTTCCCATCGTGTACTGGTACTTGTCCGAGCAATAGGAAAAATTCAGCATGTATGTGTAGATCTTGTTATTCTATCAAGTAGGAATCTGGCGGAACTGTCGTCTCCAGACGCTTTGAGCCGGATGTCTGGAAGATCCGGGCCTCCGTCTTCTTTTATGATGGATTCCTCTTTCATTACATCCAGAAGATGTCTGGCCACGGCTGGAGCCGGGTCTATGACTTGGACAGAGGGGCCGGCGATCTTTTGGATGACATCCCTCAGGAAAGGATAATGGGTGCATCCCAGGACAATCCTGTCCGCTCCCTCATCCAGCAGGGGCTGTAGGCTCTTCCTCACCACCTTCATAGCCTTGGGGCCATCGAGCTCACCATTTTCCACAAGCTCAACGAACCCTTTTCCGACATGCTCCACAATCTTCACGTTGTCTTCATATAATCCTTTTGTAGTGAGGTATTTCGAACCTTTAAGAGTGCCTGCTGTGGCAAGCACTCCGATCACTCCGGACTCGGAGCTGAGGGCTGCTGGTTTTACCGCTGGTTCCATGCCGATGAATTTGACAGCGTACTCTTTCCTGAGAGTTGATATCGCGGCCGCTGTGGCAGTGTTGCACGCCACCACAATGATATCCGCACCTTCTCCCAGTAGATAATCAGTTATCGCCCTTCCACGGGACTGGATGAACTCTGGGGTTTTCTCACCATAGGGGCAGAAAGCGGTGTCGGCATAATAAAGAAACCTCTCTTTAGGGAGAATCTTCAGAATTTCCCTCAGGACCGAGAGGCCGCCGGAACCGGAGTCGAATATGCCGATCATGTTACAAATATACTTATAATCCCGGAGAAAGTACTAAATTTGCATACTCTAATAATGACGAACAAAAAGAATATCATGAGAAATAGTAGTTATATATCTTTAGCGATGCTGGCAATGGCGACTCTATTTGTCGCTTGCGGCAAACAGCCTGACGATCCGGTCAATACAGAGCCCGTCGATGAAACCCCTAAGATTTCCAAGGAAATCCAGCAGGCGAGTTATCTGGCTCAAAACGTGCTTCAGACTTACTATCTCTGGTCCAAGGAGATAAGCAAGGATTTGAGTCAGCTTAATCCTGACACTTGCGAGGATCCGATCTCTGTGGTCAAGAAAATCCGTTATCACCAGGGCAATGATGAGGTGGATCACTGGACCCAGTTGACGAATGACATCAAAGCGATGACCAGTTCCGTTGAGGGGCTAGGATTGACATATGGCTATGAGCTCCAGGCTGGTAGAATCACGAATAAGACAGGAGTCTATTTCCTGATTGTCTGCTATGTGGTCAAGGATGGTCCCGCCGAGAAGGCTGGACTGAAGAGGGGAGACCTTATCATGACTATAGATGGGAAGGATATCACCGCTGATAACATTTATGACGCTTTTAATACAGCGAGCGTGAAACTGGGAATAGCCCACCTAACTTCTGACGGCTATCTTGGTTCGGTGGAGAAAGAGGTTAGTCTCAAGGCGGTGGATATGTGGGAGGATCCCATCCTTCTTGACACGACATACACAGTGGCTGGCAAGAAGGTCGGATATCTGGTTTATAACTCTTTTGATGTCAAGTCTATGGAGACCCTTCCTGATGTGTTCAGGAAGTTCAAGACCAATGGAATAGAGGAGCTTATTCTTGACCTGCGCTACAACGGAGGCGGCTTCGTCAAAACAGAGTGTGAGCTTGCCTCTCTCATCGCCCCATATGCCAATGTTTCGGCTAAGGATATTTTCCAGACGGAGATTTACAGCCCTGCCTTGATGCAGTATTACACTGATGCCCATTATGATCTCAACACGTATTTTGATACAGAACACACATATCAGGCAACGGGGTATAATATCAATCAAGACATATCTGACGCCAATGTGGATTTGAAGAAGGTAACCTTCATAGTCACAGATGGTTCCGCTTCGGCATCGGAAGGACTGATAGTTGGCCTCGACCCCTATATGGACATCACCCTTGTCGGAAATCAGACCTACGGGAAGTACTGTGCCGGCTGGATGATGTCCGCTGAGGATTTCTGGGGGACACAAGGAAGGGAGAATTACACCATGATAGGCAACTGGGGCATATACGTTATGGTCAGCAAGTTCGCTGACAAGAACGGCAACAATGCCGCGATGCCTGATGGTATTCCGGTGAATATCAATGCCTCGGACAATCCTCTTGACGGCTATCAGCTAGGAGATCAGAACGAGACTATGCTGAGGGCCGCTCTCACCTCTGCTGGTAAGCCGTCTGTGGGTACAAGAGCTTTCTCCGGAAACCAGCCCGTTTACGAGATGGAGAGGATAGAGCATGGCAAGCCGAGAGGCATTCTCATCAAGTCTGACCTTCCTCCTGTCAAGTTCCAGTAGCCTGATGACATCCAGAGAACAGATTGAATCCCTAAAGGAGCGCCTTCAGACGCTTCACGCATGCCTTGATATATCCGGGAAGCGGGATCAGATATCCATTCTTCAGAAGAAGACGGAGTCTCCCGATTTCTGGAACGACCCCAAAGGGGCCGAGGCTTTCATGAAGAATCTCAACGGGATAAAGTCCTGGGTAACGGCATATGACAAAGCCTTCTCAGAGGCTGAGGATGTCGATGTGCTCTACGAGTTCGCCAAGGAGAGCCTTGACAATAGCGCTGATGAGAATGGCTCCACACCTGAGACTGAGGAACTTGACCAGGCTTACGAGCTGGCTTTGAAAGATGTCGAGGCGCTCGAGATGAGGAATATGCTCGGATCGGAGGGCGATAACCTCGGGGCTGTCCTGACCATCAATTCTGGCGCAGGAGGCACGGAGGCCAATGACTGGAGCTCCATGCTGATGAGGATGTATCTTCGTTGGGGAGAGCGGAATGGCTACAAGACCGCTGTCACTGACATACAGGATGGTGATGAGGCCGGAGTCAAATCTGTGACAATTGAGTTTGACGGGGAATATGCCTACGGCTATCTAAAGGCCGAGAACGGTGTCCACCGTCTGGTGAGAATATCTCCATTTAACGCTCAAGGGAAACGTCAAACCACCTTCTCATCTGTGTTTGTCTATCCTCTGGTGGATGACACAATAGAGGTGAATGTGGACCCGTCGAGGTTGTCATGGGACACTTTCAGGGCGGGAGGTCATGGCGGCCAGAATGTCAACAAGGTTGAGTCCGGGGTCCGTCTCCGATATCTCTATCAGGATCCTGACACCGGTAAAGAGGAGGAGATACTCATCGAGAACACCGAGACCCGCGACCAACCGAAAAACAGAGCTAAAGCTTTGCTGCTCCTCCGTTCCCGGCTCTATGATATCGCCATGAAGAAGAGACAGGAGGAGAAGGATAAGATCGAGGGCCAGAAAAAGCGAATAGAGTGGGGCTCACAGATCCGTTCCTATGTGCTCCATCCCTACAAGATGGTCAATGATCTCAGGACGGGCTACAAGACCGCTGACACCCAGGGAGTTCTTGACGGTGATCTCGGTGAGTTCATGCGCCGATACCTTATGCAAGAAGGTGTCGGCGGTGCGATTGAGCCAATGGAAGATATTGAACCTTAAACCAGCCCCTGATCGACCATCGCGTTGGCGACCTTTATGAAGCCGGCGATATTAGCACCCTTGACATAATTGACTGTTCCGTCATCTTCGGTTCCGTATTTCAGGCAGACCGCATGTATGTCTGACATGATGCGGCGGAGATGGGCATCCACCTCTTCTTCGGTCCATTTCTGACGGATGGAGTTCTGGGTCATCTCGAGTCCGGAGGTTGAGACTCCACCGGCGTTCGACGCCTTACCAGGCGAATAAAGGAGGCCGTTAGACTGGAAGACCTGGATCGCCTCGGGAGTGGAAGGCATGTTGGCGCCTTCAGCGACGCAGCGGCAGCCTCCGGCGACAAGTTTCTCAGCGTCGGCCTTCTCAATCTCATTCTGTGTGGCGCAAGGGAGGGCTATGTCGCAGGGGATGCCCCAAGGGCGCTGGCCCGGGTAATAGGTGGCCTGCGGGAACCGCTCTACATATTCCTTGATCCTTCCCCTGCGGTAGTTCTTGAGTTCGTAGACAAACTGCCATTTCGTCTCATCCAAACCTTCCGGGTCGTGGATAAAGCCGTTGGAATCTGATAGGGTGACGACCTTCGCCCCTAGACGCATCGCCTTCTGGGCTGTGAATTGGGCCACATTGCCTGCCCCGGAAATGAGGACCGTCTTTCCTTGGAAGCTTTCTCCTCGGGTCGCGAGCATCTGCTCGGTGAAATAGCAGAGCCCGTATCCCGTCGCTTCGGGACGGAGGCGTGACCCGCCCCAGCCAAGACCTTTTCCGGTAAGAGTGCCGGTGAATTCGTCCCTGAGGCGCTTGTACTGGCCGAACAGGAATCCGATCTCACGGCCGCCGACACCGATATCTCCCGCGGGAACGTCAGTGTCCTGGCCGATGTGGCGCTGCAGTTCTGTCATGAAACTCTGGCAGAAACGCATCACCTCCGCATCGGAACGTCCTTTAGGACTGAAGTCGGATCCACCTTTCGCTCCACCCATGGGCAAGGTGGTAAGGCTGTTCTTGAAGGTCTGCTCGAAGGCGAGGAACTTCATGATGCTGAGATTGACGCTCTCATGGAATCGGATTCCGCCCTTGTAGGGGCCGATGGCGCTGTTCATCTGAACGCGGTAGCCACGGTTGATGTGGATCTCGCCGTTGTCATCCGTCCAGGGGACACGGAACATGATGACGCGTTCGGGTTCGACGATTCTCTCCATGATTTTGAGCTTCATCAGGTGGGGGGAGGATGTGATGTAAGGGGCCACACTCTCTACCACCTCACGGACGGCCTGGTGGAATTCACTCTCACCTGGGTTGCGGGCAATCACGTCAGCCATGATTCCGTCCACATAATGCTGGGATAATTTGTCCATCATATATACAACGAGATTAAAACAAGGTTCAAGTTAGCATTTTTTATAATAATATCAAAAGGTAATATTATGGCACAAGGTCAGCCGAATCCCTATCGGTGTTAATATGCCTGAACTTGAATCTCCCCACCGCATCTTCTGGAAGTGATTTGCCTGAGTACCAGAAGACATGCGAGCGGGAGAACAGTTCCAAGGTCGCTAAAGCCTCATCGGCATCGGGTGCGGTCCAATACGAGCAGAGAAGGGGACGTCCGAAATGATAGCCAATACTCATAAGCCAGCCTGTTTCAGCGGCTTTCATAGTGGATGAGAAAGCTGTCAGGTCAGAGAGAGTCCATATCTTATAAGTGAGTGAAGCGCTGCCGCATCCTGAATATCGCAATCTTCCCCATCCACCGTGACGACCATGAATGAGCTCATCCCTATAGCGTAAATCAGGTGTGAAGTCCCCCACACTGACGAGTGGAGTCATGAATGTGGGCTGCGTTGGACTGATGAAACGTACAAGATCGAAGAGTTGGGAAACCCACATCGAAGCTTCACTCTCGCTGGAAAGATTCTCTCCAGGATGATAGTATATATCCCATCCCTCAATACGGCTGTCGGCATAGAATCTCCTCATGACAACATTGACATAGGCCAAGATGTTCTTAGTGGCCGTTCTCCACGCGAACGAGGCGGCATCGGACTTTGATATTCTCAGTGATTCCGCGAAGTCGGAACCCCAATAGGGATTATCGTCCAGCTGCTTGGAAGCACGTTTCTTTCCATTGTTGAACGGTGTAATAAGGTATCCGTCACCGTTTTCCGCAAAGTCATTGGGATATCTTCTCAGAAATCTCACTTGTGGGATTTCAATCCCTTCAGCGTCATGAATGTCTTGGTCGGACAGCAATACGGGCATGACAGTCATTCCACCCCGCTCAGCTTCCTCCAACTGATGTTCGAAGTTGTTCATGAAGGCTTTCTCGTCGGCGACGAAATCAGCGTAATTCAACTTCAGGCGCACGCTGTTGCCAGCTTCTGACGCCTCCTGTTTAAATAGAGTATCAGTTACTCCCTTTATTGGCCCTCCAGCTACCCACTTCCATGCTCTTTCGGCTGTCCAGCGTTCTGATTGTGATAGCGGGGCATAGATCTGCTCTCCCTCGCCTTCGAATCTGAATTTGCGCAGATTCTCAATCTCACGATAGTCATAAGGGGTGCCGTCGGAATAGAGCAGATCGTGGAAGATGGGCTCATAAGGATCGTAAGTGGTGCGTCCCCATTGAACGGACCAGTTCCTGCTATCCGTCACGAACATTCCCCACAGATAGAAGTTCACATGTTCGCGCGCGAAGAGTTTCAAAGTACGTGTCAGGCCACCACTCACGGGACGTGCCAGGACTTCGGAACTCACAATGGGGCGTCCATCCATCCGCTTAATACGATTGATAATCTCTATGGGCGGTGTATGTTCGGGTTGCAGGAAACGGTAATTATGAATATTGTGAATATCCATCATACGCTCAACTTCCATGCGCCGCTTGTAGTAAGTCGAGGTAGTATCATACTCACCTCCCTCCCATATTCCATCTGACGCATGGTTTCGTCATCTTGTGCCGTTGATGGCTCATTCCAAATGTCCCACATGGCAATCCTCTCATCTTTGGCAAAGGCACCCACTACCTTGCGGATATACTCCTCGGTACGCTTCAGACGTTCCTCTTCGGGAATTGAATTGTCGTAATAGTATCTACCGTAGAAACTAAGCACAGGCGAGAATGTGAGCCCGTATTTCGAAGCGTCATCGACATACTTGCGAATGAAAGCTATCTGTTCTTCGACCGTGTTACCACCTATCCAAGAGCGCACACTGTTCAGTCCCAATTCGGAAGCCTTGCGGAGTATCTGGTCGCGCGACATGCCCGGATAGGCCACCTCAGGCTGGTTGAATCCGCGTATCTCACCAATCTTGTTCTGCCACTTCCATGCTTGCTTCACGCTCATCTGCCTGCGAGCTCCGACAGGCGTCAGATTGCAAAGCAGTAAAGCGCAAATAATCAGTTGTTTCATCATCCTTGTCATAGCTGTTCGTTCATTTTAGGGCTTATCGCCGCCTGGATAATCATCTAAAAATATAACAAAAATAATCGATATTGAAAAATGACTGCGTATCTTTGTATAATTCCAAGAAGCTAAAACTATTTCAATATGAGTTTACAATTCAAATACGCTCCGATGTTCCAGTTAGGACCGGACACGACAGAGTACTACAAGATTCCCGGGTCGGAGATACTTGTCAAGACCACCAAGTTGGCAGACGGAAAGGCTATTCTCGAGGTTTCTCCCGAGGCGCTGACGATGGTTGCCCAACAGAGTTTCCACGATTGCCAGTTCATGCTTCGAAGAGAGCATAACAAGCAGGTCGCGGCTATACTCGCTGATCCGGAAGCCTCTGAGAATGATAAATATGTCGCCCTTCAGTTCCTGCGTAACGCTGAGACTTCCGTGAAAGGAGTCCTTCCGTTCTGCCAGGACACCGGTACCGCGATAATCCATGGCGAGAAAGGCCAGGGAGTCTGGACGGATTTCGAGGACGAGGAAGCTTTGAGTCTGGGCGTATTCAATACCTATACGCAGGAGAATCTCCGGTACAGCCAGAATGCACGCCTGAACATGTATGACGAGGTCAACACCAAGTGCAACCTTCCCGCACAGATTGACATCGAGGCCGTGAGAGGCTCTGAGTACCGTTTCATCATGGTCGCGAAGGGTGGAGGATCGGCCAACAAGACATATTTCTATCCGATGACAAAGGCCACCATCCAGAACGAGGGGACTCTCCTTCCTTTCCTGGTTGAGAAGATGCGTTCCCTCGGCACCGCTGCCTGCCCTCCGTATCATATCGCATTTGTGATCGGTGGCACTTCTGCCGAGAAGAACCTGTTGACAGTCAAGCTCGCCAGCATCAAGTATTACGATTCTCTTCCCACGACGGGTGACGAGACGGGGCGCGCTTTCCGTGACATCGACCTCGAGGAAAGATTGGCCTTGGCGCCCAGTTCGGCGGCAAGTATCTCGCACACGATATCCGTGTCATTCGTCTTCCCCGTCACGGAGCCAGCTGTCCGATCGGCATGGGTGTAAGTTGCTCCGCTGACCGTAATATCAAGAGCAAAATCAATTCCGATGGTGTTTGGATCGAGAAGATGGATTCCAATCCCTCAGAGCTTATTCCTGAAGAGTATCGTCGTCCTGGAGAGGGCCCCAAGGGTATTGTCATAGATCTGGACAAGGGTATCGATTCCGTAAGGGCCGAACTGACCAAGTATCCGGTAGGCACCAGGGTCAACCTTAACGGCACCATCATAGTCGCCCGTGACATCGCTCACGCCAAGTTGAAGGCTCGCCTGGACGCAGGGGAAGAGATGCCAGCCTATTTCAAGGACCATCCCATCCTATACGCCGGTCCGGCCAAGACTCCCGAAGGCTATCCTTGTGGCAGCATGGGACCTACTACGGCAAACCGTATGGATCCTTATGTGGATGAGTTCCAGGATCATGGCGCATCCCTTGTCATGATTGCGAAGGGCAATCGCTCCAAGGTTGTCACCGACGCATGTCTCAAACATGGAGGATTCTACCTCGGCACTATAGGCGGCGTGGCCGCCGTGCTTTCGCAGAGCAGTATCCGCAGTATTGAGTGCGTGGAATATCCCGAACTTGGTATGGAGGCGATCTGGAAGATCCGTGTCGAGGACTTCCCGGCCTTCATCCTCGTTGATGACAAGGGCAACGACTTCTTCAAGAAGCTGGG
>ONSC01000008.1 GCA_900320365.1 uncultured Bacteroidales bacterium
TCGGCCATGTAGTTGGACGGGGAGTCGCAAAGCATGGTCAGAGGAGCCTCAAAGATGGCATATTCAGCCAGCTGGCGGCAGCGGGTGCCCTGGCTCATCGGCATTGAGTTGTTGGGATAAGCGTAGCCCTTTGTGCTGTTAATCATGGCGCCTTGGGTGTAGTCCATCCTTCCGGCGGCCATCCTCACGAACGGGATTATCACGTCATAAGTGACCTGGTCATATTGCTTGGCGCCCCATTTCATCTGCTCCAATCCCGCGACACCCTCGTAGTTAATGATGTTGGGATACTTCCTCTCGAGTCCAGAAGGCTTGAAGGCTCCATGGAAGTCGATGAGCAGGTGGTACTTAGCCGCAGTCTTGGCGACATTCTCGTAGAATTGCATGGCGAGCTGGTCGTCACGGTCCATGAAGTCGACCTTGAAGCCCTTGACTCCCATCTTAGAGTAGTGTTTGAACACACCCTCGATATCCTTGTCGACAGCCTTGTAGCCAGCCCAGAGAATCAGGCCCACATTCTTGGATTTAGCGTATGCGAGGAGTTCCTTGAGGTCGATCTCGGGCACAATCTGGAACAGGTCAGTCTTCTTGTTCACAGCCCAGCCCTCGTCGAGAATCACGTATTCGATGCCGTGCTTGGAGGCGAAATCGATATAGTACTTGTAGGTATCGTTGTTGACACCGGTCTCGAAGTCCACGCCGTAGAGGTTCCAGTCATTCCACCAGTCCCATGCCACCTTTCCGGGCTTGATCCAGCTCCAGTCGGTGTTCTTGTCAGCAGGGGTACCGAGCAGCCATGTGAGGTCTGAATTAACGAGGTTCTTCTCGTCCTCGAACACACCCACGATCCTCCAAGGGAAGCTACGGCCGGCTTCGGCCTTCGCTATGTAGTCGTGACGACTCTTCACGACGCCCTGAAGCATATTGTGGCCACCGATCTCGACTTTGTCAGGGACAGGAGCGTTG
The DNA here is from genome assembly GCA_900320365.1 of uncultured Bacteroidales bacterium. Classification (GTDB taxonomy): domain Bacteria; phylum Bacteroidota; class Bacteroidia; order Bacteroidales; family UBA932; genus Cryptobacteroides. Next base: position 967 of record ONSC01000008.1, read on the forward strand.
ACACCCTTTATGGTCTTGCCACCCTGGCCGTTGAGGAACAGTCCGGGATAGTCACGAAGATCGGACTCTGTGATCATCACTTTCACCCCGTCGAAAGCGTCCACTACGACAGGCAGGAAAACCAAGCGTTTGGGGTTCCAGGCGGAGAGGTTGATGTGCTCGTAGTAATTCTCGAAAGAGTTGCCGTACTGGGTTTCAAAACTCTCGATGCGGCTGGTGTTGACATAGGGCACCCAGCTCATCCAATCCTGAGGGAAGTTGAACTCCGCCTTCTCGGATTTAACCTCGAATTTTCCTTTCTTCGCTGTCGAGACGAACCTGTAGGTCACAGCGTTGTCATAAGCCCTGAATTCAATGGAGTAGTCCTTGAAATCCAATGTGAGCCATTTGTAGACATTGTCAACAAGAGCTTTCTTGTAGGCCACGGCCTGGATAGTCTCAGCCACATCGCCGGATTTAACACCTTTGACCTTGCCTTCACCATACACAGTGCCATTGCTGAGTTTCATCGCTATCTCTGACGGGGCCAACACGCTCTTCCCGTCAAAAGTCACGGAATAGGAAACCTTGCCATCCGCTTTGATTTCTGCCTTCACCCTACCATTCGGAGATGAGAGCGTCCATGCTTTTTTCGCCGCGGATGACACCATCGGCAAACAGACCGCCATCAGGGCGGCGCAGATAATGGATTTCAGTTTATAGCTCATGATAAAAGGATTTGATCAACAATACTCTAAGTCGTAAAAATAAACAATTCTAATAAAAATCCGTACATTTGTGGTAGTAAATACTCGAGACATGGCGAAAGGGAAGGCTCCCGAGGATACCCCGTTGATAAAACAATTTTTCTCTGTGAAGGCTCAGTACCCGGAGGCGGTGCTGCTTTACAGGGTTGGGGATTTCTATGAGTCATATTCGGATGATGCCGTGCTTGTGAGTAAGGTTCTCGGAATAATCCAGACCAGGAAGTCGAATGGGGACAAAGGTTATGTCGAAATGGCCGGATTTCCCCATCACGCCTTGGACAATTATCTTCCAAAACTTGTGCGGGCAGGCTACAAAGTCGCTGTCTGTGACCAGCTTGAAGATCCGAAATTCGCCAAGAAACTCGTCAAGCGCGGTGTGACCGAGCTTGTCACTCCTGGTATCGCTTTCAATGACCAGCTTCTGGAGCAGAAGGAGAATAATTTCCTGGCTGGTTTGTCATTTGACAAGGACGAGTGCGGTGCCGCTTTCCTGGATGTGTCCACGGGGTCTTTCCAGGTGGCGCAAGGTTCACTGGACTATATCGGAACTCTCCTATCTTCCCTTAATCCCAAAGAGATTGTAGTGCAGAGGGGATATGACAAAGGCGTTCGCCAGAGGTATGGCGAAAACCTTTACATCTCCACCGTTGAGGAATGGGCTTTCGTGTATGAGGCTGCTGTGGAGCGCTTGAAAAAGCAGTTCAAAGTGGAGTCCCTCAAAGGTTTCGGAGTCGACAAATATCCTCTTGGAATATGTTCCGCCGGCGCCCTCATGGTTTATCTTGAGCAGACACAGCACACGGGTCTGGGCAATATTTGCTCAATTTCCAGGATTGATGAGGACAAGTTCGTGTGGATGGATAAGTTCACCATGCGCAACTTGGAGTTATTAGGCTCAGCGGCTGGTGGCGAGGGAGTGAGTCTCGTTTCCGTGATAGACAAATGTTCATCCCCCATGGGCTCCAGGCTCCTGAGGAACTGGATTGCCATGCCGGTTATGGATATTAAGGAACTATCTGATCGCCAGGATGTTGTGGAGTTTTTCCATGGTGATGACGAGCGGAGGGACAGTGTCCGAGATTTAATCGGAGGTATCGGGGATCTTGAGAGGATCATTTCCCGGGCGGCCATGGGAAGGATAGTTCCCAGGGAGGTCATTCAGCTAAGCCGTGGCCTGGAAAGAATGGTTCCAATCTCTGGAATTTGCGCTGATAGCGGGGTGAAGGCTTTGCAGACCCTTGCCTCCGGAATGAGGGATTGTTCCGCTTTGAGGGATGAGATCGTGAGGGTGATGGATCCAGAGCCGGCAGCCGCAGTGGGCAAGGGACCTGTGATAGGCAAGGGTGTTGACAAGGAACTCGATGAACTCCGTGACATCTCCTCGGGAGGGAAGGATTATCTTCTGAGGCTTCAGCAAAGCGAGGCTGAGAGGACGGGAATATCCTCTCTCAAAATAGGTTACAACAATGTCTTCGGCTACTATATAGAAGTCCGTAACACGTTCAAGGATCTCGTGCCTCCGGAGTGGATTCGCAAGCAGACCCTTGTCGGGGCCGAGCGTTACATCACCGGGGAGCTGAAGGAATATGAGGAGAAAATCCTGAGTGCCGAAGACAAGATATATGCTCTTGAGACGAGGATTTATTCAGACCTTGTCGCATTGATCCAGAGGAATATAGCCGCTATCCAGACAAATTGCCGGATTGTTGCCAGGATTGACGTTTTGCGTGGTTTCGCTTCTTTGGCGGTTGAGAACAAGTACCATCGTCCCGAGATGACCAAGGATTTGAGCCTTGACATCAAGGGTGGGCGCCATCCCGTGATTGAGACTCTGATGCCTCCCGGCGAGGAATATGTCCCCAATGATGTCCATCTGGATGACAAAAGCCAGCAGATAATCATCCTCACCGGGCCTAACATGGCGGGTAAATCCGCCTTGCTCCGCCAGACAGCTTTGATTGTCCTTTTGGCCCAGATTGGTTCATTTGTCCCCGCGGAGAGTGCCAAGATCGGGTATTTCGACAAGATATTCACTCGTGTCGGAGCCTCGGACAACATCTCCAGGGGAGAGTCCACCTTCATGGTGGAAATGCTGGAGACATCGATGATCTTGCACAACCTTTCTTCCAGGTCGCTTGTCCTTCTGGACGAGATAGGTCGTGGAACATCCACCTACGACGGCATGTCAATAGCAAGGGCGATCGTGGAATATATCCATGAGTATGGGCATGGGGCTAAGACCCTTTTCGCCACCCACTACCATGAGCTCAATGACCTTGAGGAGATATACCCGAGAGTCAAGAATTTCCACATCGCTGTCAAGGAAGTGGGCACTCAGGTCATATTCCTGCGTAAGCTCAAGGAAGGAGGGACAGCCCATAGTTTCGGCATTCATGTAGCGCGCATGGCGGGAATGCCTAAGGAAGTCGTGCAGAGTGCGGAGAAGACGTTGAAAGCTCTGGAAGCAAATGACTCAGAGCATCTTGTGAGTTCAAAGAAAGGACAGTTGAAGAAGCCTGTCCAGACAAAGGCCGGGACCTTGGAGAGCGACGGATCGCTCCAGTTGTCTTTCTTCCAGCTCGACGATCCTACCCTATCCTCACTTAGGGATCAGCTTTCCAGCGCCGACCTCAACAATATGACTCCCCTTCAAGCCTTCGACCTGCTCCGATCGATGAAAGACGAGTTGGGAGTATGACAATCTATCTCACCGGTAGCCCTACCCGTTATGGGGAACCCCATTTTACCGAGGACAACGGCTTTCTAGCCGATGTCAAAGCGTCTCTCGCGGAAGCCGCGGGAGGGCATCCGCCCAGAGTTCTGCTTGTAAGCGCGGCTCCTGATGACCAAGGCTTCACCGACTCTGTTTTGAAGGGAATGAGCGATTGCATTCATTGCTCGGGAATTGAGACGGAGAGTATCACGATGCTGGACCGGAGGAATGAGCGGGAAGCCCCAAAGCTGGTCGAGAATGCCCATTGGGTGATACTCTGCGGAGGCCATGTTCCGACCCAGAATAAATTCCTCCACGAGATTGGCTTGAAAGCCCTCCTCAAGGAGTTTAAGGGAGTGCTGATGGGTTGCAGCGCCGGAAGCATGAACTGCGCCGGGATAGTATATTCCCATCCGGAACTTCCGGGCGAGGCCATTGACCCTGAGTACAAGAGATGGCTTAAAGGGTTGGAACTAACAGACATCCAACTTGTTCCACATTTGGAGCAAGTACGGTACGCTTCGGTTGATAATCTCAGGCTTTTCGAGGATATAGCCTTTCCGGACAGTTGGAACCATCGTTTCTACACTTTCCGGGACGGTGGGTACGTGATAATAAAAGATGGGAAGCCGACCCTTTACGGCGAGGCATACGAGATCAGTCGCGGGTCAATGCGCCGCGTCTGCGAAGAGAATAAAACATATAGCTTTATGAATTTGATTTTCATTTCCCCGCATTTTCCGCAGACCTACTGGCACTTCTGTGCCGGGGCCAAGGCTAATGGCGTCAATGTGCTGGGCATAGCGGATACTAATTATGAGAACCTGCCGTTTGAGCTCCGGCAGAATCTGGATGACTACTACAAAGTGGACAATCTGGAGGATTATGAGCAGATGTACCGTGCTGTCGCATGGTTTGCCCACAAGTGGGGCAAGATAGATTGGATTGAGTCAAACAATGAGTATTGGCTGGAGCAGGATGCCCGCCTGCGCACGGACTTCAATGTCAGCACAGGTATCCAGACAGACCATATCGCCGCCATAAAGAACAAGAGCGAGATGAAAAAGTACTACGCTCTTGGAGGTATCCCCACGGCAAGGCAGATCAAGGGTGCGGAGGGTTTGGCCAAGGTCAAGGCCTTTGCCAGGAAGACCGGTTACCCGATAATCGCCAAGCCAGACAATGGGATGGGCTCCGGTGGAACATCTAAAATTCATAATGACAAGGAGTTAGAGGTATGGTTTGAAGAGCGTCGCGATAGCTGCGGGCTGTATGTTTTCGAGGAATTCATCACCGGTCTTCTGGTCAGCTATGACGCTATTTACAACTCCAAGGGAGAACCGGTTTTTGAGAACAACACCGTGTTCCCCACGCCCGTTATGGAGATTGTGCATAATAACCTCGACTGCTGTTATTGGACAAATAAGACCGTGCCGGCCAAACTCGCTGCCATTGGTCGCCGGACAGTTAAAGCCTTCGGCATAAAGAGCCGTTTCGTCCATCTGGAGTTCTTCCAACTTGACAGGGACCGTGAGGGTCTGGGAAAGAAGGGGGATTATGTCGGACTGGAAGTGAATATGCGCCCCCCGGGAGGGTACACGCCGGATATGATGAACTATGCGCATCAGACAGACGTCTTCCAGATTTGGGCTGATATGGTGGCCTTTGACGAGGCTCGCAAACCACTTGGGGAGAACGCTTATGTGGGGTATGTCGGCCGGAGAGACTCTCGCCACCACAAGCACAGCCACCAGGATCTGCTTAACCGTTACGGGTCGTCGCTTTGCATGTGCGAGCCTGTCCCTCATGCCCTTGCGGATGATCTCGGGGATATGGCTTACATAGTCCGGCTCGAAACCAAGGCTGATATCGAAGCCTTCTTCAAGTACGCCACAGAGGAATATGCCCGATAATCATCGAATTCCCGCTTTTTTTCTTAAATTTGAGAGTTTGAGGAATCAACGGTGTTTCGATGAAACGGGTCTTGATTATCACATATTATTGGCCTCCATCCGGCGGATCCGGAGTGCAGAGATGGGTCAAGTTCGCCAAATACCTTCCGAAAGAAGGATGGCAGCCCGTCATTTACACTCCTGAGAATCCGGAATTTACGGCCATTGACCGTACTCTCGTGGCGGAGATTCCTCCGGAGGCGGAGGTGATAAAGAGGCCTATTCTGGAACCATACGGGGTTTATAAGAAGCTTTTGGGTAAAAAAGGATCTGAGGGCGGAGAGGTCAATCCTATCAATGGCGGCAAGAAGAATTGGAAGCAGAAGCTGTCCCTTTTCGTCAGAGGAAACTTCTTCATTCCTGATCCCAGGGTGTTCTGGGTGAGGCCTTCTGTCCGTTTTCTCAAGCGTTACCTCAAAGAGCATCCGGTGGACGCCATAGTCACCACCGGACCGCCTCATTCAATGCACTTGATAGGATTGGGGCTGTCCAAGGCCACGGGTTTACCTTGGCTGGCCGACTTTAGGGACGCTTGGACTAACATGTTCTACTATAAGTATTTAGAACTGGGAAAATGGGCGGATGAGAAGCAGCACAGATTGGAGAAAGCAGTCCTGGACAATGCCACGATCGTGGTCTCGGTCTCCCCTTATGAGCAAAAGGACTTTCAGAAAACCACTTCCAATGAGGTGCGCCTTATGACCAACGGATTCGATCCGGCCGATTACAGGGCGGATTCGGAGACCGATGAGTTTTTCAATATAACCCTCACCGGGCTGTTCGCATCAGCCGGCAATCCAAAGGTGTTGTGGAAGGTCCTTTCTGACAAGTGTGTGGCAGACAAGGAGTTCAAGAGCCTTTTGAAGATCAGGCTCATCGGCAAGACCGATGCGGATATCCTTCAGACAATCAAGGATGCCGGATTGGGAGGCAATTTGTATTATCCTGGATATCAACCCCACGAGGTTGCTGTGCGAGAGCAGAGGAACGCGTCTTTCCTATTACTGTGCCTACGGCAGGAGCCCGAGTACGCCTCTGCTGTCCCGGGTAAGATATTTGAGTACTTGGCTTCCCGTCGCCCTATTCTGGGAATAGGACAGACGGACAGCATCATGGCGAAGATGATAAGGGACACGTCCTCAGGGGTCGCTTATGACTGGGATGATGAGGAGAGTATCCGTAAGTGGGTTGACTTCTGCTGGGAAGAATTCAAGAACGGGGAGCTCAAGGACAATATATCTGACATATCACGTTACGACCGCCGTGTCATCACAAGGCAGCTTGTCGGATATTTAGATGAAATGACTAGAGACAAACAATCATAATGACATTCAATAGCAGTATATTAAAGAAAGCCGCCGTTTATCTCGGCATCGCTGTTTTTTTCCTGGTTCTCGCTTACTCGACGGTTCCTCAGGTTCTGTCAGGGAAGATAGTCAACCAAGGCGATATCGTGGGTTACAACAGTATGGCCAAGGAGACCAATAGTTTCAGTGGCGCGAATCCTGATGATACTCCCAGATGGACGGGCTCGATGTTCGGCGGCATGCCCAACACTTCGTTTAACGCCTCGAGCAAAGGCGATTTGACAACAAAGGTATATTGGACCTTGTTCAAGGGAAAGAGGCCTGCTAATTGGCTGTTTGTCTCCATGCTGGGTGCCTTCCTGTTGATGTTGTCTTTGGGTGTGGACAAGTTTCTGGCCATCGGTGGAGCGATAGCTGTGACTTATTGCTCTTACAATTTCCAGATTATTAAAGTCGGACATAACACCAAGATGGAGGCATTGGCTTTAGTCCCATGGGTTTTGGCGGCTTTGATATTCACCTACAAGACCGCGATTAAAAAGGACGGGTCATGGAAGAAATGGCTCCCTCCCACTATCTTGGGCTCGTCGCTTTTCGGCTTGGCGGTCAGCTTGCAGATTAAATCCAGCCATCAGCAAATCACTTATTACCTTGCCCTGACGATAGCTGTCTATGTGATCGCCCTTTTCATATGGATGCTGGCATCCAAACAGTTCCGATTAAAAGCCGGACGTTTCTTTGCGGCCTCCGCGGCATTATTATTCCTTGGATTGGCTGGAGTGGGGACCAACGCTAACAAGCTAGCTCCGCTTTACGAATACACAAAATACACGATGAGAGGCGGGACGGAGCTGTCTCATCCGACTGGAGGTAACGTCAGTAATGACGGACTGCAGATTGACTACGCCACAGCATGGTCCTATGGTTGGGAAGAATTGCCTAACCTGATGATTCCAAATTTTAACGGAGGATCTTCCGCCGGGGCTGTCAATCCGGAAAAGTCAGAGGTCGTCAAACTCTTCAAGCGAGCCGGCCAGGGCAACCCTAAAGAGATAGCCAAAGCGCTTCCGCTTTATTGGGGGCCGCAACCATTCACGGCCGGACCCATGTACATGGGAGCTATAACGGTGTTCCTGTTTCTGCTAGGTCTATTCCTTTACAAGGGTAAAGAGAAATGGTGGATGTTGGCCGCTACGATTCTGGCCGTTTTTCTGGCGCTCGGAAGCCATTTCATGTGGTTCACTAGGCTATTCTATGACTATGTCCCGATGTACAACAAGTTCAGGACGGTCTCAATGGCCTTGGTCGTACTCCAATTCACCCTTCCGATGCTGGGCTTCCTGGTTCTTGATCGTATTCTCAAGAACGAGTATTCAAAAAAAGAATTCCTGAAGGCGGGATGGATTGCTTTGGCCCTTTCGGCCGGCTTCTGTCTGCTATGTGTCCTATTCCCGGGAATCGCCGGATCTTTCACCGGAGGATCAGACTCACAGATGCAGGATGTGATAGTCGACGCCTTGAAAACGGACCGCCGCCACTTGCTCGTCAATGACGCTTTCTGGTCCATGGTCTTGATTCTCTTGACTTTCGGCCTTATCCTTTGGGCGTACAGCGTTCCTCCCAAGGCCCCCAAGTCCTATGCCTCAGACCCTCACATCGGCAAAGCCAGGCGTGTTGAGGCGATGGTTGGAATATGCCTTCTCGTATTCGTGAACATGTTCGTGGTGGGTAAGAGGTATCTCAATGCGGATGATTTCGTGACCCCCCGCCAGTTCAGCAGCCACTTTGACCAACGTCCCGTGGATAAGATGATTCTCGAGGACAAGGATCCTTCCTACAGGGTTGTGGACTTGACGGCTGACATTTTCAATGACTCATATAACTCTTACTGGCATAAGAATATCGGAGGTTACAGCCCTGCGAAGCTACAGCGCTACCAGGATCTCATCGACAGGTACCTCTCCAAAGAAATCAACAGCGCTTACGGCGCTCTGTCCGGAGCGAAAACCTTCCGGGACATCGAGAACGTCTTGCCGGAGCTGAAGGTCCTTTCCGCCCTCAACACGAGGTATCTCATTGTGGGTGGGGATGTTCCGCCCGTCGTTAACCGTAATGCATATGGCAACGCCTGGTTCGTGAACAGCTTTGTGGATGCAGCCACGCCGGATGATGAGATAGGCTTGATCGCTTCCACAGATCTTCGTACGACCGCCATTATCGGGGCCGACTTCAAGGATGCGGTGAAGATGCCCGGTCTAGCCGGGCATGACGGCGCAGAGGCCGGGCATGACGCCTCGGAGGCCGGGGATGGCGACTTCATCAAGATGACATATTACAGCCCTAATGAGCTTCATTACCATTATAAGGCTTCCTCTGACCGTCCGGTCGTCTTCAGTGAGATATATTATCCCAAAGGCTGGCATGCTAGTGTTGATGGGAATGATGTAGGGTTGTTCCGCGCGGATTGGATATTCAGAGGTGCCGTGCTTCCCGCTGGAGAGCATGTCATGGTGATGCGTTTCGACCCCAAGGTTTATCCTGTCAGTGAGAGCGTGTCAAAGGCATCATCAATCACACTCCTGCTTATGATAGCGGCGGCTATAGCGGGAGCGATTGTTTTCGCCAATAAAGAGAAAAAGGAAGAAGAGATATGATAAACGTTATCGGCCTTGGTTATATAGGGCTGCCCACGGCCCTTATGATGGCCTCTCATGGCCTTGAGGTTGTGGGAACGGATTATAACAAGGGCCTTGTGGACACCTTGAATTCCGGCAAGACCACCTTCAAGGAAGATGGCCTTGATGAGCTTTTTGCCGAAGCTCTTAAAGCCGGTATCAAGTTCACGACTGAATATGCCAGGACCGGCATGTACATTATATCCGTCCCGACCCCCTACGACAAGTTCAGCAAGAAAGTCGATCCTGGTTATGTCGTGGCGGCGGTCAAGGATGTGTTGAAGGTATGTCCTCCGGATGCGACATTGGTGATTGAGTCCACTGTCAGCCCAGGCACGATTGACAAGCACGTCAGGCCAGTTGTCGAGGCTTGGAGTTCCGAGACCGGAAACAAGATCAACTTGGTTCACGCTCCGGAGCGTATCATCCCGGGAAACATGGTTTATGAGCTTCTCCACAACAACCGCACGATAGGAGCGGATGACAAGGCTGTGGGAGAGGAGGTGAAGGCATGCTACGCTTCTTTCTGTAAGGGTGAGATTGTCGTGACCGACATCCGGACGGCGGAGATGACGAAAGTTGTAGAGAACACTTTCAGGGCTGTCAACATAGCGTTCGCGAACGAGCTGGCGAGGATTTGCCGCCACGACGGGATGGATGTCTATGAGATCATCAGGATATGCAACATGCATCCAAGGGTGAATATCCTTCAGCCGGGTCCCGGTGTCGGAGGCCACTGCATTTCTGTCGACCCCTGGTTCCTTGTCGGGGACTATCCTTCAATCGCCAAGGTCATTGACGAGTCGATGAAGACAAACGATAGCCAGCCGTCTTTCGTTCTCAACCGTATCCATGAGATAATGAAGGAAAACGGTATCACGGATTATGCCAGGGTTGGTTTGTACGGATTGACCTACAAAGAGAACGTGGATGACATCAGGGAGTCTCCGACTTTGCAGCTTCTGGAGGCTCAGGAGAGGCATCTGGCCAAACCGCTGAAGGTTTTTGACCCTCTCGTGGGCAAGAAGGTGGTTGAGAGCCAGGTAATGGATTTCGATGAGTTCATCAAGGACACCGACATGGTTGTGATTATGGTTAAGCATGATCATATCAAGGCATCGTGGGACAGGCTCAAGGGAAAGGTGATCTTGGATTGCCATAATATTTGCCCGCTGGATAATGTCTATCATATCTGACTTTCTTGAACTCGCTTGAATATGAAGAGAGTGATGCTAGTTTTTGGGACCAGACCGGAGGCCATTAAGATGTGCCCCCTGGTCAAGGAGTTCCAGAAATACCCTGATGACTTCAATACGATTGTTTGTGTGACTGGGCAGCACAGGGAGATGCTGGATCAGGTCTTGAAGGTTTTCGGGGTTGTTCCTGATTATGATCTGGATATCATGAGACAGGGCCAGGATCTGTATGATGTGACATCTAAAGTCTTGGTGGGAATGCGTGATGTTTTGAAGGAGGCTTGCCCGGATGTGGTATTGGTCCATGGAGACACCACCACCAGCACAGCTACCGCCCTCGCCGCTTTCTATCAGAGAATTCCCGTGGGACATGTGGAAGCCGGATTGCGCACCAGGAATTTATACAGTCCATGGCCGGAGGAAATCAATCGTCAGATCACAAGCCGCATCGCGACATATAATTTCGCCCCGACCCCTCTCAGCCGCCGGAATCTTCTCGAGGAAGCTGTTGATGAGAATAAGATCTTAGTCACTGGCAATACCGTGATAGATGCCTTGAGGCTTGTCGTTGACAGGATCCATTCGGACTCCGGTCTCGGTAAGGAATTGGAGGACAGGATTCTTGAGCATGGATATGATACCAGTAGATTAGCCACTCGTCGCCTTGTCTTGATCACGGGTCACCGGAGAGAGAATTTCGGGGAGGGCTTCATATCCATCTGCGACTCCATCATGGACTTGGGAACTAAATACAAGGATGTGGATTTTGTGTATCCGATGCACTTGAACCCCAACGTAAGGAAGCCTATTCACCAGGTATTCGGGGAGGATCTTCATGGACTCGGGAATATTTTTTTCATAGAACCTCTTGAATATCTGGAATTTGTGTATCTTATGGAGCGTTCGGCCGTGGTGCTGACTGACAGTGGCGGGATACAGGAGGAGGCTCCTGGTTTGGGAAAACCCGTGCTCGTGATGCGTGATACCACGGAGCGTCCAGAGGCATTGGAGGCAGGAACGGTCAAACTTGTGGGAACAGATTATGGCAAGATAGTGGGAGAAGTTTCCTTGCTGCTGGATGACAAGGAAGCCTATGAGAAGATGGCGCATTCGGCGAATCCCTATGGCGACGGGAAAGCCTGTGAGAGAATAGTAAAGTCTTTTCTTTATTATAACCCTTAAAAACAACAAAACAATGGAAGAGAACAAACCTCAAGAGACATTCGATCCCAGGGATCTGAATCAGGACGGAAAAGTCACGCTTAGCGAGAAAGTCCAGTATGCTGCTGGCAAGGCCGCTGAAAAGGCCAAGGAGGTTTATGCCGAGGCCAAAGAGAAGACCGTTGAAGTCGCCGGAAAGGTGGCTGATAAGAGCAAGGAGCTTTATGCTGAGGCCAAGGACAAGGCCGCTGACTTGAAAGAGAAGGCTGCCGACAAGATTGACACGGCCAAGCAGAAGATCCAGGAGAAGAAAGGCGAGAAAGAGGCTTAGAGATGAGACGGCGCGGATTTGCCGCCGCTGCCTTGATTTGCTGCGCCCTGACAGTCTCAGGGTGCAGCCTTTTCAAGGCGGCAGGTATGATTGGAAGGCTTTTCGGGGCCAAGAAGACTTCAACCGTGGTCACTTTGGTGAAGATCATAGGCTCCGTTATCGGCCAGTTCTACGACACGACAACTAAGAAAGCGTTGGTCGGCTCATGGGTTTATGAGGAACCTGCCATCCAGTTCGAGAGCCAGAACCTGCTTGACAAGGCTGGAGGCGTGGTGGCCAGCCAGAACGTGGCGGACAACATCACTCCATATTTCGAATTGCTGGGGCTCAAGACAGGAGATATAGCTCTTGACTTGAGGAAAGACAACACCTGCACTTTCACAATTGGAGGCAGAAAGATTGACGGTACCTATGAGTTCGACGATGAGACTAAGAAGCTGTCCCTCAAAGCTGGGTTAATTCCTCTTCCGACAGCCTATCTCTCAATCGTGAATAACCAGATGGCCATGACCTATGATTCCAGTGTTCTGCTGGGACTGATCAAGGTCATGGGCGCCGTTGACACAAAGTCGGCATTTGCCTCGGTCTCGAAACTCGCCGACAGCTACGACGGGATGAAGACCGGATTCACATTCAGGAAGTCCAAGTAAGACACGTAATTCAGGCTTCTCAGCCAGCGGCCTCGGCCAATGAACGGGCGAGGTCGATGAAGGTGAGTGCGTCTGGACGGGTCGAGAGAGCGGAAGGCTCACCGGAGTCTCCTCCCTCGCGAATGCCCTGCACGATAGGGATCTGCCCCAGCAGCGGGATGCCATATTTCTCCGCCATCTTGCGCCCGCCGTCTTTCCCGAATATATAGTACTTATTATCAGGTAGTTCCTCCGGAGTGAACCAGGCCATGTTCTCGACAAGGCCAAAGATCCGGCGGTTGATGTTTTCGTTGCGGAACATGTTCACGCCCTTCTCCACATCCGAAAGAGCAACATCTTGCGGAGTTGTGACAATCAACGCTCCCTCCATCGGGATGTCGTTCACGAGGGAGATATGGATGTCTCCGGTTCCCGGGGGCATGTCTATGAGTAGGAAGTCCAACACGCCCCAGCGCACCTGAAGGATCATCTGCTTGAGCGCATTGCAAGCCATGGGTCCTCTCCAGATGAGTGCTTGCCCGGGCTCGGCGAAGTAGCCTATCGACATCCATTTGACCCCATATTTCTCAATCGGGAGGATGACCTCCTTGCCCTCGCCGTTTGCCTCTGCGGCCGGGACCTCGTTCATCGTTCCTGTCATAAGCGGGACGGAGGGTCCATAAACATCAGCGTCCGCCAGGCCGACCTTATAGCCAAGCCTTGCCAGCGCGACAGCAAGGTTGACGGCGACGGTGGATTTGCCAACGCCACCCTTGCCGGAGGCAACGCCTATGATATGCCTCACGTTGTTGATTTCCTCCAATCCGAGGTCCAGGCCAGGTTTTTTCTTCGGAGCCTCTTCTTTCACTATGGTCTTGACCTCCACTTCGGTTCCTGCCGGGGCATTTCGGATAATAGTTGCCCTGGTCGCTCCGACAAGATATTCAGTGAGAGGATCACGCCTTTTCGGGAAAGCGAGAGTGACAGTGACCTTGTTCCCTTCCACGGAGATGGCCTCGACCATCCCAAGTTCCACAATATTCTGGCTCCCTTTGGCGGGATGAACCACCTCCAGGAGCCAGCTTTTAATTTCTGTATCAGTCATTTACTTGACAATATTCATTTCCTTGAGAAGATACCCGGCGCCGCCGAACTTATCCATCAGGAAGAGGACATAGCGGATATCGACACAGATGCATCTCTGGAGATCAGGCTCGAACATCACATCGCTGGACATGCTCTCCCAGTTTCCGTCGAAAGCGAGACCGATAAGCTCACCGTCCGCATTAAGGACAGGGCTTCCGGAGTTACCGCCAGTGATGTCGTTGTTCGTGAGGAAGCAGACCGGCAGGTTGCCGTCAGCCATGGCGTACTGGCCATAATCCTTGGCGTTGTAAAGCTCCTTGAGTTTGCTGGGGACGATGAACTCGTAGTTGTCAGGATCCTCTTTCTCCATGACTCCCTTAAGGGTGGTGTAGTAATTATACATGAGGGCGTCCTTCGGGGAATAAGGCAACACACTTCCGTAGGTGAGTCTCATGGTGAAGTTGGCGTCCGGATAAGTCGCCTTGCCCTTCTGCCACTCAAGCAAGCCGGCGGTGAAGGCCTTGGAGCCCTCCCTGATGTCGTCAGAACCGGCTGAGTTTCCAGCGGGTCTGCGTCCGCCCATTCCGCCGTTGAGTCCCATCTTGGCATAGGTCATGAGGATGGTGTTCATGAGCTGGTTCGCGGGGTCTTTCTTGATGGCTCCGAATCCATTCTCCGCGACAGCGGCCTTCAGTTTGTCGGCCGATGTGAAGATGGTGTTGTCGTAGAGGTTGTTGACATAAGCGTCTATGTCAAGATCTTTGAAACTGCCGAGTCCGTCGAGGTAATACTCGGGCTTGGCTTTCTCCCTATAGTACTTCAGGAGGGCTGCCGCCTCCTCCCTGTCGAGGGGCTCGTAGTAGTCCTGATATCTCTTTGCGAGTGATGCGATAGCGGCTTCAAGGGCGGCGGTTGAGTCCTGGCCATCCCTTAATCCCCTGGCCATGCCATTCTGCACGCCACTTGAGAATCCGAGAAGCTCGATATTCGCTACAGTCTCGCCAATTAGCTGCATGTCAAGGGCAGTCGTGTTGGCCTCGACACCGTTCTTGATCTTCTCAAGGGCATCGCCGTATTTGGCCTGCCGCTTCTTGTTCTTGCCGACCCATTTCATGAAGTCAGCCTCTTTCTGCTGCTCTTTCTCAATGATTCCGAGGTTCTTGAAAGCGAGCCTCTCACCCTGCCACTTCTTCCAACCGTTGGCGCTGCCGGCGTACTTGCTGGCATATTTGAGGCGTATGGAAGGATCAGACTCCATCCATTTCCACATGATATCCTGCCTGAGAGTCCTGGCGTCGATTGAGACAGCCTGGCGGTCAAGCATGGCTTTTAGCTGAGCCTCGGTCTGGAACCTCTGGGTGCTGCCGGGATATCCCATGATCATGGCGTAGTCACCCTGATGGACACCCTTGAGGGAAACCTTCAATGATTGGGCGGGAACGTAAGGCTTGTTGGAGGGAGAATAGGCTGCGGGCTCGTTATCGGCTCCCGCATATACCCTGAACATCGAGAAGTCACCTGTGTGGCGAGGCCACATCCAGTTGTCGGTCTCACCTCCGAATTTACCGATGGATGCCGGAGGAGCTCCGACAAAACGGACATCCGTGTATACTTTATAGACAATCAGGTACCAGAAGTTCTCATTGTAGAAGGATGTCACCTGTACCCTGCAGTTAGGGTTGTTATCCTGAGCCTCCTGCTGGAGAGCCTGCCTCTTGGCGTTCTGATCCTCAGCCTTATTGATGGCGTCAGTGACGTCAGTCATACTCACGAGATAAGTCACAGAAAGGCCCGGAGCCGGAATCTCCTGCTCCCTGCTCATGGCCCAATAACCGTTCTCAAGGTAGTTGTGCTCATCGGTTGAAAGGGCCTGGATGGTGCCGTAGCCGCAGTGGTGGTTGGTTACAACAAGACCCTGGTCTGAGATCATCTCTCCGGTGCATCCGCCTCCGAAGATCACGATAGCGTCTTTCAGCGAGGAGTGGTTGACACTGTAGATTTGTTCCGGGGTGAGCCTGCAGCCAAGATCCTTCATGGCTCCGGCGTTAAGTTTCTGGATCAGAGGGAGAAGCCACATTCCCTCATCGGCCATCGCACTCGTCGCGATAAGCATGGCGGCGGCGATTGAGCAAATAATTCTTTTCATTTCGTTCGTCTATAGTTTTTACAAAAATAATCAAAATAACGAAGGTTCTAACTCTTTAGGATGAAAACTGCGCCTGTGATATGGTGATGGTCCATACTCCTTTAAAGCCTTGATATGCTCTTTTGTGGGGTAACCGAAATTCCTGTCCCACCCGTACATGGGGTATTCCTTTGATAGTTCTCTCATCTTCTCGTCACGCCATGTCTTGGCGAGCACCGAGGCTGCGGCTATGGACGCATAGGTCGCGTCTCCATGGATGACCGTCTTATAGGAAGAGAACCCGAACCCTTCGAACGGCCTGAACTTGTTGCCGTCCACAAGAAGAAAGTCCGGCTTTGGAATTAGTTTAAGGACAGCCCTTTGCATCCCTGTCACCGATGCCCAGAGAATGTTGAGGGTGTCAATCTCCCCGGCACTTACGGCTTCCACCGCCCATGCGACAGCCTCTTTCTCTATCACCGGACGGAGGATATCCCTTTCTTTCTCACTCATTTGTTTGGAGTCATTGAGCAACGGGTGGTGGAAATCTTCCGGGAGAATCACAGCCGCGGCGTAGACCGGACCAGCCAACGGCCCTCGACCAGCCTCGTCGCAGCCTGCCTCAAGTCTTCCGGCCTCCATGTATGGTAAAAGATTATGTTCGCGCGGCATTTCAATGCGTTCCCCTTCCGTCGCGAATATAGTGAAAATCTCTTATCAGTCCTTTTTCATGCGCATAAGCTGGTCGATCAGAAGTTTCTGTGTCGCGATGAATTCATCTTTCTCCTTGATGCTGTCGCTCATCCTCTCCATCTCCTGTTCCTTAACCCTGATCTCTGTTCTATGGCCGCTCTCTAGCTCCTTGAATTTTCGGCCATAGGACTCCCTCATGTCGGTTAGGACGGCCTCAGCGTTCCTGACTGGTTTGAAACCGTTGATCAACTCCGCCAGCGATATTCCGAATACCTTGGCACATTGCTGGTAATGCTCGTTGAGGAGGCGGGTTTTCCCTTTTTCCAGCTTCTGGTAGGCTTGCGGCGTGATTCCAAGAATGTCAGCGAGAGCGGCCTGGGACAAGCCGCTGGCAATCCTCGCCGCGCGAAGGTTCTCTCTCATCTTGGATTCATCCAGTATTTGACCGTCGTCTATCATTATGGATACTCTGTCTAAACGCAAAGATATCCAACGACGCCCGTTTGCTTCATAAACCTAAAGTTTGTATTACAAAGCTAAAGTTATTAAGAAACGTATTTTTTCTATAAAAAACAGAAATAATTATCTCCATACCCCCTTCGTCATTACCAACTTCTGGTTTTTTATATTGACTTTTGCTTTGCCGGAAGGGCATGCCCCGTTCCACGACCACTGCCACCCTCGGCACGTTAAGAGGGGGGACCGGAGCGAAGCGAACGGTGGGGCCGCGAAGCGGCGGTTGAGGAATGGGGCATGCCCTTCCGACAGAAATGACATTTAAGTGATGGAGAGAATAATGGAAGATTACGCCGCTTTCGAGCGGGCGATGGACAGGGACAAGGTGTACCTGGACTTGTGTTTTGAGGAGATATGTTCAGCGATAGGAGCCGATGTTGAGGCACTTGACAAGCTGATTTTGAGCGAAATCGGCCTTAGTGGGCGAGAGACGGTGGACTTTTATCGGTCGAAGTTTTGCTAATGGGTCTTTTTTTCTTAAATTTGCCCGGATATACCCAATAGCCGAATTTTGATCATAATTAATCACTTATAGAAATGAAGGAATATTCAACAAAAGACATCCGCAACGTCGTTCTGATCGGTAGCTCCAAGTCCGGAAAGACCACGTTGTCCGAGGCCATGCTCTTCGAGGGCAAAGTGGTCGACCGCAGGGGTACGGTGGAAGGAAAGAACACTGTTTCCGATAACACCGAGTTCGAGCAGACAAACCAGAAGTCAGTCTATGCGACTCCGCTTTATGCGGAGTTCATGAACACCAAGTTCAATATCATCGACGCTCCTGGTTCAGACGACTTCTGCGGTGGCGCCATCTCGGCGTTCAAAGTCTGCGAGTCCGCCATCCTGACCGTTAACGGAGCTCAGGGTGTCGAGGTGGGAACCGAGATTTTCGCCCGCTACGCTGACCAGTACAACAAGCCCATGATCGTGGCTGTCAACCAGCTTGACACTGAGAAAGCCAACTGGGAGCACACCCGCGACACTCTTAAGGAGGCTTTTGGCAAGAAGGTCGTCTTCGCCCAGTTCCCGGTCAATCCTGGTCTTGGTTTTGACGGTATCGTTGATGTCATCACGATGAAGTTCTATCATTTCACCGATGACAATGGCAAATTCGAGGAGACCGACATCCCTGCCCAGTATGCCGACGAGGCTGAGGAGCTTCACATGGAGCTCGTCGAGAAGGCCGCCGAGGGTGATGACGCTCTCATGGAGAAGTATTTCGAGACGATGGAGCTCTCTATCGACGAGGTCAGGGCTGGTCTGAGAGCCGGTTTGGCCAAGAGGGAGATCATGCCCGTCTTCTGCATCTCCGCGAGGAAGGACGCCGGTGTCAAGAGGCTTATGGAGTTCGTCGTCAATGTCGCTCCTTCACCTGCCGGTGAGACCAACAAGACCATCGGAGGTAATGAGGTCGCTTGCGATCCCGCCGGTCCTGTCAGCATTTTCATCTACAAGACCGCTGTCGAGCAGCACCTCGGTGATGTGTCTTACTTCAAGGTGATGAGCGGAGTCCTCAAGGAGGGTGCCGACCTCGTCAATCCTGAGAATGGTAACGGAGAGCGCCTTTCCGCCATCTACGCCGTCGCTGGTGACAAGAAGGAGAAAGTCTCATCCATTTCCGCTGGAGACATCGGCTGCGTCATGAAGCTTAAGGGTGGCAAGACCGACGTTACCCTCGCCGCACCCGGACAGGATGCTTTCGAGCACATGGTATTCCCTGACGCCAGGTACCGCTGCGCCGTCAAGGCTGTCGACAAGAACGATGAGGCCAAGGTTGGTGAGGCTCTGAACAAGATCGCCGCCCAGGATCCTACCATCAATGTCGAATATTCCAAGGAGCTCCGTCAGACCATCCTCAGTGGCCAGGGCGAGCAGGCCATCAACCTCGTCAAGTGGAAGATGAACAATGAGTTCAAGCAGAACATCGAGTTCCTTGCTCCCAAGGTGCCTTATCGTGAGACCATCACCAAGGTCGCCACTGCCCAGTATCGTCACAAGAAGCAGTCCGGTGGCGCCGGCCAGTTCGGTGAGGTCCATCTCCTCGTTTGCCCTTACGTCGAGGGTGAGCCCGCTGGCAACAAGTTCATGATCAACGGCAAGGAGACTATCCTTAACATCAAGTCCCAGGAGAGTTATGACCTTGAGTGGGGTGGTAAACTTGAGTTCATCAACTGCGTCGTCGGTGGTGCCATCGATCTCGGTTTCATGCCCGCTATCCTCAAGGGTATCAACGACAAGATGAGCGAAGGCCCTCTGACCGGTTCTTACGCCCGTGACATCAGGGTTTATGTCTACGACGGTAAGATGCACCCGGTGGATTCCAAGGAAATCGCCTTCATCATCGCTGGTCGTAACGCTTTCAAAGAGGCTTTCCGCAATGCTGGTCCGAAGATCCTCGAGCCTATCTACAATGTCGACATCCTGACCCCGAACGAGTTCGTCGGCCCTTGCATGTCTGACCTCAATGGCCGTAGGGGAATGATCATGAACCAGGACATGGATAAGGGATTCACCATCCTCCACGCCCGCGTTCCTCTCGCAGAGCTTTACAGGTATTCCACCACTCTTAGCTCCCTCACTGGTGGCGCCGCTACCTTCACTATGAAGTTCGCTGAGTATCAGCAGGTTCCTGCCGATGTCCAGACCAAGCTTCTCGCCGAGTACGCCGCTCAGGAGCAGGACGAGGACTAATCTACCAGATCGTTCTTTAATGAAAAATGCCGCTCAATTCGAGCGGCATTTTCTTTTATTCTCCTTTACGTCGTTCTCCCGGAAGGAGCGGGAAGTCAGGATTCGGGATATGGGATTCTTCCATGATAACCTTCAGTTCATTGACTTTCTCTGGCATCTTTGCTGCCAGATCCTTTGTCTCTCCAGGGTCATTCTCAAGATTGTAAAGCTCGAACCTTGGGGCATCTCCACGGATATTCATATGGACAAGTTTCCATGGTCCCTTTCTCACCGCCTGGCGTCCATTGAGTTCTTGGAACTCGAAATACAGGAAGTCATGTTCCTTCTGCCCCTTCTTACCTTTCAGCAGTGGCAGCAGGCTGACGCCATCCATCCCCTCAGGGGAGGCGGATCCGGTCAGATCCCTTAAGGTTGGCATCATATCCCAGAAAGAGCACATGAAATCTGTCTCTCCTTTGGCGATATGACCCGGCCATGAGACTATCATCGGAACCCGTATCCCGCCTTCGTACACATCGCGCTTGTAGCCCCTCCAGGGGCCGTTGCTATTGAAGAAGTCGGGGTCATGTCCACCTTCCTTATGCGGACCGTTGTCACTGGCGAACATTATCACGGTGTTCTCGTACAGACCCAGTTCTTTCAATCTGTCCACAATCTGTCCCACATACATGTCCATCCTGGAGACCATTGCGGCGAAAGTGGCGTGGGGATATTCCTGGGACACATATCCTCCTTTCCGGAAATAAGGCCCGTCATCGATGCCTTTGTAAGGTGTCTCCGGGTAGGTTCCCCTGAATTTCTGGATGATGCTGTCCTCCGGGACTATCAGTTCCGCATGGGGGATGGTGGTCGGGTACCACATGAAGAACGGCTTGCCGTCGGATGCCCTATCATCAAGGAACTTCAAGGCTTTCTCGTGGATCAGGTCGGGGGCATATGTCCCTTGACCATAGGGAATATCATCCCGGTTGTCTTCTAGTTCCACCCTGGAGTCATTATCCCAAAGATGGTCTGGATAATAGCTATGGGCGAGCAATTGGCAATTGAATCCGAAGAAGGTGTCGACACCTTGATTGCCCGGGTCTCCAGTTGATCCGACTCCTCCGAGTCCCCACTTGCCGAAAGCTCCCGTCGTGTAGCCGATAGACTTCAGGTCATTGAAGAAGGTCTGTGAACCTTCAGGGAGGGGGAATTGTCCTTCTGGCGGGAGCTCGACATTGCCTCTCACAGCGGTATGACCGCTGTGCGTCCCGGTGACCAGACAAGATCTTGACGGAGCGCTCACAGTTGTCCCGGAGTAGCACTGGGTGAACCGGAGGCCACTCGCGGCCAAAGCGTCGATATTGGGCGTCTCGAAGAGCTCTTGGCCATAACAGCTGAGATCACCCCATCCGAGATCGTCGGCGAGGATGAAGACCACATTCGGAAGTGGCTTATCCGCCTTGTCTGAGGCGCATGAGGCTGCCGCCAAAGTCCCGCCGGCAAGCCAGAACAACTTTCCCTTCATGCTATTTCCATTGGTAAACCTTTATCCAGTCCACCCTAAGCTCGGAGGGTAGCTGTCCAGGGTCGGTGACTTTTCCCACCCAATTGCCTTCCAGCTGGTTTGACAGGATGAAGTAGAACGGATAATCCGGCCAAGGGAACTGATGCTCCTTTCCTTCAAGCCTGGGATATGTGAGGGTTTTCTGACCATTGGTGTACATGCAGATGCTGTCACGGTACACTTCGGCGGCGTAGATGTTCCAGTCTCCTGACACGATGGGGCCGGTTCCGTAGTTTTTCGGATCGGTGCGGCTCACGTCGAGCGAGTATCTTGAGTGGAGGGTCTGATAAGCGAATGTGTCGCTGTTGAGATGCTCCATGATGTCGATTTCGGCATATTCATCCTTCGGCATGTCGCAGTCTGGCATAAGCCAAAGGGCAGGCCAGAAACCATCAACATTATTGAACTTTGCCCTGATCTCGAACTTTGCGAGTGGCATGAAGGATTTCTTGCCCCTACTCTTCAGTCCACCAGTGACAAAAGCGGTTGTGTCTGAAGAACTTCCGTCATTGACTTTTCCTAGGAGGACAAGCTGTCCATCCTCGATGAATGCCAGATCCGGACGAAGGGACATCATGTTGTTCCAATCTGATTTGCCGTTCTCTACTCTTGACCATACGGTCTCGTCAATCTGCGGGCCATTGAAGTCTTCTGTCCAAACCAATGTCCAGCCTTCCTGATGTGAGCATGACGCGAGGACAAACGCCGCGATGACAAAAAGAATACGTTTCATTGCTGATTAGTTGTATAATAATTAATTAAAAAGAGGTTGCCCTCACTATAGGGCAACCTCTTGATAAAAGTATCAAGGACTATTCAAGAGCGCCCTCGGAGGCCTGTGTAGGCCAGTAAGGATTCTGGTAAGCCACAGACTTCTCAACGGAACCATCCTCGGAAGTAAGGGTCAGATCCTGAAGACCGTAAGGCTGCAAATAATAGGCCTTGTGCCATGTGTAACCGTCGTAAAGCTCGTTGTTATCCATGATGACTCTGAGCGGGCGTACATACTTGCTGTCGGTCCTTGCGGATATGTTGGCGTCCGACTTGCCGCTGGCGCACTCAATGAACGCTGATTCAGTGGTAACGTTGCCTGCGGCATCCTTCTTCAGGTACTTCTCATTGTCCTTCAGTGGACCTCCCCAGAGATTGGCTCCCTCGGGAATCCACTTCTCAGTCATCAGGTGGTCGAACGAACGCCAACGGATAAGGTCGTTCCAGCGGAAACCTTCACCGATGAACTCGCAACGACGCTCACGGCGGATATTGAACAGGGTGGCGTCAACAAGAGTTTCACCGCTGCGCTTGCCCCAGTCATCCTCCTTGGATAGGTCAGTGGCAGCGATGGTCTTGTTGTAGTCGGGATCAACACCGGCGCGGGTTCTGATAGCCTTCCAGTAGGTGTCAGCCTTTCCTCCAATGTTGCCATTCTTCTCGTAGTACGCCTCGATGTAGTTGAGGTAAGCCTCAGCGGCGCGGTAGAGGATCTGGTCGTTGGTGGCGATAAGTCCGGAAGTGGCGAAAGCAGGATCGTAGCAGTAGTGTTTGCGGATACGGAATCCTGTCACGTCACGGTGCTCGGGCTGCTCAAGGAATTCAGGAGCGATGAACAGGCTTTCTTCTCCGTTGGCATAATACTCGAGGTCGCTGTTGTTGAACACAAAGAGCTGTAACCTCTCGTCACGACCTTCCTGCTGAAGATCCAAAGTCTCATCTCCCTTGTAGCCGGAATCAGCGGCGTAGATCGGCAGACCGTTAGCCATAAGGAAGCCGTCGACATGACTGCGGGTAGGACCGCAGGCTCCTCCCTCACGGATGTATGAAGGCATGGCGGTGGTCACGCCAAGGTCAACACTATACTCCCTGTAAAGGAGAACCTCATCTATACCACTGGCATCAGGCTGGTAGAACATCTCGAAATAAGGGTTCCAACCATATATCTGCAGTTTCTGGGTGTCAGGGTTCATCACGTGGGAGTTGGATGTCAGCTTATGGGCATCGGCAACCTGCTCGGCTGCTGAGAGGCACTGATCAAGGAAGAAGCTGACCTCGCTGTCGATGTTGAAGGACTTGCCGGAGTTCTTGGAGGCTCCGGGCCAGTTGGAATCGCCAGGAACACGTCCGGTACCCTTATGATACTTCTCGAAAGTAGCCTCGAATAGGGCCACACGCGACTTGATCAAGAGAGCGAGGTCCTTGGTGATCCTGTTCTTGGCTCCGTTGCCAAGAAGGCTGATAGCCTTGTCAAGGTCTGACAGTATGAAACGGGCGACTTCATTACGAGGGGCACGTTTGCTGGCCTCGACCAAAACATCATTGTCATCCGGAAGAACATTCTCGATGATCGGGAAGTCTCCGAAAGTAAGGAGGGCATAGAAATAGGCCTGCGCGCGCATAACGTACATCTCACCGACATACTGGTTGACATCGCTGCCGGAAAGGGTACCAGCTTCCATTTTCGGAAGAACCTGCTCGAAGAAATAATTGCAGATTCTTATCCTGGAAAATGCGGTTGAGGTGTTCTGGCCTGCAGGCACGAGGAAACGACCGTTACTGGAAGAGAAATACCGCAAGGTAGTGCTGTTGTCAGAACCTCCCCTGACAAGGTTGTCAGTGCTGGCATCCTCCCAGATGGGTCCGACATTCCAGTTGTTTCGGTATGTTGTGAAGAATGTCTCGTAATAATTCACGGTGTAGGCCGCCAGCTCATCTGCTGTCTTGAAATACTTCTCGGGCGTGATGTTGGTGATAGGCTGCCTGTCGAGGAAGTCATTACAACCTGCTGAGAGAAGAAGGGTCGCGGCGGATACTATAAGTATAAATATCTTTTTCATGTCTTTCGCGTTTTAGAAGTTGATGTTGACACCGAAAGAGTAGGTCTTCATGAGAGGATAGACCTTTCCGTCTCCCCAGTCTCCACCGATTGTCTCAGGATCGAAGATCTTCGTCATCTTGGTGAGTGTGAAGAGATTCTCAGCGGATGTGTAGAAACGTACCGAGGACAATCCGATTGAATCAGTCCATTTTCTTGGAAGGGTGTATCCAAGCTGGATGTTCTTCAAACGGATGTAGGCGGCGTTCTGAAGGTATCTTGTGGAACGCTCCTGGTTCTTCGCGTTACCATTGAATGTAGGCCTCGGGTAGTAAGCTCCAGTGTTGGCACCAAGCTCATCTCCTTCAGGGCGCCAGAAATCCCAGTGCTCCACGAATGCGGCGGACTGCCACATACCGCCACTGGTACCAAACATATAAGGTCCGGCGCACCAGTAGTCGCGTTTGCCGACTCCCTGGAAGTATGCCCTGAGGTCAATACCCTTCCATGCTGCGTCAAGTGTGATACCGAAGTTGTATCTCGGAGTGTTGTTACCGATTATGGAAAGATCGCCATGATCATCAAGAGTGTTGGATCCCTGGTTGACCTTTCCGTCACCTGTGATATCCTTGTACATCAAGTCACCGGCACTCCAGCCCGATCCCCAGGAAGGACGGTTGCTCTGGAGCCAGGAATCCATCTCAGCCTGTGACTGGGCGAGATTGTCAGCCTGGTAACCCCAGATCTCACCGATCTTGCGGCCAACATAGTAGGTAGAGAGGGAGTTGGTCTTGTTAGGATAGCGAGTGATTTCCTGAACGGCGTCGGAGACGACGGCGCGGACACCATATGAGAAGTCCTTGCCGATCTGGTCGCGCCATGAGACCTCGAGTTCCCAACCGTTGGACTTCATATCAGCATTGTTGACCTTAGGAACACTTGCTCCGAGGGCGGCCGGAAGCTCAGGGGCGGGACCGACCATGTTCAGAGTGTTGCGCAGGAAGTAGTCGAACGTGAGGTTGAACCTTCCGTTCAATGCGGTGACGTCGATACCGGCATCCCAGGTCTCGATAGTCTCCCAAGTCATGATGGTGGAAAGGATTCCAGGTAAGGAAGCCACATTCGGCTTAGCGCCATTGAGAAGCCACACACCACCAGCCGTGGTAACGGGCATGGTCTGGTAGAACGGGTACCAGCTGTTGGTGTTGGTATTACCGAGACGTCCATAGGAGGCGCGAAGCTTTAAGGTGCTGATATTATCAGCCAGAGATCCGAAGAAGGATTCCTTCGCGATGTTCCAACCCACGGAGATAGAGGGGAAGAAAGCCCATCTCCTGTCCTCGATGAATCGGGAGGATCCATCATAACGGCCGTTCAACTCGAGCATGTACTTGTCCATGTAGTTGTAGTTGAACCTTCCGAAGAAACCTGCCACGGAGTTGTGCTCACGTCCGCCAGCGATGACGGGGTTGGCTGTGGTCTGGCTAAGGAAAGGGACAGAGAAGTCCACGAGAGTATCTCCGCGACCACTCATTTCGTCGTACTTGGTAAGTTCGGCGTTGAAACCGCCCAAAACATGGAAGTTGTGGACGTTAGCTATCGTCCAGCTGTAGTCGGAATAGAGGTTGGTAGTGAAATAATCCTGAGTGTAGCGGTATTCATAAATACGGCTCATTCCTGCCGAAATAGAACCGACACCGGCGTCCCATTCGATATAGTAAGGCTCGTTATTGGCATCGTAGGCTTGGATAGGAATAATCACCTGATGATCGCGGCTGGTGTAAGTCCTCATGTTGCCCTCAAGGTTGATGCGCCAGTTCTTGATGGGCTCGAAGACGAGGGCCAGCTGGTTGGTGTAGTAGTTCTTCTGTGTGAACTGCTCACCACCTTCTTTTAGGGCAAGGGTTTCCATGCTCGGCATGAGATGGCCGTTGGGGTCATATACCGGGATATTCGGCCAGCGACGGGCGATGTTGTGCATGAACAGACGCCCCTGGTATGTCAAGTAGCTCGGACGGTTATAGTCCTCCCGCACATACTTGTTGGTGTAGTCCAGACGAGCCCAGTCGGTGAGCTTGGCGCTGATCTTGGAGTCGACGGTGTAGCGGTTCATCTGGTCCTTTCCCATTTGCAGGAGACCGTTCTGATTCATGAACGAGCCGCTGACACGGTAGTTGATCCTGTCATTACCGCCGCTAACGCTCACGTTATGGTTGTGGGAAGGAACGTTGTCACCGTAGAATACCTTGAACCAGTCGGTGTTGGCGTTACTAACGGCGTAAGTACCCCAGCGTCCATTGGACTGCGCTTCCGTTGTAGTGGTAATCTTTCCGGCAAGGAAATCGTCAACTCTCTGGACGACCTCGGGAGTGAACTGGGCGGAAGTACCGTCATTGATTCTGGCTCTGTTCCAGTAGCGCACGAACTTGTCGGATCTCATCATCTCAGGGAGATGGAGTGCGCTGTTGAACAGCAGGTTACCGGTGTAAGACACATGGGTCTTGCCGGCCTTTCCGCTCTTGGTGGTGATCAAGATGACACCGAAGGCGGCTCTTGCTCCGTAGATGGAGGAAGAGGCGGCGTCCTTCAGGACGGAGATTGTCTCGATGTCGTTCGGGTTGATGGTGTTCATGTCTCCCTCAATACCGTCAATCAGCACGAGAGGCGCTGCCCTTGAGCCGTCACCGATGGTACCGGTACCACGGACGTTGAAGGACATATTCTGGTTAAGCTCACCACCACCGGTGGTCACGTTGAAGTTAAGGCCCGGGATCTGGCCCTGGAGGGCCTGAGACACGGTCTGCACAGGACGGGACTCGAAAACGTCGGAATCCACCATACTGACCGCGCCGGTCACGTTGACTTTCTTCTGAACGCCGTAACCCACGACGACGGACTCCTCGATGGAAAGCTTGTCTTCCTTAAGGGTCACGTTGAGTGGACTTCCGTTCCAGACCACCTCAGTAGGGAGATAGCCGACAGAGGACACTTCAAGAACGTCTCCAGCCTTGGCCTGCGGGAGCGTGAAATGTCCATTGACATCGGTGGATGTTCCCTTTAGTGTTCCTTTGATAAGGACGGCTGCTCCGATGACTGGAACACCAGCCTCGTCAACGACGACACCCGAACAAGTCTGGTTCTGTTGAGCCAGCACTTGGGAATCGGCTTTAGAGGCCTGCGCCTGGAACAACCACCCTCCTGAGACTATCGCTGCCATGGCTAGCAACAGTCCAGTTTTGAGTGTTGATTTAAGCATAAAATAAATGGTGAATGGTTTGTGTAAAACTGACTTTCAGGTCAATAGTGTTATTTAAACGGTTAAAATTAATACTTTTCTCAATTTAAGTATAGGTGTTTCGGAATAAATTCTACCAAATGATAGTAGAATTCATCCAAAAGAAAATAAATATCAGATGTGACAACAGATGTCAGCGCCAATTCTCTGACTTAAGGAACCTGATCAGGTCGTTTTGGTAGTTTGTCTCCAGTATGTTGAATCCCTGAGCGACCAGCCAACCCCAACCTTCAGACGGACGCTTGAAAAGGGAGGCGTTGTCGCTGTGACCGGCCGTATGATGATCCCATGTGGCGGCTATGAAAGCCCTGGAACCTGAGGCGAGGATCTTAGGAAGCATGCGGTAGGTCTCCGATTCAAGTGTCTCCATCCGGAATTGGAAGGCGAATGGCTTCAGTTTCTCAAGATACTCATCGACATAATCACCCAGATTCTCAATCTTGTCATCTATCACCGGGCAATAAATGACTTTCTCAAGTTTGTCTCCGAATATTTTCCTGGCCTTCTCGTATGGCCAGTCCAGAACGAAAATGGCCTCCTCCAGAGCGCCATTCTCCTCGAGAACCTTCAGCAATTCTCTCACGAACGTTCCAGGTTCATTGCCGGGAAGGTCGTAATTGGCCTTGTCGAGATATAGACAGGCTTTGCCCTTGGCGAGCTGTATGTACTCTTCGAGTGTAGGGACCTCAAGAGAGGTTTTTCCTCCCCAGTTGGTCTTCAGACGCAACTTTTTGATCTCCTCTAGAGTCATTTCCGAGATAGTGCCCTTTCCATCTGTCATGCGATCCACCGTGTAGTCATGCATTATGACTATATGGCCGTCCTTGGTTATCCTGGCGTCTGTCTCAATGATGTCGGAGCCGAAATACAAGGCATGTTCAAGTGCCTCGAGAGAGTTCTCAGGAGCATAGACACAATCCGACCTGTGGGCCGCGACCCACACATAATCAGTAGGTTCCTTTGAACGCAGGAGATCAATCGACGCGGACCTTTGCGCTATCGCCACCTGACCGCCCGTGAGGACGACCAGTGCTATCAGGATTATTCTTTTCATAGTGATAATCACAATTTGGCGATGGCCCCTAGCAGCTGGTCGCCAAGGCCTATTGTATAACCTTCCGTCTGGAAGAACACCCGGTTGAAAGTGTCAGCTATCATGACCCTTGGCATCGAGCCTTCCAGCATCTCTTTCGGGGCGATTCCGTAGCTGACGTTTGAAGGCAGCTTTCCGGAATATTCCTTTACCCATTCAAGACCATCCTCAGAGGTCAGGAGTAAGATGGGCCTGCCCCATTTCTCAAGACCGTCCTTGGCGGAGATCAGGTCGTTGACCGCATGGACTGACGGCTCATGACGAGGGGTCAGGAAACCGATCACGAATACTCCCCGGCCAGTGGTCGAGAGTACGGAGACGGGGTCGGAACCTGCTGTTTTCCAATACCTTGTCTCAGAGTCGAACTCTCCGATCACACTTAGTTTGTTGTCAGGGATCTCAATCACGAGATCGACCGTGGTGGTCTCACCTTCTTTAACGGTGAACTTATTAATGGTCACTGGCACGCTGCCATCCGAAAGGCGGTTGCCACTCACGAGGATGTAGTCGCCGGTGTCTATCTCAGTGCCCTTCTTGAACACATTTTCCCAGCTGACACCTCCACCCATGTCGACCTGACCCTCATCAAACGCGAGAAGATTTGTGCGGCCATCTTGGATCTTGCTGATAGTGAAGTTGCTGTAATAGCCGGGATTGGCGAGTTTAGGTGTGGGGACGTATTTGAGCACCACCTTTCCCTTCGGGGAGACACCTTCCTTAGCGGCCTCGAAATCCACGTCAATCCATCCGTTGGAATTATACTGCACCTTTCCTGTCACGGGATCCTTTCGAGCGTCGATGCCCAAGGTCCTGGCGAGGGCGACAAAGAAGATTTCCCTGGAGTTAGGGTCGGCAAGCCTGGATTTGAAAACGCCGATAGGGGACATCGTGATCCTCCAAGCCTTTGTGTCGTTGACCAGGGTGATATTCTCCTTCACCCAATTGATAAGGTTGGCGGGGTTTGAGAGAGATGCTTTCTCACTTT
Source organism: uncultured Bacteroidales bacterium (assembly GCA_900320365.1). Classification (GTDB taxonomy): domain Bacteria; phylum Bacteroidota; class Bacteroidia; order Bacteroidales; family UBA932; genus Cryptobacteroides. The sequence goes on from ONSC01000008.1 coordinate 30,516, forward strand.
CTGATAAAGCGCTCTTGAAGAATCCTTTATACGGAGTGAGGAACTCATTCGCGACCCTCGGGCAGAGTATGGCCTCGGTGTCCTGATAACTGTCTTCCAATATATCCCGTGTGACATCGATCATGTCCTTGTCGGAAAGCGAGCCGAGAAGGTCGAGCGCCCTCTGGTCAGGGTGTGCCGCCAGGAATCCCTCGATCACCTCGTGGTTGCCTGCCGCCTTGGCGAGGAATCCGCCTTTGGGAGTCCCGTCATCCTTGGCGAAGGTGGCCATGTAATTCTTTCGTATAAGATCTTCTTGAGCGGTGCGTAAGTTATTGGCATTCCGTTGTTCCTCAGTTACTTCCGGAATATTCGCTCCTCCTGCGGGAGGGACTATCATCATGCTCTCGGACATATCGGGGTGCTCGCCCGTAATCACGATTGTGACGAGCGAATCCTTTCCGAAGGAAACCTTTGAGTGACCGTACTTCCCGTCTTTGGAGGCCCATGCGAGCATGTCACCCATGCCAGCGGTGAGGAAGGTCTTGCCCTCCTTGTCGGTGTATTTCGCTAAAGCGGGGTAGAACTCGGCGTAATTGTAAATGTCGAAGTCCACAAGGGCACTGTCCACAGGTGTTCCGTCCTCATATTTTACCACAAAGTCCACCTTGGCAGTCTTGGCGTAGTTGTCTATCAGGTTTATCTCGGTGTAATTGGCTCCTTCCATGACCTTCTCCTCCGGTCCGTCGTAGCGGCCGAAGACCCTTGTGTGCATCAGGAGGCCCCTGCTCGCCGGTGTGTTGAACCATCCGAGATTGAGCACAGCCTCAGGCTCACAGGCCCCCAGGAAATACCAAGTGCCGTCCGCCCAGGCCTCAACCCATGCGTGGTTGTCATCGGAATGGGCCCAGCGGGGAGTATAGACCTGCCTGGCGGGGATTCCTGCTGAGCGGAGTGCGGCCACTGTGAAAGTGGACTCCTCGCCGCAGCGCCCCAGTGAGCTCCTGGCGCTGGAGAGAGGGGACAGTGTCCTGGCGTCAGAAGGTTTGTAGGTCAGTTTCTCATGGCACCAGTGATTGACTTCCAGAATGGCGTCTTTCATCGGCATGCCCTTTATCCTGGGTTTAATCTCCCTCGCGAACACTACCCTGGAGGAATCCAGATCCTCGTTGTTCACCCTTATCGGCAGGACAAAATGCCTGAATTCGCGCTCGGGCACGTTCCAGCCCATCTCGTCACGTGTGTCGAGAGAGGACCGGACATTAGACAGGTAATATTCAGTGGTGTAATCAGTCAGGTCAGCGAGAGGCATGTAGGCGTAGAGGAACTCGAGCGCTTCTTTTTCCTCGGTTGTGATGATCAAGTCATCAACCTGGTAAAACTGCTTCAGGTTTCCTTCACCATTAAGCTTGGCTTGGAGGTCTTTCTCCATCTGATTACGATAGTCTGGGTCGTTGATTAAATGATGTACCTCGCAAGAGGACAAGAATGCGAGAGAAATGATGAGCAGGATATATTTTCTCATAATAACATGGTTATCAATCTTGCAAAGATAATAAATTTGTAACTTTGACGCCGTTTTCGTTGAATGATGAAGCCTCACAAGATAGTGTTGTTTTTTCTGGCGCTGTTCGCACTGATGTTCGCCTGTTGGTACTTCTTTCCCTCTGAAGGGGTTGAGGTGGCTGGCGTCAAGTTGAGGTTTCCTTCCTATGAGTCCGCCCTTCAGGATCTTGAGAATGAAGGGTCTGTAGTCGATGTTGACTCCGTGTTGTTGGCGGTCCGTAAAAGCTATGAGATGGTCAGGGAGCAAGGCGACACACTGGCTTTCTATAAGGAATATCTCACATCCAACCCCAACAGGATTCACCTCCCCGGGGATGATTACACTTTCTTTGACCAGCTTTTTGCCGGCTTGGACACAGCCGCGTCTTCCGGGCAGGTTGTCAGGATCGCGCATTACGGAGACTCGCAGCTTGAGATGGACCGCATCTCCTCGATGCTCAGGCAGATGCTGCAGGAACGTTTCGGCGGGTCAGGCCCCGGGATGGTTCCCATCCTGAAACCGATGTCCTCGGTCTCTGTCTCGCAGAGCACCTCCGGGAGCCTGACCAGGTACGCCCTGGTCTCAGACACACTCTCGAAGAGGTCACCCACCCATCGATATGGCCCTTTGACCAGATATGCCATCCTCTCCGGAGAGGCTCGTTTCAGTTTCAGGCGGGCCGAGAACCGCTATGCCCAGGATAGGGTGAAGTCCATCTCCAGAGTTTCAGTTCTTTTCGGACATAGTAGCCCAGGGCTCAATATGAGCCTCAAATGTGACACTTTGTCCCTTATGACAGCGTCGGTTGACAAACCGGTCAATGGGGTCTCTGTCGTGTCATGGGATCTTCCGCATGACGTGAAGCAAGGATATCTCACATTGAACGGAACCGCTGAGATATACGGGATCATGCTTGATGGCGGCCCTGGTATCACGGTCGATAACGTGGCTCTACGAGGCTGCTCAGGGACAATCCTGTCAGGAATCGACTCGACTGTGTTAAGGGATTCTTATAAGAAGACGGACACCCGGTTGATCATACTCCAGTTCGGAGGCAACGCCATGCCCGGAATAAGCTCAAAGAAAGCGATTTCCATCTATATGAACAAGCTGGAGACACAGTTTGAGTTTTTCAAGAAAGTCGCTCCATGGGCGAAACTCTTATTTGTCGGTCCGGCCGATATGAGCAAGAGCGTCAATGGCAGCCTGGTGACTTGGCCGTTGCTCCCGGAACTGAACGACTCACTCAAAGTCCACTGTCTCCAAAACGGCATAGCCTATTGGGACACCTTTAATATGATGGGAGGAGTCGGCTCCATGAAGGAGTGGGTCAACCACAGCCCGCAGCTGGCTGGACCGGACTATATCCATTTCACAACCAAGGGAGCGGCAGAGGTGGGAAGCGCTTTGGCGAAGTCTCTGCTTCTCTATGACGACTTCCGCAGACTGCGCTCAAATCTTTCGGAATATGTTGTCAGAGAATACCTTGACTCGCTCCCGGATAGAAGAGACACTCTTGCGATAAGAGATACGTTATGAGAAAGTTGGCGGCATATTCATTGGCGGCGCTCCTGCTGATTCCGTCTGTCCTGCTTGGGCAGACAGTACGTAAGGAAGTGCCCGACCTGGAATTCGCCAGCTTCGAGCGCAACAAGATAGTATTCCTGGGTGACAGCTCAGCTTTTGAGAAAGCGTTCGCAAAGATGGATGGAGCCCTGCTGACAGGTTCCGGGAACTTCCGGATTATGCACATAGGCGGTTCCCATGTCCAGGGCGGCACTCTCACGAGGCGGTTCCGCAACGATCTCCTAGCCCTCGGGGATGGGATAGAGGGAGGCCGTGGGATGGTTTTTCCTTTCACCGCCGCGAAAACAAATACCCCCAGCAGCTACCGTTCCCGTTATGAAGGGGAATGGGAAGCCACGAAGAATGTGAAGAGGGATCTGCCCAGGAGGCTTGGTCTTACAGGAATGGCCGTCACAACCTCCGACTCGACCGCTTCAGTGAAGATAGTCCTTAAGGCGAGAAACGCCACTCCAGCTGATCCTGATTTCAAGTTCGACAGGTTGAATATTCTGGGATATGCCACTGACGGTGAGCGGTTTCCGGTTGTCGTATTGGATTCCGGGGACACCCTTCAGGGGGTCAGGGTCGAGGACAAATCCTGCTGGTCCTATCTGCTTCCAGAGTCGCAGGATTCTGTCAAGGTCGCCGTTGCTGGTAAAAGGGGCGAGCTGACCTTGACGGGAATATACCTGGACAACCCTTCCACGGGTATTTCCGTCACGGGGATTGGCGTCAATGGCGCCGCCGTGCCTTCCTATCTTCGTTGTGAGGATTTCGAGAGGGATTTGCGGATGGTCAATCCGGATTTGGTGATATTCGCTATCGGTATAAACGATGCCTCAGGGAAAGATTTCACCCAAGAGGATTTTATAGCCAAATACAAGGCGCTTGTGTCCAGGGTGCGCTCAGTCAATCCGGATTGCGCCTTGTTGTTTGTCTCCAATAACGACAGCTTCAAGCGGGTGCGCCGTAGAGTCTATGCGGTGAACCGCAATGGCCTTGAGGCAGAGGAGGCGTTTTTCCGCCTTTGCCAGGATTGTGGTGGGGGTTATTGGGATATGTTTGACATCATGGGAGGCCTGGGGTCGATGAAGCATTGGGAAGAGGCTGGGCTGGCGCGGAGAGATAAGATCCATTTCACGGATGAAGGCTACACAATCTTGGGGGACCTGTTGTTTAACGCCTTCATGGCGAAGTATATAGAGCATTTGAGAAGAAAGTCATGGCTGGCTTGAGGGAAGTGTCACTGCGGTTTTTGAGAGACCTGTTCGCTTTCGATCAGGCTCACCCGCTGTTGTTCACCCAGTTTTATTTCTGGGCCTTCTTCGCCATAGTCCTGGCTTTCCTCTGCGTATTCAAGAACAAGGTGCTGCTGAGGAACGCCTTCCTGTTCTTCGTGAGCTTGTTTTTCTATTACAAGACCAGCGGGCTATTCTTGATGCTCTTAGGCTTCGTGATAGTGTATAACTATCTGGCCGGGTTGCTCCTACCCCATTGCAAAAGGGCTTTCTGGCGCGGGACGGTGGTCGCCTTGAGTGTGGTCGTGGACCTGTCGCTCCTTTGTTACTATAAGTACGCCTATTTCATAACGGACGTATTGAACAACTTGTTCGGAACGTCGTTCGTCGTTAAAGACTGGATAGCGACTTGGGGCAATTCCGTGGTCGGTTCAGGAGCCTTCAGCGTAGACTCGATATTCCTTCCCGTTGGTATCTCGTTCTTCATCTTCCAAGCCATCAGCTATGTCGTGGACGTCTCCCGTGGCGTTTCTGTCACCGAAACGTCTAAACACAAATACGGGATCAAACCGGTGCGGAACTTCCTGGATTTCGGGTTCTATCTGAGCTTCTTCCCCCAACTCGTCGCCGGCCCTATTGTCAGGGCAAAGGAATTCATTCCTCAGCTGCGCAAACCATTCTTCCTCGGCAGGACTCAATTTGGCTTCGCTGTCTTCTGGATACTGAACGGCCTTGCCAAAAAACTGGTTCTCAGCGACTACCTCGCCGTCAATTTCTGCGACAGGGTTTTCGAGAATCCGCTGCTCTACACGGGGTTTGAGAACCTGACAGCCTTGTTCGGATATTCCCTTCAGGTCTATGCCGACTTCTCGGGATATACCGACATAGCAACCGGAGTGGCGATGCTGATGGGATTCTACCTTCCCAAGAATTTCAACTCTCCTTATAAGGCCAAGAATGCCGGAGAATTCTGGAAGAGGTGGCATATATCTCTTTCCAAGTGGCTTCAGGATTACTTGTATATTCCATTGGGAGGCAACCGCAACGGCACTTTCGGGTCTTATGCGATCATTCTCGGGATTGCGTTCCTTGCCTCCGCCTTGGCAGGCAGCTGGTGGGTGTTTGGAAGTGTACTGGTATTGACCGTCATTGTAGCTTGCCTGATCGCTTTCAAGAAGAGCTGGCGTAAAGAATTGATTTCCGACATCAACAGGATGGACACCATGCTCCTCGGAGGACTATGGCACGGAGCCAGCTGGAACTTCATGATCTGGGGTGGACTGAATGGTCTCGGAATGTTGATTTACCGCTTCTGGGCCAGCTGCAACGCCTATTTCAAGGTGTTGGTAATCGGTCTCATCACAGCGGCTTTCGGGGCTCTGAAGTACTTTTTCGAGGCACCTGTTTTCAACATGTTCTTCTGGTGGACAGTGATCATCTCATTTGGCGCCTTGGTCGGGATGATTTTCCACAAGGTCCGTAAAGGCAAGGCCGTGTCCTGGATCAGCGGGGCTTGGTCGGTTCTGATGACGTTCATATTCATCACTTTCACTCGTCTCTTTTTCCGCAGCGGATCTAATCTTGATCCGGCGGAGGCCAATGAGAAGGCATGGAGCACCGCCAAAAATATGGTGAATCAGATTGGCGGGCAGTGGGATTGGTCGCTGGTGCCACAGATGGCTTGGCAGCACAGGAGCATCATCCTTGTCTTCGTCGTTGGCATGTTGATCCATTGGCTTCCGGACAACTTCAAACGTCGTTACCGCATCTGGTTCGCCAAGATGCCTTTGGCTCTCATGGTCCTCGCCTGCATGGCCGCCATCTTCATCATTTGCCAGTTCATCACCGCTGACCTGCAGAGTTTCATATACTTCCAGTTCTGACAACTCCTTCGGGGCCACGTCGTCGTAACTACTCGCATCGGGCGGACTCGGCAGCTCGCTAACTCGGGCCATGCGGCCCTCAGACAGACGCTCGCCTACTGCCGGCCCGCCTCTCGCTCGCTACGTTCCTCCTCCTAGTGCCCTTCGGAGTTGCCTCCTGTCGAGTAAAGTGCAATCATTATTTCATGGAATTTTGTATATTGCGGAATAATGAAAGGGAGAATGAGAGTGAAATATATCTTGTCGGTGGCGGTGGCGGCGCTATGCTGCATGATCGCCTCTGGACAGACCAAGACCGATGGCAAAACGGAGAAATTCATAGACTTCGAGGTGGTCCAGCCAGATGGCAAGGCCTTGAGGTTGTCTGACTTTGTTGGTAAGGGAAAGTATGTCCTGGTGGACTTCTGGGCGTCTTGGTGCGGCCCTTGCCGTGAGGAGATTCCTCGACTGAAAGATATTTATTATCAATATAAAGACAAAGCTTTCGACATTGTCGGAGCTCCGGTGTATGACAAACCGGAGAACTCTCAGGAGGCTGTCGAGGTGTTGAAAGTCCCGTGGAAGCAGATCCTGGGTGTGCCGGAGTCGGTTCCGGTGGCTTATGGCTTCGATTACATCCCGTACATTATCCTCATTGGCCCTGACGGGACAATTCTTGCGAGAGACCTAAGAGGGGATGCTCTCTGGGATGCGGTAAAGAAATATTTAGGTGAGTAAATAATTGATTATCATGAAAAGAAGGACTTTTATCAAGGATACCGCCATGCTGGTGGCGGCAGTTGGGGCGGGAAACGCGTTGAAGGCTGCTGAGAAGATGACCGATAAGACCGGAATTCCTGGTCCTGAAGGTAACGGTGAAAGCGCTGGCGGGGATGGTGAAGGGAAACTGATAACCTCGGCTCCGATGCTGCAGAATTATGCCGAGGAATCCATAGGAGTGGCCTTCGCTGTCGGTGCCATGGCCAATGGATATGTGCTGGTCAGCGAGAGTCCTGACATGAGTGGCGCAAGGAAGATCAAGTGCGGAGGCTACCGCCTGACCGAGATCAGTGATAAGGTCAGCCAGATCCGGGTCACCGGCCTTAAGCCTTCGACAAAGTATTACTATAAAATCGGTGCAGACAGGATCCATTACGGCGGCGGTTACGATATGAAAATACTTGGTAATGAAGAGGATCCGGTCATCTACAGTTTCACTACTGCCGGCAAGGGTTCCGATGCCCACTTCTGCGTGATCAATGATACTCACGTGCATTGGCCGGGACTTGAGAAGACCATCACCAAGGTCAATTCACTGGCTCCGTCCTGCGTGATATGGAATGGAGACGCCTCCAACACCCAGGAGACCATCGAGAGCCAGATCGAGATATTCCTTGATCCTAAAATCTCAGCAAAGGATTACGCCTCCCGGACACCATATTTGTTCAGCCCCGGCAACCACGATTCCAGGGGAATGGCCAACCGCCATCTGGAGAGGGTCTGGATGTACCGCCAACCTGAGGAGAGGGCTCCGAGGGACTGGGATTTGGGTAGGAATTTCGCTGTCAGGATGGGGGATGTCGCCCTCATCGGGCTCGATACCGCCGAAGATAAAATGGACACCAACCCGCTTTTCGCCGGATTGTTCAACAGCGACGCTTATCGTCGCGCGCAGGTCGCTTGGCTCCGTGACGCCTTGAAGAGAAAAGACATCGCCAAGGCTCCTTACCTGGTGGCATTCTGCCATATTCCCCTGTTTGATTCCGATCCGAAGGCGAATCCTGGCGATCTTGCCCCGGCAGACAAGGATCCACGCTACTCTCCTGATTTCGCCATCTGGCAGCGCACTTGCGCCGAGCTATGGACTCCGCTTCTGGAAAAAGCTCATTGCCAGCTGATTATCACCGCCCATCAGCATGAGTATCGTCGTGACGATCCCGCTCCCGGAAGAAGCTGGACCCAGCTCGTCGGCGGCGGTCCCAGATTGGAGGAAAAGCATTTCCCCACTGTGATTGAAGGAAAGGTGGAGGGAGGCAGACTGAATGTCACCGTCCACAATATCCTCACCGGGCAGGTTGAGGATCAGGTGTCATTCGCTCCCAGAAAGCGTTAGCGAGCAGTCTCCGGCATCGAGGGCTTTCAAGGCCACCACGAGTTCCTCAGCCTCGGCTTTGTCGTGGAAAGGACCAACCTTGAACACCACGGCGCCGTTCTCCACACTCTTAGCGACATCCATCCCTGTCTTACGTATGGCGTCCATCGCCCCGTCTGGCAGGGATTGTCCGTTTCCTGGATAGAACACTACGGTATACAGGCGCTCGGACTCAAGTTTCCTGGCGGAGGAGACGCTGATGGACTCCCCGTCTTTATATGCCTTGATCTCCGCTGTGCGGAAACCTTGCTTTTTGACCTTGTTGAGGTTGGAGAGAGCGTCGGCATAGGTTCTGAACAGACCTGCTGAGCAGATGTACCTGTTTCCGGACTTCTTCTCAAAGACCGGGCTCAAACCCTTCAGGTCCGCCACTGTCGCCTTTCTTGACTGGGTGAACATCTGGATCTGATACACAATACCTTCCGGCAAAGTGTTATCCTCAGCGAAGCGACCTTCGGGCAGGATCATGAACGAATAGTCGAATTTCCTCTCGGGCTTCTTCATGGTCAAAGAGGGGGACGGACCGTAACTGTTTCGGGTGAAAGTGTAGCCGGAAGACGCTCCGACAACATCCTTATCCGCCCTGGCTTGTAATTTACTGATATCCAGGACTATTCCATTGGCCAAGAACTCCATTTCCAGAGCCTGCAGACCTTTCATGGCCTTCTGGAGAGAGTCGTTGAGAGCCGGGAGCTGGAGCTCTTTGCTCAGGATTTCTTCCGAGAGGACGGATTTCCTCTCCTCCGTAGCCGTGGAATACTCGGCCCTCAAATTCTCAAGCCCCTTGCTGAAACGTGAGACGGAGTCGCGAAGAGAGCGGACTTCCCTCATCTTGTCCATATATCTCCTCGCTTCCTCTCCCGACATGTCTTTGTCTCCGGTAGCGGCTCCGTTATCCATTCTGGCAGGGTCTCTGGCAGGAATCAGGGAAGCCAATTGTCTGAGGGCGCTGATGTCGGTGACTGCCTCGCGCACGGGCATACTGTCATATTCGAGCACGTATATACGCACGCTATCCTTGCCACAGTCGCGGTTGGACGCGAAAATGGAATACTTCCCGTCCTCCGTATTCATGAACAGGAAATCGTCGTAAGGAGAGGAATATGGGAACCCCATGTTGACAGGGATGTCCCAGTCTCCGGTATCGCTGTTCCAATGAGAGACATACAGGTCGTAGCCACCCATGCCATACAGACCCTTTGAGGCGAAGAACAGAGATTCTCCGTCCGGGGAAAGCATGGGGTAAATCTCGTCAGATGAGCTTGTCAGCTGCTCGTTGATCAATGTTGGAGCAGCCCACAAAGAATCCTCCAGAACCGTTCTGTAGATGTTCCTTATCCCGTTCTCGTCGGTGGCGGAATAGTAGAGATCCCTGGTCCCTTCCGGGAAGTATATGGCCTGTGAGAGCCCTGTTCCTCCAAGTGAGTCAAGCTGGTTGGGAGTTTTTCTCCATCCATGATTCACCAGAGGGTAATAGAGTAGAAAATCCTTGAGAGGGAAATCTTGTCTGGCCACAACCACCGGCTGGCTGCAGAAGTCCATCATTGACTGGCCGTTGCCGCATATTATCATCATGTCCTCAACTTTGTCAATTGAGGTCGAGTCAATCTCGGCCACTTTCTGGCAGAGGGATACGGCTAAGGGAAAGTCATAAGCTTGTCTGGCCGAGTCCGCTTGGGCGATGATTCTGTCGACAATTGTCTGTGACCCCGCTTCAGGCACGGTAATCAGCAGGGTAGAGAATATGATGAATAAACAAAGAGTTATCTTTTTCATTCCGAAAATCGGAGTCAATGCATCTGCAAAAATAAGAAATACTTGGCAGATAATTTCTTTCTTAGAAAAAAATGCTAAATTTGTACCCTTATTTTTATGCCCGAAAGCAAAAACAATAAAAATATAAAGTAAAACATTATGCAAAGTAAAGGTTGGATAAGGCTTGTCGCCATCTTGCTCGCCATCGCTTCGATATGGCAGCTATCTTTCACAGCGGTGACAACCATCCAGGAAAGGAAAGCGGACAAGTTCGCGGAGAAAGCCGCCCAGGTGGCCATGAACACCGCCGCGTTCGCCAAGGTTTCCCCGGAGAGCCAGGCTTACTATCTGGACTCCATAAGAAAAGACCAGAACAGGGTCTACATTGATTCCATCTCTTCGAAGAAGGTTTATCTCTGGAACACCTACAAGGATTGCAAGGCCAAGGAGATCAATCTTGGTCTGGACCTCAAGGGAGGTATGAACGTCATGCTCCAGGTCCAGTTGCAGGATCTTGTCAGGGCTCTTTCAGGAGACAACCCCAATCCGGCGTTCCAGAAGGCTCTTTCTCTTGCGAAGGAGCGTAGCGTCAACTCCAGGGATGATTTCATAACCCTCTTCGGCAATGCTTGGAAAGAAGTCGCTGGTGGTCAGAGACTTGCCCAGATTTTCGGAACATACGAGATGAAGGACAAGATCAAGCCCGAGTCAACTGACGCTGAGGTTTTGACAGTGATCCGCGGTGAGGCTGAGAGTGCCGTCGCCAACTCCTTCAACGTGTTGAGGAACCGTATCGACCGCTTTGGTGTTACCCAGCCTTCCATCCAGAAGCTCGGAAACAGCGGACGTATCCTTGTCGAGCTCCCTGGTGTCAAGGAGCCTGAGCGTGTGAGGAAACTCCTCCAGGGAACAGCTTCCCTCGAGTTCTGGGAGACTTTCACCAACCAGGAGATCTCCGGATACCTCGCTGAGGCCAACGCCAAGCTGGCTGAGATTCTCGCTGGCGAGAACACTGAGGCTCCCGCCGAGGCTGGAGAAGCCAATGAGGCCAAGCCCGAAGGTGACGACTCTGTCCTTAATGCCGAGATCGCCCAGAACCAGTCTGCGGACGCTGATCTTGAGGCTTACAAGAGGCAGAACCCCCTCTACGCTGTCCTTACCCCTTCACAGTACACCGGCAACGCCTGCATAGGTTTCGCTTCCGGAATCGACACCGCGAAGGTCAACAGGTATCTCGCTATGCCTCAGATCGCCGAGATATTCCCGGCCGAGTTCATCCCCATGTGGACCGTCAAGCCCTCTGAGATGTTCGAGTCTGACAACATCTATGAGCTCGTCGCCATCAAGTCCACTTCCCGTAATGGAAAGGCCAAGTTGGATGGTGGTGTCGTCACAGACGCTCGCGTGGTCTACGATCATGGCACCAACGGAGAGCCTTCAGTCTCCATGAGCATGAATGCCGAGGGCGCTAATATCTGGGCCCGCATGACTGGTGACAATGTTGGTAGGCAGATCGCCATCGTCCTCGATGGAATGGTCTATTCCTATCCTAACGTCAATAGCGCCATCACAGGTGGAAACTCCTCTATCACAGGTCATTTCACTCCTGATGAGGCCACTGACCTCGTGAACGTCCTCAAGTCCGGTAAGCTTCCCGCTCCCGCGACCATCATCCAGGAGCAGGTTGTTGGACCTTCCCTCGGAGCTAAGTCGATCAAGGCTGGTATGATTTCCTTCCTTATCGCTTTCCTCCTCGTCCTGCTCTACATGATATTCTTCTATCAGGGAGCCGGTATCGCCGCTGACATCGCTCTTCTTTGCAATGTCCTGCTGCTCTTCGGAGTCCTCGTGTCATTCGGAGCTGTCTTGACTCTGCCTGGTATCGCCGGTCTCGTCTTGACAATGGGTATGGCTGTTGACGCCAACGTTATTATATATGAACGTATCAAAGAGGAACTTGCCGCCGGTAAGGGCCTGAGCAAGGCTGTGGCCGATGGTTACAAGAACGCCTACTCCGCCATCATCGACGGTCAGGTCACAACCCTACTCACCGGTATCGTTCTCTTCGTCTTCGGTTCCGGTCCTGTCCAGGGCTTCGCCACCACGTTGATCATCGGTATCATCACCTCTGTTCTCACATCCATCTTCATCACTCGTCTCATCTTCGACGACCGTATCAAGAAGGGTAAGAACATCACGTTCGAGAACAGCCTCACGAAGAACTTCCTCAAGAACACCCACATCGACTTCATCAGCGCCCGCAAGGTCTCCTACATTGTCTCCGGCGCTTTGATCCTCATCTCCCTCGTGTCCATCTTCACCAAGGGCTTCACCTATGGTGTTGATTTCACTGGAGGTCGTACCTATGTGGTCCGCTTCGACAAGCCGGTCACAGCTGAGGAGATCCGTCAGGCCGCTATCGCGGAGTTCGACGGAGCGGTCGAGGTCAAGCAGTTCGGTGGTGAGAGCCAGATGAAGATCACGACCCAGTATAAGAACGATGAGGAATCCTCTGAGGTTGACGCTGAGGTCGAGGGCAAGCTCTTCAACGCTCTCGCTCCGTTCTTCGCTGAGAAGTTGACGATTGATGAATTCAAGTCAACTCTCGGGAATGCCAACGGTATCATCTCATCCGACAAGGTCGGTCCTACCATCGCCAACGACATCAAGAGGGATGCTGTTATCGCCGTCATCCTCGCCCTTATCGTGATCTTCGCCTACATAGCCTTCAGGTTCAGGGGCTGGACATGGGGTCTTGGTGGTGTTGTCTCTCTTGCTCACACCGCTATCATTGTCATCGGTTTCTTCTCATTGTTCTCCGGCATCCTGCCGTTCAACCTTGATGTTGACCAGACGTTTATAGCGGCTATCCTGACGATCATCGGATATGCCATCAATGATAACGTGGTTATCTTTGACCGTATCCGTGAGTACAGGACACTGCACCCGAATACGGACATTAAGACCAACACGAACCAGGCTCTCAACGCGACCCTTACCCGTACGGTCAATACCTCTGTCTCCACTCTCGTGACCATGCTCGCTATCGCGATCTGGGGCGGTGAGTCCATCAGAGGTCTTGCGGTCGCTCTCATCCTTGGTATCTTGATCGGTACTTACGCTTCCATCTTCATCGGTACTCCGGTGATGTACGATGCCACAGTCGCTCGTCAGAAGAAGCTTGCCGCCGCCGAGTCTGCCAAGGGAGCCAAGAAGTCTTCAAAGAATTAATTCTTCAAGCGAATATTTATTATTGGGAGCGTCGTCCTTAGGGGCGACGCTCTCTTGTTTATGATTATATAAAAAGCTACATTTGTACGTTTTAAATCAACACTTTTTTCATCATGAGCGAAAAATTCCGTATCGAATCCGACCTGCTCGGCGAGCTTCAAGTTCCGGCTGATGCCTATTACGGCGTGCAGACCCAAAGGGCATTGAATAACTACAAGATATCCACGACCAGGATGTGTCATTATCCTGATTATGTCATAGCTATGGCGTGTATCAAATATGCGGCCGCGAAGACCAACAAACAGTTGGATGCCTTGTCTCCCGAGATCGCCGATGCCATCATGCAGGCGAGTAAGGAAATTATTGACGGCAAGTTCCATGACCAGTTCCCTGTCGACATGATGCAGGGAGGAGCCGGAACCTCTGTCAATATGAACGCGAATGAGGTGATAGCCAACAGGGCTCTCGAAATTATGGGACACCAGAAAGGTGAGTACAAATACTGCTCGCCCAACGACCACGTCAACTGTGCCCAGTCAACCAACGACGCTTATCCTTCGGCGTTCCGTTACGCTTTCATCAGGATGAACCGCAAGCTCGAGGCCAGCCTTAAGGATTTGATAAACGCCTTCCGAGCTAAGGGTGAGGAGTTCAAGGATGTGATCAAGATGGGGCGTACGCAGTTGCAGGATGCCGTCCCGATGACTTCAGGCCAGGAGTTCCACGCCTATGCCACTAACCTTGAGGAGGAAATAGCCAACCTTGAGAGGAATGTCAACCTTCTATATGAGATTAATATGGGAGGTACGGCTATCGGTACCGGCTTGAACGCCAAGCCAGGTTTCGCCACCCTTTGCGCGGCTAATCTGACTGAGCTCACGGGCGAGAAGTTCATCGCCGCCCCTGACCTTGTGGAAGCCACTCCTGACACAGGTGCTTATGTGAGCTATTCAGGCGCCTTGAAGAGACTTGCTGTCAAGCTTTCCAAGATATGTAACGACCTCAGGCTTATGGCTTCCGGACCTCGCTGCGGACTGAATGAGATTAATCTCCCTCCGAAAGCCCCCGGATCATCGATTATGCCAGGTAAGGTGAATCCTGTCATCCCGGAGGTCACCAACCAGGTTTGCTTCAAGGTTATCGGCAACGATGTCACCGTCTCCTTTGCCGCCGAGGCTGGACAGCTCCAGCTTAATGTGATGGAACCTGTTATAGCCCAGTCTATTATGGAGAGTATCACATGGCTTACTAACGCCATGAACACCCTCCGGAAGGAGTGCGTCGAAGGCATCACGGTCAACAAGGAGCGTTGCTATGACATGGTCAAGAACAGCATCGGTATCGTCACCGCGCTTAACCCGATTATCGGCTACAAGGCCAGCACCAAGATCGCCAAGGAGGCCCTTGAGACCAACCGCTCCGTCTATGACATCGTCCTCGAGCAGGGCGTTATGACTAAGGAAGCGCTTGACAAGGCTCTCGACCCTGAAAACATGATTGGATAGGACATGATCGGATAAAAAAAGAGCCGGCCATCAAGGTCGGCTCTTTTAGTATTAAGAAGTCTTATTTGATCTTCTTGTAGCCGTAACGGGCCTCGTCGCCGAGTTCGATCTCGATCTTCATGAGGCGGTTGTACTTGGCGATACGGTCGGTCCTGCTGAGGGAACCAGTCTTGATCTGGCCGCTGTTGGTAGCGACGGCGATGTCGGCGATGGTGGTGTCCTCAGTCTCACCGGAGCGGTGGGAGGTAACGGTGGTGTAGCCGTTGCGGTGGGCCATCTCGATAGCGTCGAGAGTCTCGGTCAGGGAACCGATCTGGTTGACCTTGATGAGGATGGAGTTACCAGCACCCATCTCGATACCCTTCTGGAGGTACTTGACGTTGGTGACGAAGAGGTCATCACCGACGAGCTGGCAGCGTCCGCCGATGGCCTTGGTGAGCTTCACCCAGCCTTCCCAGTCTTCCTCGGAGAGGCCGTCCTCGATCGAGTCGATCGGGTACTTGGTGATCAGCTGCTCCAGGTAAGCGATCTGCTCCTCGCTGGTGAGCTTCTTGCCGTTAGGATCCTTCTGCTTGCCATCCTTGAGCTGCTTGTAGTCATAGTAGAAGGTGTCACCCTCCTTGAAGCAGAACTCGGAAGCGGC
>ONSC01000161.1 GCA_900320365.1 uncultured Bacteroidales bacterium
AAGAGTACTGGATAGGCTTCAACGGGCATTTTGTCGACAACCTGATCGAGAGGGGGTTTTTCTCGAAGGACCGCCCTGTGTTCAAAGTCAACATCCACGAGGACATCGTGGCCATGTATAATGACGCCATCAATGCCGCAGTTAGGCAAGAGTCTGGTTTCCAGCAGTTTCTGGCCGGGATCGTGGGTCGCCTGCTCAGCCTGGCGTACTATTATGACAGAAACTCCCAATTCGAGGAGTCTGACTTGGCCAGGAAAATCAGCCAGGCGAAAGTGATAATCCAGGATAATTACACGGACATATCCCCTGAGGAAGTGGCCTCAAGGCTATGCATGAGCTACTCTACCTTCCGTAAGACTTTCAAGGAATATACAGGATTCTCCCCCGCCAGATACATCAGTGAGATCCGCATGAGCAAGGCTAAGGAAATCCTGACCAACACATCAGTAAGCATCAAGGAAGTAGCCTACAGGTTAGGCTACAACAATCATGACTATTTCTTCACGGCTTTCCGCAACAGGACTGGAAAGACACCCGCTGAATACAGGGCTATGACCCAGGGCAGCGATATTTGATTCTACCTCTTTCCGAAAAGAAGATCCATGTCCTTTTCCAAGGCCGGTCCAGCTATACGTTCAGGTACAAAGCGCCACTCACCTATTGTCTTCTTGTCACCTATCGCGGCCGGATCGATTGAGCCCTTATCCATCAGATAGTCATAGAGGAGTTTCCTGAACTCGGGATACATTTCCACGACTCGTTCCTCAATCTTGCCCGTGTCTATTCCGGTCTTCACCATAAGACCGCCACCACCGCTGGCCCTGTATGAAGTCATCGCCACAGGGTAGGTCTTGCCGGGATCGAAGGGCTCGCCACCAGAGAGGGACTCTATCCCAACCCTTTCCCCGAAAGGTTTAGTGACATCCACAGTATAGACCAGTCCGCCGGCGGAGTCGAAATTGTATGAGCGGCCGACAAAAGACCAAGACTCGGCGCCTGTACGGGGGTCCTGTCTATTGACTATCTTGAGGACATGCTCTGACGGCTTGGAAATAGTGTTGATCCAGTTGTCATATGAGACTTCCAGGTAGTCTTTCACCTCCGTTCCGGTCATATTGACCACATACACCTGGTTCTCGAATGGATAGACCGTGAACAAGTCGTTATAGACAAGGGTTCCCGCCTTTACTGTGCCATTGAACGTCAAAGGTGCGGCGAATGAGATCCTCGCAGGAGAGCAAGACAACGAGATCGTGTGAATCAGATTAAGATAGTGGCTCATCCCCTTGTAGGCGTCCCTTGTGACCAGATCCACCTTGAGATCACCCACTTTCTTGATGGTGAACTCCTTAACAGCTTTAAAATCGTCATGGAAGACCTGTGACATCTTAGTGTCTATCCTCGAACGCTCGACCGGGAGCAGATCGGCTTCCAGCTTCTTGTCAATGATCTTCCCATTCTTTACAGAGAAGCTGATTTTGCCGTGCCCGACAAAACGGCTGTGGCTTCCAGAATTAATAAGGCAAATGGAATCACTCTCCACCACTTTTGGCCTATGATCATGGGAACAGACCAGGAGGTCAACGCCATGGAGGGTCTTCATCAAGTCGAGTCCCTGGCTTTCAAGGACCTTTCCATCGCCTTCACCGGTAGCGGAATGTACGGCGACAATCACCAGATGCGGTTTTTCCTTTGCAATGACAGCATCGACATCGTCCTGAACCAACGGGATCAGGCTCTCGAACTTCATCCCGCTCCATAGCCGCTCAGGAAGCCATCCGGCTATATTGGCGTTATCATAACCCAGGACAGCTACCTTGAGTCCATTGCGTTTGAGAACCGTATAGATAGGAAAATACCTCTGTCCATTGTCATTACGGATAGCGTTGCCCGCCAGCAGAGGAATGCCTTCCGCCTTCAAGTCTCTAGCGAGCCGGTCATATACTGGGTGCCCCGCCTCGATGTCATGGTTGCCGAGGACAACGGCGTCATAACCCATATATTTGGCCATCCTTGGATAAACATGGGGTGTAATGGTGTCCACATAGTTGAAATAGTATGCGGCATTGTCTCCCTGGACAATGTCCCCGGCATCCAGCAAAATCACATTCTCCGCGCCTTCAGCAGCCCGGACACTGTCCACCACGTATTTCACGGCATACAGGGATCTCTTGACGTTATTCCCAACATATGTGGAATCGAAAAACGTCCCGTGGACATCGTTGGTGGTCAATAAGGTCAGTGAATAATCTCCGTCTTTAGGACCGGAACATGAAACAGCCGCGATGACGGCCGCGGCGGAAAGAATGGACACTATGCTTCTCATGAATACAAAAATAGTATTTTTTCGTAATTTAGCGCTATGGAAGAATTGAAACTTCAAACCCCTGTCCAAGCTGGCGTAAGCCTTGTGGAAGTCTCGCTTGAATCCCAAGCGATAACCCTAGGCAGCTGCTTCGCCGACAGCATCGGGAGAAAGATGGAAGAGCTTGGATTCAATATTCTTGTGAATCCATTCGGAACTTTATATAACCCGGTCTCTATATGCAACTCGGTAGCCAGGCTCTCCTCCGGAATTCCTTTCACAAGCAAAGACTGCGTGATGATGGGAGCAGGCGCCGGATTGGTGTGCTCGTTCAGTCACCACACCACTTTCGCCCGTAAGACTGAGGAGGAATTCCTCTCCGTAGCTAACTCCTCGCTCGAGAAAGCCTCGGAGTTCTGGAACTCCGCATCCAAAGTCATAATCACCCTCGGAACGGCATGGTGCTTCGAGCACATCGCCACCGGCGAGATAGTGTCAAACTGCCTTAAACGAGATTCCAAGGAGTTCAACCGCAGACGCCTCAACGTGGCTGAAGTCTCCAACTTGCTCAAGAATATGGTGCATAGATTCCCGGAAAAAGAATTCATCTTCTCCGTCTCCCCCATCCGGCACCTGAAAGATGGAGCCCACGGGAACCAATTGAGTAAGAGCACTCTACTCCTTGCCATCGATGATGTCATCAAATCGTTTCCCGAGAGGACGGACTATTTCCCGGCGTATGAGATATTCATGGATGAGCTTAGGGACTACCGGTTTTACGCACCTGACATGACCCATCCGTCCGAGCAAGCCACAGACTACATTTGGTCAAGATTCGTGGACTGGGCTGTTCCGGCGAAAGATATTCCTGAACTCGAGAGACGCATCAAAGCTCTCGCTGCCTCAAGACACCGCCCCATCAATCCCAGATGATAAAAACAGGAGATGTGTTTGTCGCGGACATTTCGTATATTCGCGAACTTATTGATTGAATAGTTTAAAGAGAACCCTATATGTTCGAGAACCTACAGGAAAGGCTGGAACGTTCCTTCAAGATTCTGAAGGGCGAAGGCAGGATCACCGAGATAAACGTCGCCGAGACCCTGAAAGACATCCGCAGGGCACTGCTCGACGCTGATGTGAGCTACAAGGTCGCGAAGGAATTCTGCGACAGGGTCAAGGTCAAGGCCATGGGCCAGAACGTGCTCACAGCCGTGAAGCCCCAGCAGATGATGGTCAAGATAGTCCACGACGAGCTTGCCGAGTTCATGGGCAGCCAGTCGATGGACATCAACATAAAAGGTAATCCAGGAATAGTCCTGGTCGCCGGTCTGAACGGTTCAGGTAAGACTACCTTCTCAGCCAAGCTCGCCAATAACATAAAGAGCAAGAGAGGGATGAAGGTCCTTCTCGCCGCATGCGACACTTTCCGTCCGGCCGCTATCGAGCAGTTGAAGGTCCTGGGAGAACAGATCGGGGTTGAGGTATACTCTGAGGATGGCGAGAAGGATCCCATCAAGATCGCTAAGGGTGCCATATCCAAAGCCAAATCAGAAGGCTATCCTGTGGTTATTATAGACACCGCCGGACGTCTAGCCGTCGACCAGGAGCTGATGGATGAGATTTCCGCTCTCCACAAGGCGGTTCAACCCACCGAATCCTTGTTCGTGGTTGACGCCATGACGGGACAGGACGCTGTCGAGACCGCCAAGGTATTCAACGAGCGGCTGGATTTCGACGGAGTAGTCCTGACAAAGATGGATGGAGACACCAGAGGTGGTGCCGCCCTTTCCATCAAATATGTCACTGGCAAGCCGATCAAGTTCATCTCCTCAGGAGAGAAGATGGACGCGATGGATGTGTTCCACCCGGAACGTATCGCTGACAGGATCCTCGGCATGGGAGATGTGGTCTCCCTCGTTGAGAAAGCCCAGGAGCAGTTCGACGAGAAGCAGGCCAGGGAGACCCGCAAGAAACTCGCCAAGAACCAGTTCGGCCTGATGGACTTCTATAACCAGATCCAGCAGGTCAAGAAAATGGGCAACATCAAGGATCTCGCCGGGATGATTCCAGGGGTCGGGAAGATGATAAAAGACATCGACATCGACGACGACACCGCGTTCAAGGGCATCGAGGCGATAATCATGTCCATGACTCCGGAAGAGAGGGACAATCCTGAGATAATCAATGGCAGCCGGAAAAAGAGAATTGCCGACGGCAGCGGCACTAATGTGGTGGAAGTCAATAAGCTCCTGAAGCAGTTCGACGCCACCAGGAAGATGATGAAGGGGGCCCTCACAGGAAACCTGGCGCAACGGATGCGCGGGTTCAGGAGATAGGTCTAATCCACACTGGCGAAATAATCCTTCCTTCTTGGAGCTTCTGTCACCCTGTCAGAATAGACAGAAGGGGCGATAGGGCGCATGTTGTAATGCGAGGCCATGACCTGGCCATACGCTCCGGCGCTGCGGATCGCGATCCTGTCCCCCCTATGGCTTTTTGCCAGTGACCTTTCCTTCCCAAAGCAGTCGGCTGACTCACAAACAGGCCCAACCACGTCATACACACGTGTATCACGGTTATCATTGTCCTCATAGTAGGCAGAGAGGTTCTCAATCTTGTGATAAGCGCCATACAATGCCGGACGGATAAGATCGTTCATGCCAGCGTCGACCATGAGGAATCGCTTGTTCTCACCCTTTTTAACATATAGTACTTCGGTGATAAGGGAACCTGACTGAGCCACGATGGACCGGCCAGGCTCGATGTGGATAGTCTGATCCGGACGACGCTTAAGATTGTCATGGATAGTCCTGAACCAAGTGTCGAAATC
>ONSC01000124.1 GCA_900320365.1 uncultured Bacteroidales bacterium
GACAGATAGGGCCATCAAGGCGACTCCTGTCAGAAGAAATTGAGGCGCTTTCATTGCGAAAAATGAGAGAAAGTGTGTAACTTTGGGTAACAAAACAAATATAAGAAAACTATGGCACTCGAACAACAGATCCAGGAAGACATCAAGGCAGCGATGAAGTCCCATGACTCAGTGGCGACTGCGGCGACAAGGGCTATTAAGGGTGAGATTCTCCTTTTTAAAACCTCCGAGGGAGGAAGTAAGGAAGTCTCTGACGGTGACATCCTTAAGATGATACAGAAACTCATCAAGCAGCGTAAGGAATCCGCTGAGCAGTTCACGGCCGCGGGGCGTCAGGAACTCGCTGACAATGAGCTCGCCGAGGCTGCCGTGATGGAGAAGTACCTCCCGAAACAGCTAAGTGAGGCTGAGGTCGAGGAAAAGGTAAAAGAGATCATCGCCCAGGTAGGCGCCACCTCGATTAAAGACATGGGAAAGGTTATGGGTGCCGCCAATAAGGCCCTTGCCGGCCAGTCGGACGGACGCACAATATCTACTGTTGTCAAGAAGTTGCTCTCCTGATCATTTATAGACTTTGCGGATCAGTCTGAGTTTTTTCCCGTAGGGAGGCTTCAGAAGGTCGAAATTAAGCCACGAGGACTTGTAGAGGATGGATTTCTGATGAGAGAATGTCGCGAAACTGGTCTTTCCGTGATAAGCTCCCATACCAGAGTTACCTACGCCTCCGAATGGAAGGTTCTCGTTACCGATGTGCATCACGGTCTCGTTGACGCATCCTCCTCCGAAGGACACCTGAGACAGGATTTCCCGGACCTCACGGCGTTTCCTCGTGAATATGTACAGCGACAGTGGCTTCTCCCCTTCATTAACTTTATCAATCACTTCGGTCTGCAGGTCGCCATATTCGATAACAGGCAACACCGGACCGAAAATTTCCTCGCCCATCGACGGGTCATCCCATCCGCAGTTGTCAATCACCGTCGGTGAGATGTAATTGATTGACGGACCGGTATATCCTCCGATAGCCAGTACCGGTGCCGCCAGCTCCGGCGGCTCGACCGCCTCGCTTCGCTCGTCCCCACCGCTCGCTTCGCTACGCTCCGCTCCGGTCCCCCCTCTTAACGTGCCGAGGGTGGCAGTGGTCTCGCCATCCGGACTGGCGGCACCGGTACCTGGAATAAGAGCGGCTATTCGGTCAAAGTGTCGCCTGGTGGCGATTAACGTCATGTCGGAGGGACGTGTGGATATGTCGCCGAAAAAGTCTTGGATTACGGAGCGCATCGTGCTGATGAACTCCGCATGGACAGACTTATGAACGAGGACATAGTCCGGAGCGACACAAGTCTGGC
Source organism: uncultured Bacteroidales bacterium (assembly GCA_900320365.1). Taxonomy (GTDB): domain Bacteria; phylum Bacteroidota; class Bacteroidia; order Bacteroidales; family UBA932; genus Cryptobacteroides. The sequence goes on from ONSC01000124.1 coordinate 1,350, forward strand.
CAGCATTAAGGAATTTGCCTTTGGCGATCCTTTCGCAAGCGAGTCTCACATTCGCCGATTCACACACAATCGCCGGACTCTTTCCGCCCAGCTCAAGCGTCACGGGAGTCAAATGCCTGGAAGCGGCCTCCATCACGATCTTCCCTACCTTCGGGCTGCCGGTGAAGAAAATGTAGTCATATCTCCGTGAAAGCATCTCATCGTTCGAGACAGAATCAGGAATAACTTCAACCACCTCAGGATCATATATTTCTTTAAGCATCTCAGCAAGGACACGGGAGACATTGGGAGTCTGTCTGGAAGGCTTGACGACAGCTGTGTTACCAGCGGACAACGCGGCTGCCAAAGGAGCCGCGACAAGGTGAAGTGGATAGTTGAACGGACCTATCACCAAGACTTTTCCGTATGGCTCGGAAATGATCCTGCTCTTCGCCGGCCAAAGCACCAAGGGGGTAGGTACAGCCTCAGGCTCCATCCAGTCCCTCAGATGATAGAGTATCTTACGGAACGAGTTATAAAGGAAACCGATTTCCGTCGTGTAAGTCTCGAACTCCCCTTTCCCGAAATCTTTCTCGAAGGCCGCGACAAATTCGCTCTCACGAGCCTTTATAGCGTCCCAGAGGGCATAAATCCTCTTCGCTCGTACTCCATACTCTGTCTTCTCGATATACTGGATCTCCACAGCCGTCAACGAGAATGCCACAATCATCTGGGCCAGGATGTATGTGGACATGACGATCAAGCCATGGTGAGGAATATCAAGGTCCGTGAAAGCTCCGATAGCCACGAAGGAGTCAGAGAAAGCGAAAATGATAAAGCCCAGAGCTGTCAGCAGGTATAGTGGGCGCTTTCTGTCAATAGCGGCCACCACGCTGGAATGTATCAGGAAAGCGAAGGCGCAGGCGTATACCTTGACCGCGACCGCCATGACTCCCTCAACGGGGAAAAGATCAGCCAATAAGAGAACTCCTATTAACAAAGCGGCGAGGAATATGAGAGACGCGACCTTACCGGAAATACCCTTGACTTTCCACGGTGCGGGCAATACACTGAGATAGAACAAATGCCCGATAAGGAAAGCGGCCATTCCGGCAAGGAACGGCCCGAAGCCTCCTATCATCAGCAGGATGTCGCCAATGGCTCCGAATAGGAGCGCTGTGATTATCCTCCCGAGACGGCAGCCACGGACATCATGCTCCTTCGCTAAAACATACACGGCCAAAGCTATCAGAGGCATTAGCAGAGGCTTCGAAAACATCTCCATCACGCGTGATCCGATGGTCACCGCCACAAGATTGACCACCACCGGGATCCAAAACAGATATTTCAGACACTTCATATTCCAAAGATAGGATTTTTCGTCGAGGAAAGCGCGTGATTGGTCGATTATGATTTTGGAAGAACGTCTTAAATGGTATGTTTGGAGCAGGAATTGTTATATTCGCGTAATATGGACAAGGGAGGAAACACCCGTAATTACACTTGGCTGCTGCACATAGCGATATGGGTGGTGTTGTTCGGAATGCCATTCTTCTCTCCAAGGCCCGGACATCCGCTCCACGGCGGAGAGGACTACACTAGGTTCGTCGTACCGCTGATTTCTTTCTTTATCGTATTCTATGTCAATTATTTCCTCCTGATCAAGAAATATCTTTACAACCGCAAGTTCGTCCCCTTCATCATCTGGAACGTCCTTCTTATCGCCGCGGTAGGCATAGCTGTCCATCTGTTTTTCCAGAATGGATTCCCGGCGCCTCAGGACGGCTTCCGGCCGGAATTCGACAGAGGAGGTCCAGGAAGACCACACGGCCCCGAGGGAGGTCCTGAAGGCGTTCCTGGAAGGCCGCAGGGGCCTAGACCCGGTCATGGACCTCGACCAAAGCCATGGCTTGACAATTTGGGGTTTTTCACAAGAAACGTCGTGATCTACCTTGGAGTCATCGGTATGGCGGTGGCTGTGAGGATGACCGAGAGGTGGTACAAAGATGAGAACAAACGCCGCGAGATGGAGAAAGCCGCCGCTGAGACTGAGCTGGCGGCACTTAAGAGCCAGGTGAACCCGCACTTCCTGTTCAACACTCTTAACAACATCTACTCTCTGATCCAAATTGACCAGGACAAGGCCCAAGAGGCCGTCCATGACCTCAGCGGGATGCTTCGCTATGTGCTTTATGATAGTGAGAAACCATCGGTGGCGCTCAGCGACGAGACCGCATTCCTTAGGGATTACATCAAACTTATGAGCATGCGCTGCTCCCCTGATGTCAAGATAGATATCTCACTTCCCGACTCAGGATCGGATCGTCAGATCGCTCCCCTGCTGTTTATTCCCCTGGTGGAGAACGCATTCAAACATGGCATCTCTCCCAACGAGCCTTCATCCATTAAAGTTGACCTCCATGAGGATGGGAAATGTGTGGTCTGCATGGTGGAGAACACCGCCTTCCCGAAGGACGACAATGACCGGAGTGGTTCCGGAATAGGGATAAAAAACCTTTGCCGGCGTCTGGACATGCTCTATCCTGGACATCACTCTTTTGAATATGGCAAAACGGGGAATCTTTACCGCTGCCTTCTCAAGATCAACACTTCCGAAAACATTCCCGAATGAGAAATATAAGTTGCATAGTGATTGACGACGAGCCTCTGGCTCTTCAGTTGATGGAGTCATATGTGAAGAAGACTCCCTTTCTGGAGTTTAAAGGGGCATTTCCGAGCGCCACGGCCGCTTTCGAGTTTATCCAGAACGAGCCGGTTGATCTCCTGTTCTGCGACATTCAGATGCCAAGCCTCAGCGGGATGGAGCTTTCCAGGATGCTTCCTGAAGGCACGAGAATCATCTTCACGACAGCTTTCAGCCAATATGCTGTCGAGGGGTTCAAGGTCCGCGCCCTTGACTATCTCCTTAAGCCAATATCCTACAACGACTTCCTTGAGTCCGCAAAGCATGCTTTAGCCGTGATTTCCGGACAGCCGGTCGCGCCGGCTTCTTCAGAGCCGGTCGCGCCACTGGCCACCGGCCGTACTCAGCCGCAGCGAAGCGAGGATGGACGCGGCCGGGACCAGGTGGCGGACCGGCTTGACGACACTGGCAAAGTCAGGAGCATATTCGTGAAAACGGAGTACCGTCTCCGGCAGATCGAGCTTGACAATATCACCTTCATCGAGGGTTTCAAAGACTATGTCCGCATACACCTCGCTGACGGCTCCGACCCTGTTCTCACCCTCACACGGATGAAAACACTGGAGGAACAACTTCCGTCCGACCGCTTTGTCAGAGTGCAAAAGTCATACATCGTCCAGATTCCGAAGATAGAGGCTATCGAGCGCTCCCACATCATCATCGGGAAAGACAGGATCCCTATTGGTGAAGCCTACCAGGAAAGCCTTCTGAAGGCTATCGGAGGCGACTCCATCATGCCTAACTGAACAGTTTGATCAGTTTACAGCAGAATTTGGTGTAAACCTGCTTCGCTATTGGTACCCGGCATCCATGGACATAGTCCATGTTGGCGAGTATGTCCACAACATCCGGATGGGCGGCAAGAGTCTTGAACCAAAGTGTTATGCAGCAATACCACCCTGCCCTTAGCAAGATATAGATACCGGAAGAGGTGACTGGTCCCTTGTCCTTCGGGAGATTCTCGTACAAGTGGAGCATATTCTCCGCGGAATGATGCCTTGACCTGATCAGACCAGCACGAGTCAAAGAGCCTGATCTTCTGCGGCGATAATGATACAGAGGCTTACTGAGGTGGACACATTTAGCCGCAGGGTACATGATCTGGGTCTGGAAGACGATGTCCTCGTGATATCCCCTGATCGGGACTATCATATTGTCAAGATCATACAGCTCCCTACGGGCCAGCTTGTTCCACATATACGCCCGGATCACTCCATTATTGACAGCCTTTACGGCGCCAGGGCCGTCTGATGGAGAAAAATCACGCTCCCTAGAAATCCCTGTTTTGCCACTGTCATATTCTTTGAAAAAATCACAGTACACGAGATCCGCGTCCTCCTCCAAAGCCATCCCGACCAGTTGGCTGAGATAGTCAGGCTCAACCCAATCGTCAGAGTCAACATGTATGATGAAATCACCGGAAGCGGAGTGGAGACCCGTCATTCTCGCCTTGGGCAATCCGGCATTCTTTTGCCTGATTATCAACGATTTCCCTCTAACATCAGGATGAGCGTCAAGAACCTCCATGAGTATGTCCACAGACCTGTCTGGAGAGCCGTCATCAACAAAGACCAACTCCATATTGCCATAATCCTGCGCACAAAGAGACTCAACACATTGCCTTATGTACCTCTCAACTGAATAGACAGGGACAATCACAGACACTTTGGGACTTTTAGCTTCCATAATCAGTTTGGGTTTCTCTCATATTTAGACTCTTCCGGCAAGACAGCCTCGAAAGCCCCTATAAGACGGGGTTTGATAGACTGGAAACGCCGCTCGCTCATGCTGACATCGTTGATGCAGACCATGCTCTCAGTAGGATGGGTGATGAAGCCCGCGATTCTTCCCATGGACGAGGCAGCCAGAGAGAAATGCTTGTTTGACAGTGGCCTAGGCACGACATTACCGCCATAGTACATATAATCAAGGAACAAGTACTGGTTGTAGTTCCTCTTGTCCCTGATAGGAGTGAGCGAAGCCATTATCTTATCTTCCTCTTTTGTGAAAATCTCCTCACAAAGGCTTCTCAACATGGGAGAACACACATGCTGCGGCCTGACAGCGAACAGACACTTACGCATCCCGAGCGCTTCCCTGGCAAGGGAATCAGACATGAATACCAGCTTTTTGTAGGCACTGGCCCCAATCATTACCTTGTGGAATCCTATCGCCGGCTTTCCGTCCTTGAAGAACACATCCTCTGAGACAGGACGCATGGGAAACATGTCGTCATTGAAATAAAGGAACCTTTCGTCGAGACCTTCAATCCGATGGAGAAACATCTCGATCATGCTCGAGTTGAATGTGGGAAGATAAGCCTCTGGAATGATGTCCCGGTGAAGAACCACATGCACGGCATCTTTGTCGATCCATTCAGGGACTTGGCTTTCCCTGGCAACCACAAGATGTACCTTTCTCACAAATGGCAGGAACTTTTCTATTCCCCTTAGGAGATATCTCAAGGTGTCCCAGTCACGGAACCTTTTTGACAAAGCCTCACCTCCTACAACCCTCTCATAATCCGCCTTCCAGAAAGGATCATTCCCATCCACATATGTAATCACCACATCCATACCGGCCGCGAATATACTGAATTTCCCCCTCAAATCATCTAAAAACTATCCAGAAGCAGCTTTTCTATCACCTTCGGGAAATGTTCCATCTCAAGTACATGCTCTTTGGCGGCTATGTCATCCGGGGTGTCATCCGGTTCCAAAGGGGTGCTGAATTGGGCGATTATGCTACCTCCATCGACCTCCCTGGTGACCCAATGGACAGTCATGCCGGTCTCTGTCTCCCCTGCCGCCTTTACAGCCTCATGGACATGATGGCCGTACATGCCTATGCCCCCGTACTTCGGTAAAAGAGCCGGATGGAGGTTGATCATCCGGTGGTCATACTCATCAATAAGGAAACCTGGAATCACCAGCAGGAAGCCAGCCAGGACTATGAAATCTATCGAATACTCATTTAAGATAGGCAATATGACCTCAGGATCGTTAAGCCCTGCCTTCGGGACGACCTTTACGGGAACTCCAAGTCTCTCAGCCTTGGCGACGGCTCCGGCTGACGCCTTATTGCTGATAACCAGGGCGGCCTTGGCAACATCCGACCCCTCAAAATACTTGATTATATTCTCGCAATTCGTGCCCCCTCCGG
>ONSC01000178.1 GCA_900320365.1 uncultured Bacteroidales bacterium
ATCTTGGGAGAAGCTCTTCCATGTTGAATACTGGGATGATGATTGAGATTCCTGGCATGAAGTCATCTGTTATTAACGCGAATTTAATTAATATAATTAAAGAATTAAAATATATAATTCCTTTGTAAAGACTACAAAAAACCTTAAAATCGCGGAATTAATCCAACATGTGATGTCCCAAGAAAACGAGAGAGCGAAAAACAGCATAAGGAATGCGGTGGTTTCCACTTCATTTCACCTTGTGCTTCTCGGTCTTGGTTTTTTCTCAAGGAAAATCTTTTTCGATTATCTGGGGAGTGAGATCCTGGGACTGAACACCATGGCCAAGGATATCCTATCCTTGCTTAACCTCACGGAACTTGGTATAGGAAGCGCCATCGCTTTCCTCCTATATAAGCCTTTGCACGAGAAAGACCATGACAAGATCAAGGAGATTGTCACCGTCCAGGGCTGGTTGTACAGAATCATAGCCTATATAATCATCGCCTCATCGTGCGTGATCATGTGTTTCTTCCCGATTATTTTCGCGAAGTCACCCCTTCCTCTAGGCTATGCATATCTAACCTTCGGAGCTCTCCTGCTGGGGAGCATGCTTGGGTATTTTTACAACTATCGACTTATCGTCCTGTCTGCCCACCAGAAACAGTACAAGGTGGTGAGGGTGAGCAGAAGTATGGAGATCCTGAAGATCATCGCCCAGATGATCGCCGTGACCACTTTTAAGAATCCTTTCTTCTGGTGGCTCGGCCTTGAGTTCTCGTCAAGGTTGATAATAACTTATCTCCTCGACAAGGTCATCAAGAGGGAGTATCCCTGGCTTGACATAAACCTCAAAAATGGACGGTCGTACTTGAAACGGAACAAGGAAATCATCAAAAAAACCAAGCAGGTGTTTTTCCACAAGTTGGGAGGTGTAGTCCTCTCCAACTCAAGCGCACCCATCCTTTACGCCTTCACCTCATTGACAACTGTGGCTTTCTACGGCAACTACCAGATTATACTGGGGAATATCTCCAGATTGATGGGCAACCTGTTCAGCAGCACTTCGGCTGGAGTAGGCGACCTGGTAGCGGAAGGCAACAAGAACAGCATCAGGCGTATCTTCTGGGAGCTATTCGACTCCAGGTTGCTGATAGCCTCGATAGTAATACTTTGCTGCTACCTTCTGACAGAGCCCTTTATTTCAGTTTGGCTCTCCCCGGGGTATGTTCTGGGGAAGAAATTCCTGCTGATTTATCTTGTCATGCAAGGAATCTTAATGACACGAGAGACGGTAGAATCATTCATCAGTGCGCACGGCATGTTCCAAGACATATGGTCACCCATTGCCGAGGCCGCCATCAACATTGGACTCTCTATCCTTTTCGGGTATTTCTGGGGAATCGAAGGTATTATGCTCGGTGTGACAACCAGTCTTGTGCTGCTCGTGGAAATCTGGAAGCCCTACTTCCTGTTCAAGGTAGGTTTCAAGGAGAATCCCTTACATTATTTCTCAAAAGTGGCTGGCAGGTTGGCTATCATACTCGCAGTGGCTTTCATATCAACCAAGATATGCCCGCTGCTGCCCAAAAGCGACGTTGCCGGCACATCATTCTCCAATTGGATCATCTATGCCACTGAGACAGCGTTAGTCGTGTCCACGATGCTGATCGCGGTTTTCATGGCTTTCAGCCAGGGAATGCGAAATTTCGCCAAAAGGATGAGGACCCTCATCTTAACCAGATAAATCACTTATCCGTCAATCTCTTGATAACTTCTTCCATCTTAGCCGCCCATGCATCCCAAGTAAGGCGTTCCCTAGCCACCTTGACGGCTCCAGTGGACAATCTCACCATTTCATCGTTATCCAGGCATTCCTTTATCTTCTTTCCGAAATCTTCTCCGGAGGAACCTAGCGGCAGAAGATAACCGTTCTCTCCATCCAAGACATAGTCGCTGACTCCGCCGGTGTCATGGGTGAAGCACGGGACGCCGTAAGCATTAGCCTCGCAGAACGATACACCAACGCATTCAGCCAATGTAGGGAGAAGGAAACAATCCGCCTGATCGTATAGCGCCATCAGCTTGGAATAATCCTCCGGTTTGTTCTTATTTAGGAAGCCATGATTTTCCACGAAAGGAAGCGAGGCTATCTGTGGATTCAGAGACTTGATTCCGACTACATGAAGCGTAGAGTCTATCCCATTATCATTAAGCCACTTGCAGGCTTCTACCGCAATTGATCCACCTTTCCGTTTCCAATCCACTCCAACAAATAGAAGATCAAGATGACCATCAAAAGTGAATTTGTGCGGGATTATCTTATCAACATCCAAATTGGGGCCGAAATACGCGAGAGTGATTTTATCCCTGGGTTGTCCATAATCCTTGACAGCGCTCTCAGCTGCCCAACGGGAAGGATAGACAAGAGCGGCGGCATTGTCCATCGCTTTTTGCTCGATCAGTTCCCCTTCACGTATATCCCGTTCAGAGAGATCGAACCAATAGTAATCAACCATCAAATGGAAAGTGCCGTCAGCTAAATAAATGGCAGGGACTTTTGTATCAAGAGAAACAAGCACTCCGGATTTCATGGGAGCGAACAGCACATCGCAAGAGTTCACAAGATCCATGTCCAATCGCCTGGTGGCAATACGGCTGCTCCATAGCATCCGCTTTGAGAGTTTGGTCTTCAAACTCGGGAAAAATCTCGCAGTCTCCTTGATTAACTTGCGATAGAGCTTATAGCACAACGACTTTTTCCTCACGGGAATCCACACCACTTCATACCCCGCCGACTTCAGGATCCTCGCCATAGTGTATATTGTCCCGCTCAGGAAACTCTTGTCCCTTAAATCGTTATCTGCGAAAAAACCTATTTTCTTACCCGTTGACATCATACCATCTTTGAACAAAAACCGGATCTGGTGACCAGATAATAAGTGATACCTTTACGTAGTCCAAGGTGGCCGACCAAAGACTTGAATGAGAACAGTTGAGAGGCGTCCTCCTCTTTCAAAATACTCATCACCAACCTCCTGTCAATGCCTTTCCTTTTCTTGATCAAGGCATGTATCCTTTTGATCGCCGATGTCTCCGCCATCTCACTCAAATCCTCTCCTACCGCTGATGATAGATCAACTGTCCTCAGCAATACCCGTATATTATCCCTGATCAAATCCGGTGAGATGATATGGGACAATGATGAGGCGTTCTGATAGTATTCATAAAGAATATCTGGAATACATATGGCCTTTCTCACAAATCTGGCGACATGGAGAGATATGACCAAATCCTCTCCAAGGTTAAGATGCTTCTGATATTCGGGCGGATTGTCAACCAGTAATCGACGCTGGAACAACCTTCCCCATACATACCTGGAAAGCTCATTCTTCAACATGGCTTTCGCGACACCGTATGAGGATGAACCGTAATTCAAGACATTCGTGAATGATTTCCTGCCACCTCTATTGCCGCGGGACTCATATCCAGCGACTACCATATCAGCCTCATTACCTATCGCTTCCGTATATAGACGTTCACATGCCTCTGGTTTCAAAGCATCATCCGAGTCTAAAAACATCAGATAATCTCCCGATGACGCCTCGACACCGGTCTTACGTGTCCAAAGCAAGCCACAGTTCTCCGGATGGTTGATGACCTTTATCCTGGAATCCCGGGCAGCGTATTCATCGATAATAGCGGCAGTCCCATCGGTGGATCTATCGTTGACTATCACGATCTCAATATCCGCGAGAGTCTGTCTGATAACAGAGTCCAGGCATCGGACGATATATCGCTCGACATTATAGGCTGGTATGAGAACAGATATTTTTGGCATATGATCAAATGCTCCCCTTATTCCCATAAATGATGCGTGATGCCGCATCAAACCTGGTTACCGGGTAATAAACAAGGGCTTTTCTGAAACCAAGGTGCCTGATCAAAGACGGGACAGTAAACAAATCTGAAAAACCGTACTCATCAACCAGGCCCATTATCTTTTGGCGGGCGAAGCCTCTTTTGATCCAATTGAAAAAGCACCTCATGGCGTTTGTCTCTGTTATTATTTTGATCCTACTGTCGATCTGACCAGACAGTTCAACAGTTAACTTACTGGCTGTGAGAAAATCTCTCAAGTTTTTCTCAGATCTGAAAGCGTAGATATTGTATAGCAAAGATGAACTGTTGCGATAATATTGATAGACACTGTCCGGAATGGTGACAACCTTTTTAACGTATCTCGCCACCTGATATGATATGATCTGATCCTCTCCAATGTTAAGGTGCATGAAATACTTGACTGGATTATCAAGAAACAGCCCCCTCTTGTACAACTTCCCCCATAAATATCGGTCCATCTCATCCATCGCCATCGCCATAGC
>ONSC01000032.1 GCA_900320365.1 uncultured Bacteroidales bacterium
GAATGATGTCATCGGAGGTGAAGAAATGATCCTCCGGGATACGTATAGTTTCTTCGCTTCGCTCAGAATGACAGAGAACAAGAGCACCTTCGGAGAGAAGGTGGTCGACGGATGCATCGCCGGCGAGGGAACGTAACTCTGACTCAGGGAGGCCCAAATCGGTCCGGAGAGGCAGCATAATCCGCTCGACACGGATGTCTTCCGGAGTCAATATTTCTTTTCCCCTGGAATATCCCACGAGGGTCTCGCTATTCCAGGACCTCACGGAACCAGCTGATAATGAATGAGCTCCCGGACCAAGACCAACATAAGGAACACGCCTCCAGTAAGCGCTGTTATGGACTGCTTCACGGCCAGGAATAGCGAAATTGGATATCTCATAATGATGGTAACCGGCCTCTCCGAGACGCTCGCAAAGAATGTCATACTGACGGCGGCACTGCTCATCGGTAGCCTCTGTGAATTTGCCCTGGGCAGTCAGTCTCTCAAGAGCGCTTCCTTCTTCTATTGATAACTGATATGCTGAGATATGCTCAGGCTCAAGTTCCAAGGCTTTGGCGATCGTATCTGACCATAACTCCTCAGACAACTGCGGAAGACCGAATATCAAATCTATACTGATATTCCCGACCCCGCAACGGCGCAGAATCCGGAAAGCCTCAACAGCGGTGGCTGAGTCGTGGCGGCGGTTCATCCATTTCAGGATTCCATCGTCAAAGGATTGTACTCCCATGCTGACGCGGTTCACCCCCAGCGCCAACAATCCCCTCACATATTCCTCACCCTTCTCGACAATGTCCTCCGGATTCACCTCGACCGTGAATTCCTCCCACAAAGAGTCGCCCGCCCCGGAAGGGGCTATACCACCGAACCCTTTGCGCTTCGCGCTTCGTCCCGTCTCGCCTGCGGCGAGCCACCCGTTCATGAGGCCACGGGCGGCCACAGGTTCGGCTGGCATACCCCTTCCGGGGCGGGTAATCGCAGCTTCGAGGGAATGGACGATTCGGGATAAAACATCAAGCGGAAGCACCGAAGGAGTGCCTCCGCCTATGTATAGAGTGTTGACATTCAGCGTTCCCGCAATCTCGTCCCGACGCTCAGAAATCTCCTTGCAAACAGTATCGGCATATGCATCGTAACAGAGATCCCTCGAGTTTCTCTGAATGACAGAGGAGAAAAAGCCGCAGTAGGTACAGCGGCTCTCACAGAAGGGAACGTGGAGATAGATCACCGCCTAACGGAGCAGGAGCTCGGTCTTGCCGAGGAAAGACTGCGACGTGTAAGCCTCAATCGTGTAAATGCCAGGCTGGTAGGTCGGGATGTCGTTGAGATAGATGCTCAGATCAACCTCCTTGCCCTGATAATCAACCTCGCGGGAAGCCGAGGCGACCATGGTCTGGCCATTATAGTTGAAAGAAGTCTGGACACTGTTGGTGAGAAGAATGCCCTCGGGATCCTTGACACGGAGATAAACCCTCACCGGTCCCTTAGGAGCCAGATCATTCTCGACCAAACTCAAGGAAGCGAGCAACCTGACAACCCTGCTGCTGCGGTCCGTGACCTTGTCAGAGCTGTTGTAAGCGGCCACGCTCAAACCCCTGGACTTGATGACCGAACCGGCGGCAACCTGGCCGGAAAGACTCTCCACCTGGCCTTTGAGCTCAGCGTTCTCAGCCCTACTGGAAGCGGCCTCCTTGCGGGCAGCGGCTGCGTCGGCAGTCAGCTTATGGTTCAAAGTGTTGAGGGAGTCGATCTGGACAATGTAGTTCCTCATGATGCTCCTGAGGGTGCCCAACTCTTTCTCGTACTGACGCATCTTGGCTCGATTCGTGGCCTCGGTCTTCTGGATCCTCTCGATCAGCTGGTTGACCTCCTCGCGGGAAGAGTCAAGCTGGCTGTTGACAGATTCATATTCAGAAGAAAGGCTGTCGTAATCTCCTTTCAATGCAATCATCTGTTGAGTGAGGTCTTCCTTCTCAGCGTTAAGATCCCTGACGAGAGAAGACTTGGAGGTCCAAATGTAAGCGAGACCTGCGGCCATCAAAGCGGCCACGGCGACAAGCGCCCACATTATGTTCTTAAGACTCTTGTTTTTCTGTTCCTGTTCCTCGCGCTGGCGGCGCTCCATGATAGGGTCAATTTCTGCCATAATATCGAATTCTTGGTTCAACTTGCAAAATTACGAAAACTATTTCTTTTTCTTATATTTGTGATTACAGCAAAAAACGGGCAAAGTATGAAATACGTTGTAAGAGCCATCAAATACTTCATCTGGTTCGCTCTCATCTTAACCTTGACGATGGTCATTATGGCCGCATTAGGTTTGGTTGACCCTAAACCGGAACTCATGTTCAGGGAAGGGATGAAGTCCGTATGGCAAATCGCGATCCTTTTCGGCGTGGTTGCCTTCGTTTATCCGATGACAGGATTCAGGAAGCAGGATGCGATCATCCCTGGAGAGTATTCTGATATCCGTGACAAAATCATCAGATTCATGGAACAGAGGGGATACTTCCTTGAGAAAGAGGAGGGTGAGAACATGAGTTTCAGGCTTCGCTCAAAGTTTGGTGCTTTCATGAAAATGTTCGAGGACAGGGTGACCATGACAAGGACCATTGACGGATTCGAGGTTGAGGGTATGAGGAAGGAGATTGTCAGGCTCATCAGCGGCCTGGAATATATGTTCAGAAACAATTCTGAGGACGATTATTCCAAATCTTAATATCATGAAAAGAGAAGAAGATTTCAAGACAGTCATCACTGTTAACGACGCCATCAGCGCACAGATGGTGGCGGGGATGCTTATTGAGAATGGTATCCCGGCGGCAGTGTTCGGAGCCGACTCCACAGCCATGCTCAACGGAGTCGGAAACATCGATGTCAAGGTCAACGCAGCTGACTACGACGCCGCGATGGAGCTTATCAACACTCCGGCGGAAGATATTGAAGAAGAAGGTCTTGAGGAAGGAGAGGAAGAGGCCTAACCGAGGATGATCTTGGCGGCGGCTTCCAAAGCCTCGTAAAAATCTTTCCCGTAGACATTTATCAATGGTTCGCGAAGGAACTCGTACACACGGGTACCTTCGCGTTTTCCTTTGGCGTAGGCGTCCTTGCAAAGATGCCAGCGATGGAGATTAAGAGCCTGGCCTCCATTACTCAACTTTGTGACACGGATCGGATACAGCCAACAGGATTTGGGCTTACGGAAAGAGCAGGTTCCGGCGAAAAAGCATCTCTCAATCGAACAAAGGCAACTTCCATCCTCAAGGAAAGTCGTGAAGGCGCATTCTCCTGTCCCGTCCACCACGGGGGTGACGATATCACCGTCCCGGTCTATGATAAAAAAACCGTCCTTATCCACTTGCGAACGCCCTTGAGGTCGCATAAGCTCTGAATACACAGGATAATCCCTCTCAAGATCGTCCAATTCTTCCTCCTCAAGAGGTGCCCCGCTATCGCCTATGACACAGCATATTCCCTTGCAAAGGGGGTAGTCACATGCGAAAAACTCCGTCACCACCTCCTCAGAGACAAGGATATCCCCGATCTGGATTATTGTCCCGTGATCATTCCGGCTTGACGACATACTCAATCCTCATTCCCTCGGATAAGACTCCGAAAACCTCTTTTACTTTGTCGGCTGAAACACCCTTTATCTTCTCAGCGTAATTCGTCAGCACATCTTTCCCGGAAGAATATCTCATCAAGATAGCGTCGGCATACTTGGATGGATCAGACAAAGACATTGAATACTCATTAGAAAGAAGGGACTTGCAAGATGCGAGCTCAGCCGCTGAAACGGGATTGGAGAACACCGCCTCTATAGTTTTACCAGCCATCTCGACCGCCGACACAATATTGGCCTCACCATTTTCGACACCTTCCGGCAACCCGTGAGACGGAACCGGAGTGAAAGTGAACCTCAAATCAGCCACCTCACGAGGGAATGTATGGAACCGATCTTCCAAATCCACATGGAAACCCAACTCCGCCATCACACCGGACAGCCGTCTGTAGAGTGAGAGTCCGGCGATTTTAAATGCCATGTAACTCTCTGTGGAGAAGGGATATGACGCCGCCATCCCTATGCTGAAACCAGCAGGAGTCCCATCGTGGTTGTATGTTGTGGTTCCGGATCGTAAACTGAGTGTGGAAGTCGCCCGCGGAGCGACTGACTTGCTCACCCGGAATCCACCGATAGACTTCACCAGATACTTCTGCAACACTTCAGAGGAAAGATCCCCGACTATAACGATAACTCCATCACCGCAGCGAAGGAACTCTCTGGAAAAGAAAGCCTCAGCATCCGAGAGGGTGGTCGATGTCAGTCCAGAAGGAGTCTTAATCTCCGTGTAATTATTATCGGGATACATCAGGCTGTCCAATGTCGCAGGTCTGAGACGGGCACTCTCAAGCATCCTGTATTTCTCAAAATCGGAAAAATCGGCTTTCCTTTCATTTGCCACGGAGAGCAATGCCTTCATCACAAGGGCATAATGTCTGGACGGCGCTGAGCCGCATATCCTCATATCAGAAACCGAGACCTTAGTCTCAATGTCCACTCCATTGGCTTTCAACACCTTCTCAAAATCTCCTCCATGGAATCCCGCTATCTTATGACGACTCATCATGTCAGAGAAGAACGCTCCTTCTCCTCTCGGAAGATTCTTGACAGTGGAAAAACCGCCTTTTATCATCATCGAGTAGGAAAACCTTCCTCCTGTGGCCATCTTCTTATATATTACCCTCATGCCATTGGCGAAGGTCCACATCTCCCCTCCTGAGACCGGCTCAGTAGCGACGGACTTCAGTTTGGTCTTGCTTCTATCGGAAGCGAAAGCGGTGGTGTCCTTGGCGGCCACTTTCCATTTATAAGTGGGCTTGTCCAACATGGCCACTCCATTCCAAGTGGCCTTGAACATCATTTGATACACCCACTCATCATACTCCTCCGGACTCCCGGTCCAACTGACCTCAGCGTTATCAGTGTCTCCCAAGAGGGCTGATATGTAATTATTGAAAAGCCCCAACTCGGACGCTATCGTCATATTCCTGGAAGAGAAATACTTTGCCTTAGTGGCTGAGAGCGACAGATCTGACCCGAAGAGATAATTGGAGATGCATTGACGCACCATGTCATCATTGGACCCGGCCCCCGAGAGAATCCTGAGAGCATCCTCACGAACCGTCTTGTACTCATCCTCTCCAATGCCTTTAGATCCTATTTCCGCCAAAGTGGAAGACAGGGCCATTGTTGCCGGAATAAGTTGCTCCTCAGGCATTTCCAACTTAACGATGAAACGTTCATCTCCTGAAGAGTCAGCGCTGCCGGAATAATTCAACGACATCCCTGAGACAGGAATCCCCCTTGAGAAAAGAGACTCCGACAGACGGTTCCTGAGCACATCAGCGAGCTCCATGGAGAATAGTTTGGAGACGAAGGGCTGGATAGTGTTCATTTGGTTTGCGGGAGTCCTTGGAGATCTGAAAGCCACCTCAACAGAAGAAACCTCGGAAGGCGTGAACGACCATTGGGTCTCTGTTGTCGGCGTCCATGAATAGGCCTTGTTCTCATAAGAGGTTACCCTTGACGGGACCATCAGGGAAAAGACTTTCATCTTCTCGATTATCTCAGCTGGTTTGATGTCCCCGGAGACAATAACCGCATGTGGACGAGGCTGGGTGGCTATGATGTCAAACAACATGAGAAGGGTCGTGTCCGCCGCGGCGACATCGAACATCGGCACATTGTCGAAACGGAAAAGAGTCGCGTCATCCCTGAACGATATGAAACCTTCCGGACGGCAGCCTATACCCTTGCGTGACAAGAACTTGTATGGGATTGTCTTATTGAAATGAGGTAATGACGCGAGTTCCGCGCGTGCGGCGAGGGTGTCTGTCATACCCTTGCGAACCAAGGCGAAATCCGCCACCCCTTTCATCGTGGAATTGGTCACGAGATAGTATGAGATGCCGTTTGAAAGCTCGCCTTTGGTGATGGAGGCATCCTTCTGCAAAGCGGGCAATTTTTGGGCTGGCATGTTTATTGAAAAACCAACCAGCACAGAACAAAGGACATATGTGAGAAAACGTCGCATTTTGAGTGCCTCCTTTCGCAAAATTAATCAATAATGTGCGATTGACACAATTTTTTTATTACATTTGTCTCCGTTCGCCGTGTATAAAAGTTGAACTTAAATACATTGAAGAAGATGAAAAAAATCATTCTAGCTATCGCCTCATTGGTCATGGCCGCCGGAATAGCTTCCGCCCAGGACATGGCTCAGGCTACTGAACTCTACAACAATGGAGCCACAGCTATCACTATGAAAAACTGGACCGAGGCTTTGGATTATTTCCAGAAAGCCCTTGCCATGGGAACAGAAATCGGTGAGGAAGCTGACGAGCTCGTGGCGAATTGCAAGACCGCTATCCCGGGTGTGACCCTGGCTATCGCCAAGGATCTCATCAGGGACGCCAAATACGATGAGGCTGCCGGACAATTGGACGCCGCCGCCAAAATAGCCGAGGAGTATGGCAATGAGGAAGTCGTTACAGAGGCTAAAGAGCTTGTGCCCCAGATGTGGATGCAGAAGGGTGTAGACGCTCTCAAGCTTAAAGACTTCGCCACCGCCGCCGATGGTTTCTCAAAATCATACGCCATTGACACCACCGCAGGCAAGACCGCTCTCTATCTTGGACAGGCCCTTAGCCAGCTTGGCAAGACCACTGAGGCTATCGACGCTTTCCATCACGCCGCATGGAACGGCGAGGAAGAGGCCGCAAAGGGACAGATCTCCAATATCTATGTGAAGGAGGCGAATGTCGCCCTTAAGGCTCAGAAATATGCCGACGCTGTCAAAGCCGCCGACAAGGCCAACTCCTATGCTGAGAATGCCAACGCCTACCTGATCGCCGGCCAGTCATCCCAGAAGTTGAGCAAGAACGCTGACGCTATCAAGAACTTTGAGAAGTATCTTGAGCTCAAGCCCACCGCTTCCAACGCCAACGCTATCACCTACACCGTTGCCGCCCTCTATCAGGGACAGAAGAACAACGCCAAGGCGATTGAGTATTACAAGAAAGTTCAGAACGACGCCAAGTTCGGCGCACAGGCCAAGCAGCAGATCACCGCTCTTGGTGGCAAATAATGACTGAACTCGAACTTCTCGCTCCAGCGAGAAACGCTGACATCGGCATCGCGGCCATTGACTGCGGTGCCGATGCGGTATATATCGCTGGGCCGGAGTTCGGGGCCAGGCAGGATGCCGGCAACTCGATGGAGGATGTACGGCGTCTCTGCGATTATGCCCATCAGTTCGGAGTCCGGATATTCCTGACTCTCAACACAATACTTTTCGATTCGGAGATTCCGGAGGCTCAGAGGATTCTCAAGGAGGCAGCAGATGCCGGAGTGGATGCTGTCATCGCCCAGGATCTAGCCGTTTTCGAGATTCTTCGCTCCGCTCAGAATGATATGGAAGCGCATGCGTCAACCCAGTGCGCAATCCGTACTCCGGAGCAAGCCAGGTTTTATGAAAGTTTGGGAGCTTCAAGGATCGTCCTGGAGCGGCAGCTTTCCCTGGAACAGATCCGGGCTATACGGAAGGCCGTCAAATGCGAGCTTGAGTTCTTCGTTCACGGCGCCCTCTGCGTTTGCTACAGCGGGCAGTGCTATATGTCAGAGGCTGTAGCGGGAAGAAGCGCCAACCGGGGCGCCTGCGTACAGGCTTGCAGGTCACTCTATGACCTGGAAGACAGCCACGGTAAGAAACTATTGAAAGACAAGGCATTACTCTCACTCAAAGATTACAATCTCTCCGGAAGGCTCTACGACCTCGCCGAAGCGGGAATATGCTCATTCAAGATTGAGGGAAGACTTAAGAATATCTCTTATGTCAGGAACACTGTCCGGGCTTATTCCTTGGCAATGGACAAGCTGGTAGCGGCTAATCCCGGGAAATATCGCCGTGCCTCCTTCGGCCGGGTCGAGGGTGGATTCACGCCAGACCTCAGAAAGACCTTTAATCGTGGCTACACCGAGTTATTCCTTGACGGCAAAAGAGGCAAATGGTCCTCCATGGACGCCCCGAAGTCCGTCGGCGAAGAAATCGGCACTGTTCTAGAGATACGCCCTTCCGGCATACCTCCATTCGCTTCAGAGACTTATTCTCCTAGCGTAGCGGCCTCCGGGCTTAGGCCGTACTCAGCCGCAGCGAGCCCTGAGCCAAGGCGAAGGGCGAAGCGAGAATGGACGCGGCCGGGCCCGGACGGCCGTACGCTCAAGGATGGTACAATGGAAGTCATTGTCAATCTGGACAATCCGGCGACCGCATTGCGAAATGGGGATGGGTTCACATTCATGTCTAAAGACCATAATGAGATACGAGGGTTCCGAGGTGATGTCTGTCGCGGCGAGAGGATTGTCTGCAAGGAGGTGCCGGGGCTTTACGTGGGAGCAAGACTCCGGAGGAACCTTAGCTCGGCTTTCGAGAAAGAGATCGACTGCAACCTCCCGGAGCGCCGCATACCCGTCTCAGTCTCTCTGATAATTTATGACGCCGGGAGCGCCTCCGAAAAGGCAGCATCCGAGGCTGATTCCGGGCCCGGCCGCGTCCATTCTCGCTTCGCTGCGGCTGAGTACGGCCTAAGCCCGGATCAGCCTCGGAGATTCGTTCTTTCAGTCACAGCCACTAGTGAGGATGGAAGAACTGTCGAGTTTGAGGTGGATGCCGGGAGCCAGGAGGCGAACAATGTCGAGAGAATGGAGGCCATGTTCAAAAGCCAGCTGGAAAAATCCTCGGGGATATATTCCTTCACCCTCAATAAACTCGACTCCGGGGCCTCCTACGGCAAGTTGCCATTTATGTCGGCATCAGCCCTGAACGAGATCCGAAGGGAGATAAAACCTATAATGAGAATAATGTCATTACCGGCTTGACCGGCAATCCGGAAACGATTGATTATAAATATAATATCTCAAACAATTTAGCTCGAGATGTTTTACGCGGGCTCGGTGCCAAGGACATTGAGGACGCCTTTGAGATCTCGCATAGAAAAGGGGCCGAGCTGATGCGGAGCAAGTACTGCATCCGGCACGAGCTCGGCCTATGCCTGAAAGATTCTTCGGCCTCCGGCCTCAGAATGACAAAGGGAAACCTTGGAAACCTGTTTTTGGTCAACAACGGCAGACGTTATCGCTTGGGCTTCGACTGCACCCGGTGCGAGATGACAGTCAATAGTGCCATCTGAAAATCATTGATTATTAGTTGAATACAAAGGTGATAGAGGTGTCGCCGAAGCGGTTGGGGACTCCGTTGTACCTCTCGAAATAATTGGAAGACAACTTGCCGCGCCATACAATGTCGTCGTTGCGATGATAGGGGAACTCCACTGAGAAACCATAAGCCTTGGCCTTGATCTTCACCTCACCGCTAGCCTTCCAGGTGGTCATCTTCCCTCCATCGTACTCATGGATAAGGAACACACACTCAGAGAGTTGAGGCGACCACTCTGAGACAACTACAGTGTTGAGTCTCAGAGCTGTGCCGACTTGTTTGCGCTTCACCTTAATCATCAAGTCGGTGATTTCCGGAGTGTATTGGGTAAGGTCCGCCGCTACTGATGCGGTAAAAGCTTTGATTGAGCCACATTTGATGAAAAACTCACTGGCGCCGGAAAGCCATGGATCATATTGGACATGGGCCTTAAATTCCTTGATCCTCAGCGTCTTAAAATCAGAAGTGGAGCGAGTGGCCGGTTTCTCTCCTAGAGTCTTCTCCAAGATTTGCGGAGTCATGGCTCCGGCATCCTCATTCCAACCCACAACCCAGACAGGATGCTCCTTGGCATAGGCCTCATCTACCGCTATTTCCTTCACAATCCATTTATTTCCAGGAAGTTCCTCACGTAAATAACCCACATTTGTCTCAAGGGTGATCTCAGGACAGAAGGTGATTACGGGCATCGAGATACCGTCCCAATCTTCTGAATATGGCCAATAAATCTGAAGACCGGAGGCGGATAGGTCCCCGAGATGACGGGATATCAGACCATTTAAAGGCTCGTGATACTCTTTGACCGATCTGGTCCCGACGCGCTCGTCACCTACTCCACTTCCCGGCGAGGCGAACATATCCCTAAAGGTGTATTCCTCGTCATAACCATTAGCGGAAGAGGCGTTGACCCCGTCCCAGACCTCTCGGACTTGGTCAAGAGTGAAAGGAATCCCAGACAACACTCGGGCGACAGAAGCGGGGGTGATCACATCGGACTGGACTGGTTTCTCTGGAGAAATGAGCGGTTGGGAAGTCTTGTCGCACGCCTGGAAAGACAGGATGGCCGCAGACAGAAGCGCCAGAGGCAACGGCAGCGGCTTTTTCTTTTTGGTGATGAAATTTTTCATTTTGAATAAGTTTTTAGTTGTTAATATCTCACATCGCGAAGTGACAAAAAAACATCCGTTGAACAAAACATTCAACGGATAATCGCCCAAAAAGGCCTCAGGCACACCTGAAATAGCTATCGGGAAAACTTCACGAAGCGGTTTTTATCGGAAAAATCGTTGATTATCTCCGCATCCCGGAAGCCCGCTTCGAGAAACACATTCCTGGTTTGGGGACCAAGGAGATCATTAATCTCCACTATTCCTATACCTCCTGGGGATAGGAGTTCTCTTGACCAACGGGCGACCGCCCTGTAGAATACAAGAGGATCATCGTCGGGGACAAAAAGTGCCAACTCCGGCTCGTGGTCAAGTACATTCGGTCGCATGTCAACCTTTTGAGACTCCAAAACATAGGGAGGATTGGACACGACTAGGTCAAACTTGCCACAAGGGAAACGAGGCGGGTCCTGAAGGATGTCGGCCTGAAGGAATACCGGGGATGGCCGGTCAAGCCGGCAATGACGAGAAGCGTCATCATCAAGGTATAGGTCTTGCCCAGAAGCGACAGAAAGGGCTTTCTCTGAGATGTCAACCCCGTATACAATAGTCCCGGGGACTTCCAAAGAAAGGGTCCAGGCAATGCAGCCGGAGCCTGTGCAAAGGTCTAGCGCACAAGCTTCCGGGTGAGAGGATAGAAAGCGGATAGCCTCCTCACATAGTATCTCGGTCTCCGGCCTGGGAATAAGGACGTCTGGAGTCACTTTGAAACGGCGCCCTCGAAACCAGGCATATCCTAAGACATATTGCAACGGCTCTCCGGAGGAAAGCCTGTCCAAGTCTCTGGAAAGAGTCTCACGGGTTCCCGTAGTCAGGGAATACCCCGGGTCTGTGGCATAAGTATACCTCTCTATTCCGAGGCGGCTCTCGCACAACGAAAGAACAATGTCCCTCGCCTCCGGAGCCGGATAGAGGGACACTAAACGGGAGATTCCCTCCTTCAGGAAATCCCCCAGAAGCATTAAGAATTCTCGATTAGTCCCGAAAGGAAGTCGGTGATATCAATCCCGGCAGTCCTCACCATCTTAGGGACCAAAGAGGCGCTGGTCATTCCCGGAATAGTGTTAACCTCGAGGAAGTACAAGCCGTCATCGCCATTGATATAGTCCATCCTGACCACACCTTTGCAACCGAGATGGGAATATATCCGCTTGGTAACCTCCTGGACATGAACGCTGAAGGCTTCCTCAACAGGGGCCGGGCATATTTCCTGACTATTGCCGTTATATTTGGCGTCATAGTCGAAATAGTCATTATCGGTGACAATCTCAATTATGGGAAGGGCTTTGACGCCCTCGGCATCTGAATATGCGGCACAGGTGAACTCACGTCCCTTTATTCCTTGCTCCACAATCACGGTAGGCCCTTCAGAGAAAGCGAAACTGATGGCTTCCTTCAAGTCTTCCGGCCTCGTGACCTTTGTTATGCCGAAACTTGACCCGGCATCAGTGGGCTTGACAAAGACAGGGAATCTCAACGTGGCAGCGGCCTTCTCGACGACTTTGTCCAGATCCATCCCTGAACGGACGAAAACGTCCGGGGAGCACTTGACGAAATCCACATCACGCAGATAACTCTTGCATGCGAACTTGTCGAAAGCGATCGCTGACACGAAAGCCCCACAGCTGCTGAAAGGTATTCCCAGCATCTCGAGATAACCCTGCATAAGACCATTCTCGCCTGGAGTCCCGTGCTGGACTATGTAGGCATAGTCGAAGTTGATCTTCTCACCATAGACCTTGACAGAGAAATCAGACTTATCGACCTCCGGCCTGGATCCCTCAGGGAAAGGCACCCTCATGGCATCACGTTTCTTCATGGCCACAAGCTGCCACTTCCCGAAGCGGGCGAAGATCTCATACACATCGTATTGCGTCCCGTCAATGCGGGAGGCCACGAATTCTCCGCTACGGCACGACACCTCCCACTCGGAGGAGTCGCTACCATAAATCACAGCGATTCTCTTGTACTTGCCCATATCGTCATTCAAAATAATAATCCTCTATCTTAGCCTGCTGTTCTGAGACCTCATCGTCGCTTCCGGTGCAACCAAGCCCATCTACCACACCCGCCGGGGCTATGAACCTGTCATTAGCGGTGACGCCGAGAGTCCCGTCAGCCAGCACTTTCTTCATGAATATTCCCCAAGTGGGAAGTGACATGTTGGCTCCCTGACCCAAAGAACCGGACTGGAAATGGACCTGCCTGTCCTCGGCCCCGGTCCAGACGCCAGCTACAAGCGTTGGTGTGTAACCGATGAACCAGCCGTCTGAGTTGTCGTTGGTGGTGCCAGTCTTGCCAGCTATCTCTCCCATGAGGTTATAACGGTAACGAAGCCTGCTGGCAGTACCACCTTGCACAACACCTTCCATAAGATTAACCATAAGGAAAGCGGTGCTCTCACCGATAGCCTCACGCTTCCGGCCTGTGAACTCACTTATGACATTCCCTTGGCTATCCTCTATCCTGGTAACATACAAAGGGGACACATATACTCCCTTTGAAGGGAATGTGTTATAGGCCGCCACCATTTCCCATAGAGAGATGTCAGCAGGGCCTACGCAAAGGGCTGGAACCTCATCAATATGGCTCTGAACGCCCATCCTGCGCATCATGTCGGCCATCGCCTCCGGGCCAAATTGCTTCATGAGGTAGGCTGAGATGTTGTTAGAACTGTTGGTCAATCCCCATTTGAGGGTGACGGTCTTGCCTATCCACTTCTCGCTGTCTGTGCTTCGGGGGGTCCAAGTGGCACCTCCGGGAATCTCGAAAGTCTGCGGCAGGTCAACGACCTTGTCGCAAGGGGTCATGCCCTCCTGCATCGCGAGCGTGTAAAGGAAAGGTTTGATGGTCGAACCCACCTGGCGCTTTCCCTGACGGACATTGTCATATTTGAAATACCTGTAATTGGGCCCGCCAACATATGCTTTCACATGACCGGTCCCGGGCTCCATGGCCACGAAAGCGGTCCGGAGCATCGACTTGTAATAACGAATCGAGTCATCGGGAGTCATGGTGGTGTCCACGTATCCCTTGGAATTATAGGCGAACACCCTCATCCTGGTAGGAACGGAGAAGGTCTTCAGAATCTGGGAGTCGGAGTTTCCGCTCTTCTTCATGACACGCCAACGATCACTCCAACGGCGGGCCTGGTTCATCAGCCGGTTACGGGTGGCCTCATCAATATCATTGGAGAACGGAGCGTTCGTCTTGCGCTTCAAGTCCTTCATGAAATCAGATTGAAGAGCTTTGATATGCTCTGAGACAGCCTCCTCGGCATATTTCTGCATCTTGTAGTTGATGGTGGTGTATATCCTCAAGCCATCTTTATCCAGATCATATTTTGAGCCGTCAGCCTTATGGGTCTTCTCCAGCCACCCATAGAGTTGGTCATCAGCCCAGGCAAGCGAATCGGCCACATAGTCCTCTCGCACCTTATAGTCACTCCTGCGTGGCTTCTGGGCTGTCATGACGCGACGGATCATATCCCTGAAATACGGAGCCCTTCCGGCATTATGATCCTGGATCTCATAATTGAGAGTGATAGGGATAAGGCGGATGGAATCCCTGGACGCCTTGGTGATATATCCGGCCTTCTCCATCTGGCCGATGACAAAATTCCTCCTGACCAGAGCTTTGTCCGGATTGATGGCGGGATTGTACCTCGTGGGTTTGTTGACCATACCGATAAGCATGGCGCTCTCCTCAACGGTCAGCTCTGAGGGAAGCTTTCCAAAGAAAGTCTCAGCCGCTGAACGCACACCATAGGCGCTACTCCCGAAAAAGATGGAGTTGAGATACATGGTCATGATCTCATCCTTGGTGTAGTCCCTCTCGAGTTTCACGGCGGTGATCCACTCCTTGAGCTTGGTCCAGACCATTCTCATATGATAGATCCCGGGGATCTTCCGCCCCATTTCCTTTCTAGGGTAAAGTGTCTTTGCCAGCTGCTGGGTTATGGTACTACCACCTCCCTGACTTGAGTCACGAAGAAGCAGAGTCTTGATGAAAACCCTGGCCAAGCCCTTGAAATCTATACCTGAATGCCTGTAAAAACGAGCGTCCTCTGTGGCCACTGCCGCATGGACGATATTGGGAGATAGATCCTCGTAATTCACAAAAGTCCTGTTCTCGATATGGAAGGTCGCGAGAATCTCCCCGTCCTCCGCGAGGACCTGGGTGGCGAGTTTGCTGTCAGGGTTCTCCAACTCCTTGAAAGAAGGGATGTCAGCGAACATCCAGACGAGCAGGATCATGAATATGAGGAACAGTACCGGAAACGTGATGAGGATCCAGAACCACTTGGTTATTTTCTTTCTTGTCTCTTCGGTCATAATAAAGACAAATTTATAACAAAATTTGGAAAATTGCCCGGTTTGTGCTTTACTTTGCGGAACGAAACTTCAAACATTCTATGAACAACTTACAAATTAAAAGACTATGGCAGAGAATCTAGTTATTGTGGAGTCTCCGGCGAAGGCCCATACAATTCAGAACTTCTTAGGAAAAGACTACTTGGTCAAATCCAGTTTCGGGCATATCAGGGACCTGCAGGACAACAAACTGAGTGTGGATGTCGAGAAGGGGTTCGCTCCGGAATATGTCATCCCGGCTGACAAAAGAAGGGTGGTGGCGGATCTGAAAAGAGCGGCTGATTCAGTCTCCACAGTCTGGCTCGCATCCGATGAGGACCGTGAGGGAGAGGCCATATCATGGCATCTGTTCGAGACACTCGGTCTCAAAAAAGATAGCACTCGCAGAATCGTTTTCCACGAGATCACAAAAGACGCCATCCTGAATGCCGTCAAGAATCCTCGTGACATAGACATGAATCTGGTCAACGCCCAGCAGGCGCGTCGTGTTCTTGACAGGCTGGTTGGTTTTGAGCTTTCCCCCGTGCTTTGGAGGAAGATCCAACCTAAGCTTTCTGCCGGTCGTGTGCAATCTGTCGCCTTGAGGCTGGTGGTTGAGAGGGAGAAAGAGATCATGGCTTTCGAGAACGAGCCGTTTTATCGGGTAGAGGGTGTGTTCCATCCTGTGGGCCAACCTGCCTCAGTGAAAGTCAAAGCTCTGCTTGACAGCAAGTTCCGTGGCATTGAAGACGCCCGTCGTTTCCTTGAGGACTGCGTTGGAGCTGAATTCAAAGTCGCCAGCGTTGAGAAGAAAGAGGCCGTTAGATATCCCGCACCCCCTTTCACCACGTCGACACTTCAGCAAGAGGCTGGACGCAAACTCCGTTTCCCCGTGAGCGTCACTATGAGAGTGGCTCAGGCTCTTTATGAGAGAGGTCTGATCACTTATATGAGAACCGACTCGACAAATCTCTCCGCTCTTGCCCTCGGGACATCCAAGAAATACATAACTGAGCATTTCGGAGCCGAGTACCAGAAGACCAGACAGTTCCGGACCCATAGCAAAGGCGCCCAGGAGGCCCATGAGGCGATACGCCCCACCTTCATAGAGAACACTTCAATAGAGGGCACCGCCCAGGAGAAGAAACTTTACGATCTGATTTGGAAGCGTACCGTGGCCTCGCAGATGTCTGACGCCAAGGTGCTCAACACCCTCATGAAGGTGTCTTCCGACAAGAGGGAGGAGAGATTCAGCGTCCAAGCCACTCAGGTGCTTTTTGACGGTTTCCTCAAACTTTACATGGAAGGAACTGATGATCAAGAGGATCCGGAAGGCGAGACTATACTCCCGGACCTCAAGGAAGGCACTGTGATGGAAAGGCGTGAGATAAAGGCCGAGTGCAAGTTCACCGCCGCCCCGCCACGGTATTCAGAACCCACCTTGGTGAAGAAACTGGAGGAGCTGGGCATCGGTCGTCCCTCGACTTACCAATCCACAATCAGCACCCTGACCTCCGGTAGAGGTTACATAGTCAAAGGCGACAAGGAAGGTCGCAAGATTCCTGTCACGGATCTGTCTCTCAAAGACAGCGTGATCTCCGAGGTCTCCAAAACAGAGACAGTAGGGGCTGAGAGGGGCAAACTCCTTCCTCAGGAGATTGGAATGATAGTCGCTGACTATCTGGAGAAGAATTTCACTGACATCATGGACTACGACTTCACGGCGAATGTGGAGAAGGATTTCGACCAGATAGCTGGAGGAGAAGAGGAGTGGGTCAAGGTGATCAGTGAGTTCTATTCCCCCTTCCACAAGAAAGTGGAAGAGGTCCTTCATGACGGCAACTTCAGCAGGGTCTCCCGAGAGATCGGGGTGGATTCGGAGGGCAACAAGATCACCGCTAAATTCGGGAGATACGGTCCTTTCATCCAGAAGGGAGAAGGGGAATCCGCTCAATTCGCATCGTTGGCGAAGGGACAACTTATAGAGAATATATCTCTCGCCGAGGCCTTGAAACTATTTGAACTCCCCAGGACCGTAGGCGAGTACAAAGGTGTTGACGTGATTGCCATGAAGGGACGTTTTGGCCCTTATCTTAAATACGGTGACAAGAATGTCTCAATCCCCAAAGGGAAAGATCCTGTGAAAATAAGCCTTGAGGAATGTGTCTCCCTCATCGAGGCTGCATCCGGAAAAACCGAGACTAACACCTTGATCGCCGAGTTCAAGGATTCAGGAATCCAGGTGATCAATGGACGATATGGTCCATACATAAAATCTGGAAGTTCCAATTACAGGATCCCGAAGGGCACTGACGCCGCTTCTCTTACAGAATCGATGTGTAAGGAGATTATCGACAAATCAAAACCTACCGTCAAGAGTCACAGACGCATAAAAAAGACTTGATTTTTCTAAAATAATGATTAAATTTGCTATCAATAAGTTATAATTTGAAAGCGATGGCAACTTACCACATTGATCAAATCGATCAGAAAATCCTGTCTTTCCTGGTAAAGAACGCTAGAATGCCTTTCCTTGAGATTGCCCGCGAGTGCGGCGTCTCTGGTGCGGCTATTCATCAGAGAGTCAAGCGTTTGGAGGCCAATGGAGTCATCACCGGGTCTCGTCTTCTTGTCAAACCTCAGGCCCTTGGACTGAATGTCTGCGCTTTCATCAGCGTGACACTTTCCGAGGCCAACAAATATCCCGAGGTAGTCACAAACCTCAAGAAGATTCCCGAGATTGTTGAATGCCACTTCGTGACAGGTAGCGCCGCCCTTCTGGTCAAAGTTTATTGCTTTGACAATGATCACCTTATGGAGGTGCTCCTGAACACGATGCAGAACATACCGTTCGTCCAGTCGACAGACACCATGATCTCACTCGACCAAGCGATTGAAAGGCAGGTGTGGGTAAAGGATTATAAGAGCACCAGCTATCAGACTACCGGGGAGAAGAAGAAATAATCATCCTCGCCATCTCCAGATCCTCTGGAGAAGTCAATTTGAAATTATACCTCTCTCCCTCACAGAACGAGAGAGGTATTCCTTTTTTATACGCCACCGACGCGTCATCCGTGAATGATGTGTCGAACGCCTGGGTATAAGCCTCCTTTATGTCCTCGGATTTGAACATCTGGGGAGTCTGTACACGGTAAACCCTCGAACGGTCAATCACTTCCGTCGATGCGGTTAGTTTCTCAAAACCTGTAACACCCTCAGCTTTATCCAAAAGCCTTAAAGTGTCCGTTGAAGGGAGTACAGGGATAAGAGCATGACAACGTCTGGTGGCCATCATGGAGAACATTCCACTGATCAGACCGGGAGACACCAAAGGGCGCACACCGTCATGGATAGCCACAATGGCTCCGTCCGGAACCTTATCAAGAGCGTTTCTGACTGAATGGAAACGGGTAAATCCCCCCTGCACAAGCAGTTGCGGACATGAGAAATCGGCCACCAAGCAGTATTCTTTCCAATATGAGATATGCTCTTTCGGAAGAACCGTAATAACACGGATGTCTGGTTCCGCGGCGACGAAAGCCTCAATAGTTCTCCTCAGGACAGGTTTGCCACCCAGGTCCAGGAACTGCTTCGGAGTCACCGAGCCCATACGGGTGCCGCTTCCGGCCGCCATCGCTATCAATAATTTGTTTCCCTTGGCCATAATTATCCTCGCGAATATAACTTTTTTTGTATATTTACAAGTTGTAATTAAGACTTGGATTTTATGGCATTTTCGTTTTTGACGCAAGAAATAGCAATGGACCTCGGTACCGCCAACACCGTCATTTTCCGTAATGACCAGAAGGTGCTTGACGAGCCGAGCATTGTGGCTATAGATAACAATACCCAGAAATGCATAGCTATCGGCCAGCAGGCCAAACTCATGCATGAGCACACCAATCCCGGCATCAAGACCATCCGTCCGCTCCGTAACGGCGTTATAGCCGACTTCAACGCCGCTGAGATGATGATCAAGGGATTTATCAAGCAGGTGAACAACAAGAAGAAATCCCTCTTCTCGCCCAACCTCAAAATCGTGGTCGGAATCCCTTCCGGTAGTACCCAGGTTGAGATCAGGGCTGTGCGTGACTCTTGCGAGCATGCCGGAGGTAGGGATGTTTACCTCATTTACGAGCCGATGGCTGCCGCCCTCGGAATCGGGCTTGATGTGGAGGCCCCGAAAGGCAATATGGTGGTTGACATAGGAGGTGGTACCGCCGAGATTGCGGTCATATCCCTCGGTGGTATCGTTGAGCAGGAGAGTATCCAGACTGCTGGAGATGTATTCAACACAGACATCCAGTACTACATGCGCCAGCAGCACAACATCAAGATCGGTGAGACCACGGCGGAGAAAATCAAAATAGCTGTCGGAGCTGTCATTCCCGACCTTGACGAGGAACCTGAACCGTTCGTGGTGAACGGCCCGAACCTTATGACCGCCCATCCTGTGGAGGCGTCTATCACTTACCAGGAGATTGCCCACTGCCTGGACAAATCTGTGGCCAAGCTTGAGGCCTCAATCCTTCATGTTCTGGAGCTTACCCCTCCTGAGCTGTATTCGGACATTGTGGAGAATGGTATATTCCTCTCTGGAGGTGGCGCCCTTCTCAGGGGATTGGCAAAGAGGTTCACCGAGAAGGTCAATATTCAGTTCCATGTCGCTGAAGACCCGCTTAGGGCTGTGGCGAGAGGCACTTGCATAGCTCTCAAGAAGACATCCAACTACTCATTCCTAATGAGATAATGCCAAAGGAGAGACCACTGGCAAGCAGAATCATCAACCTCGCGGTTTTCATCCTGCTGGAGACCGCCGCTTTGCTCATGCTCTCCAATAACAACACCCTCCAAAGGCTCTGGGTCGCCAGAATCTCTCACGGATTCATGGCCAAGACGTGGGGGACATCCCAGTCGGTGAGGAATTACTTCGCCTTGAAGAGGCAGAATGACGAGCTCGCCTTGGAGAACGAAAGCCTAAGGAAAGAGTTGAGAAATTACCAGCTGGCTGCCAAAGAGTCTGATCCATCGTCACTTCCGTTCATGAGGGACAATGGGTTCAAGTATATCCCAGCCACAATCATCAAGTCCGGAACCAACACACAGCACAACTACCTTATCCTGGACAAAGGAAGCGAGGATGGAGTGGTTGAGAACTCCGGAATCATTACCTCAAAGGGCGTGATCGGGATAGTGGATGCCGTGAGCAAACACTATTCTTTCGCTATATCCTTCCTCAACAAGGAACTCAACATCAGCGCCAGGATCGACTCTTCAGGCGCCGTGGGACCTTTGGCTTGGGACGGGATCAGGACAGATGAGGGAGTTCTCCGTGAGATTCCGCTTCAATTCAAGTACAATCCTGGAGACACAATCTACACAAGTGGCTATTCGGCTATCTTCCCGCCTGATATCCCCTTGGGTGTAGCCGGAGAGGCAAAAATCATTAATGGGGCCACTAACGAGATCAAGGTCAAGTTGTTCCAGGATCACAGTGCCCTCAAATATGTCACCATCATCGAGAACACGAGAATCAGGGAGATTGAGGAGGTTGAGAGCATGGACAATAAAGTCAAGGAGGGCAGGCGATGA
Source organism: uncultured Bacteroidales bacterium (assembly GCA_900320365.1). Lineage (GTDB taxonomy): Bacteria > Bacteroidota > Bacteroidia > Bacteroidales > UBA932 > Cryptobacteroides. The sequence continues at coordinate 20,389 of ONSC01000032.1, forward strand.
GGAGCACTTTCACGGTGACATACATCTTGATGGTGGTGGCTCAGATGCTGCTGACCACTTATTTCCATTTCACTACCCTTTGCATGGTCACCATTCTTCCGATGATGGTTCTCTGCATCCCCACCAAGGTGGAGACGGTCTGGGCCATGGTGATAGCTTTCGCGACCGGTTTGGCTGTGGATATGTTCGCGGAAGGTGCTTTTGGGCTCAACGCATTGTCCCTGGTCCCGATCGCATTTGTCAGAAAGGGCTTGATAGACATGATATTTGGCTCGGAACCATTTGAGCATAAGGAAAATATCTCCTCAAGGAAATATGGATTCACCAGGGTATCCTTCGCCATAATCATAGTGACGGCCATATTCCTGATGATTTACATCGCCGCTGATTGCGCCGGCACCAGGCCACTTTGGTTCATGGCTTCCAAACTGGGGATCTCTCTGATGGCCAGCTACCTTGTATCCGCCATACTTGTCAATCTGCTGAGCTATGACGACAGAAGGTAACAACAGGAGCAGGGTCCTGCTTATCGGACTGATTGTGGTGGCTGCCATTTTGCTGGGCAAATTGTTCTACATCCAGATCATAGACGACAAGTACAAGATCAATGCGTCGAACAATTCGATGGTATATGACATCATCTACCCGACGAGAGGCATTATCTACGACCGTAACGGAAAGATAATCGTCAGCAACAAGGTCACTTACGACATCCTTGTCACCCCCAGGGAAGTCACCCCGTTCGACACTTTGCTTCTCGCTTCAGTCCTGGAGACCTCACCTGAGTTCATCCGGGATAAGATGGCTGAGTATTCCAGGAACAAGAAGAAAATAGGCTACCAGAGCATGGTCATGCTCAAGCAGATAAAGCCTGAGACCTACATGAAGTTCGCCGAGATCCAATACAACTTCCCTGGGTTCAGAGGGCAAGTCAGAAGCATCAGGGATTATCCTGTCAACGCTGGCGGAAACCTTCTGGGATATGTCTCTGAGGTGGATCAGAAATACATCGAGGCTCATCCGGGAGAGTACCGCCCGGGTGACTATGCGGGAAAAACCGGTATCGAGGCGGCAAGGGAAAAAGACCTCAGGGGGGAGAAAGGTTATCATATCTATCTCCGCAATTCCCGTAACCAGATTGAGCGACAGTACAAGGACGGTGAGATGGACAAGGAAGCGGTTCCGGGACATGACATCGTGACTACTATTGATGCCGACCTACAGCAATATGGCCAGGAATTGATGAGGAACAAGGTGGGCAGTCTTGTGGCTATTGAGCCCAAAACCGGCGAGATCCTGTCCCTCGTCTCCAGCCCCGGAGTCGATGTCAACATGCTTGCCGACATCAGCCAGCACTACAACGAGATCATCAAGGACCCTCACAAGCCGATGTTCAACCGCGCAGTGCAGGCTCCTTATCCTCCTGGCTCTGTGTTCAAACTCGTCAACGGTCTCATCGGTCTCCAGGAAGGCACGCTCAACATGGATATGGCCTATCCATGCTATCAAGGATACCACTTCGGAAGCCATAAGCTCGGATGCCACAACCACTGGTCGCCCCTCAGGCTCGAGGAAGCCATCATGATGTCATGCAACGGTTTCTTCTGCTATGTCCTCAGGAATATCCTGGAAAACAAGAAGTACAAGAACATCGACGAGGCTTTGGACAAATGGAACGAATATGTCCAGAGTTTCGGTTTCGGGCATAAACTGGGAAGCGATTTCCCGTCAGAGCTCGGCGGAACCCTCCCCACCTCGAAGCTGTACAACAAGCGGTACGGCAAGGGAGGTTGGAAATTCACGACAATCATCTCCATCTCCATAGGCCAGGGAGAAGTCGGAGTCACTCCTCTCCAGATCGCCAATCTCGCCGCCATCATGGCTAATCGAGGCTGGTACAAAATCCCTCACATCGTCAAAGCTTCCGAGGGCGTGGAGATTGACCCCAAATACAACGAGCGTCAGTACACCATGGTCGACACGACCAACTTCAAGAAAGTGATCAACGGTATGTGGAGAGCCGTTAATAACGGCCCCGGAACAGGTTGCACGGCATGGGTGGCTGAAGTCAAGGGCCTGGATATATGCGGTAAGACAGGAACCGCTCAGAACCCGAGGGGCGCTGACAACTCAGTGTTCATCTGTTTCGCTCCGAAAGACGATCCGAAGATTGCGGTTGCCGCATATGTGGAGAACGCCGGATTCGGCGCCACTTGGGCCGCGCCTATCGCCTCGCTACTTATCGAGAAATATCTCAATGGGGAGATCTCCAGACCTGATCTTGAGAACAGGGTCATGCAAGGCGATCTTATGTCCAGAGTCAAAACCTACAATTAAGGCTGGGATATGGGCAACTTCTCCGACAGAGGCGTTAAGCAATCTATAGATTGGAAGCTGGTGATCTCATACCTGCTCCTGATCCTCATCGGTTGGGTCAACATCTACGCCTCAATCCATTCGTCGGAGCCCTCCAGCATCTTTGATTTCAATTTCCGCAGCGGGAAACAATTCGTGTGGATATTAACGGCCCTGGCGCTGGCCCTGTTGATCCTGTTCGCCATTAACCCGAGATTCTGGGAAAGCTCAGCGATACCATTGTATTTGTTTGTACTGGTATTGCTTGTGGTGGTCATATTCGTGTCAAAAGATGTCAAGGGATCCCACTCCTGGTTTGAGTTCGGTCCGGTGAAATTCCAGCCCGCTGAGATATCCAAGATCACCACCTCGCTCCTGCTAGCCACTCTGATGAGCCAGACTAATTACAGGATCACACGCCTGAAGGATTTCATGATGACGGCACTGATCATCGCCATCCCGATGCTGGTCATCCTGGCCGAGAGCGAGACAGGCTCCGCTTTGGTTTATGTGGGATTCCTGTTTGTCATGTACAGGGAAGGCTTCTCCGGATGGTGGATATTCAGCATCATCGCAGCCATACTTCTTTTCATCCTCACTCTCACCGCATCACCTTACGTATCGCTTCTGACACTTCTAGGATTGATAGCGATCTCAGGCGCCATAGGCTCAGGACAGTTTGATCATCTGTTCTGGATTAACTTGGGAGCACTGCTTCTGATGAGCCTCTTGCCGTTTATTCTCAAAAAGACTGTGGCCCCGGAGAGTTTTCTTGCCGGAATCAAACCCATGTACATTCTTCTTGGGGTCTGCGTTATCGCCATCGTCTCACTTCTGATCAAAGGCTACAGGGACAGGAAAAGACACCTGTCGCTATCCGCCCTCGGACTGATTGCCGGAATAGCGTTGGTGTTCTCAACTGACTTCATATTCAACAATATCCTCCAAGACCACCAGCGAAAGAGAATCGAGGTGCTTCTCGGCATGAAAGAAGACCCTTCTGGAGTAGGCTACAATGTGAACCAAAGCATGATAGCGATCGGTTCCGGTGGGTTTAAGGGCAAAGGTTTCCTGGGCGGCACCCAGACCACTTTCGGCTTCGTGCCGGAGCAGAGCACCGACTTCATCTTCTGCACGGTCGGAGAGGAGTGGGGCTTTATCGGATGCCTGGTCGTGATCCTGCTATATGTCTTCATGATTTGGAGAATAGTTGTTGACGCCGAGAAAAGCCGGGAAGCTTTCACCCGGATTTATGGCTACTGCGTGGCATCTTGCATATTCATGCATTTGTTCATCAACATCGGGATGACTATAGGATTGATGCCGGTGATCGGTATACCTCTCCCGCTGCTAAGCTATGGAGGCTCCTCACTCTGGGCCTTCACTGTGCTGATATTCATATTCATAGCCCTTTACAGGCAAGAAAAGAAATACTACTAACAACCAACTTTATGAGAAGAACTCTTACCACATTGCTTGCGGCCATTATCGGCGCCACCCTATCAGGACAGGTGAAAGTGTCCGTCCATGAGACAGCCCCGGACCAACCGGTTATCCCCAAGGAGATATACGGCCAGTTTGCGGAACATCTTGGAAGATGCATCTACGATGGCATCTGGGTCGGTGAGGACTCACCCATCCCGAACATCAATGGCTACAGGAAAGACCTTGTCGAAGCCATAAGGGAGCTGAAAGTGCCTGTGCTCCGTTGGCCCGGCGGCTGCTTCGCCGACGAATATCACTGGATGGATGGAATCGGCCCCAAGAAGGACAGACCCAGAATCATCAACACCCACTGGGGCGGAACGCTTGAAGACAACTCCTTCGGCACACATGAGTTCCTCAACTTCTGCGAGATGCTCGGAATCGAGCCTTATATTTCCGGCAATGTCGGATCCGGAACAGTCGAGGAGCTTTCCAAATGGGTCGAATACATGACCGCCAAGGAAGGCGTCATGGCCGAGAAAAGAGCAGCGAACGGAAGGAAAGAACCGTGGAATGTCAAGTACATCGGAGTAGGCAACGAGAACTGGGGATGCGGAGGCAACATGACTGCCGAGTATTATTCCGATGTCTACAAGAGATATGCTACCTACTGCCGTAATTACGACGGCAACAAGCTTTATAAAGTCGCTTGTGGAGCTTCTGATTACGACTATAACTGGACGAGGGTCCTGATGAGCAAAGTCAGAAACGGGCTTTCCGGTCTTTCCCTGCATTATTACACAGGAGGCCAGGGAAGGGCTCTCGAGTTCGACGAGGACAACTATTACAACTTGATTGGAAAGGCCGTTGAGGTAGATGAGGTACTGAAGAACCATGAGGCGATCATGGACCTGTATGATCCGCAAAGGAAGATCGATCTCCTGCTGGACGAGTGGGGAACATGGTTCGCCCAGGAGCCTGGCACCATCCCAGGACACCTCTTCCAGCAGAACTCAATGAGGGACGCCATGGTGGCGGCGATGTCGCTCAACATATTCAACAAGCACACAGCGCGCCTTAAGATGACGAATATAGCTCAGATGGTCAATGTGCTACAGGCGATGATCCTGACCAAGGACGCCGAGGTCGTCTTGACACCCACCTACCATGTGTTCAGGATGTACAATGTCCATCAAGACGCTGTCTCCGTGCCTGTGGCATATTCCGCAGGGACAAGTGTCTCACCTTCCGGGAGAATCTACCCTGAGCTGAGTGTCAGCGCCTCCAAAGCGGATGCCATTCATGTGTCACTCGCCAATCCATCGGTAGACAAACCGAAGACTGTTGAGCTTGAGTTCGACTCCCTGAAGCCTTCCAAGGTGACAGGGGAAATCCTTGTCGGAAAGGGTAAAGGAATAGATGCGGTCAAGTCCCACAACGATTTCGGAGGACAGGTTCAGGTCGCTCCCGCAGCTTTCAAAGACTTCAAGACCTCCGGAAAGACGGTGAAGGTCACCCTTCCTCCCGCTTCAGTGGTTGTGCTGGAAGTGAAATAAGTTTCCGGATTAGAGCTGTTTCAGTGCCCTGGCCAATTGGTCAGGGCAACTTGTACCACGTCCTTTGCAGTCGATGCCATCCAACAGGGCTATGACATCCTGAACTTTGCGGCCTATGCACAAAGCGGACACTCCTTGAGTGTTTCCGTTGCAACCCTTGGTGTACTGGACTTTACGGATAATGTCCCCTTCGGTCTCTATATATATCGCCTCAGAACAAACGACCGGGCAGGTCCTGAAGAATGTCTTCCTGACCCCGTCTTCCGTGGTATCATTCAAAAGCGTGACATCATAAGTGATTCTTTCCATATTGATCATCTTTCCCGCAATATACGAAAAAAAATACCGGATTTATTTGGAACGATAATTAATTATTGTATCTTTGTGATATCAAAATGATATTAATATAATAATCATGGAAAACAAAGAATTCACTTACAAAGGCCTAACCATCAACGGTTTCCTTGCTATTCTTCTTATTCTTGTAGTCATAGCTGCCGCTATATACTTTTTCACCCTGGCGGATAAGAACCCCGTCATGGCACTTCCCGGAGTGATCATGATACTCTTGTTCAGTTTGGGAATGAACGGATTCATCAAGCTCGAGCCTAATGAGGCCAAGGTTCTCGTGTTCTTCGGAAAATATAGCGGAACTCAACCCTCTTTTAAGTAAGAAGAGTGTCACCCTGAGGGCCAGAAACCTCAACCCCGAACCGATCAAGGTCAACGATAAGGCTGGTAACCCGGTCCTTATAGGTATGGTGCTGGTTTGGAAACTTGAGGACACTTACAAAGCCCTCTTTGAGATTGACAGCCAGTCCCTCGCCCCTGTGGTGACCACCACAGCCAGAGGAGGCGTGATTCGCTCTCTCTCTCAAGCTTTCGAGAATTTCGTTAGAGTGCAGAGTGACGCCGCATTGCGCCAAGTGGCTGGTTGCTACGCCTACGACAACGCCGACTCTGCTGATGAGCTGACTCTCCGCTCAAATGCGGAGGAGATAAATGAACGCCTGGTGAAAACCCTCAATGACCGCCTGTCAATGGCCGGAATACATGTCGTCGAAGCTCGGATAAACTATCTGGCCTACGCTCCGGAAATCGCTGCCGTGATGCTCCGCCGCCAGCAGGCGGACGCCATCATCGCGGCGAGGGAGAAGATAGTTGACGGTGCCGTCAGTATGGTGAAGATGGCTCTTGACAAACTCAAGGACGAAGGAGTGGTTGATCTTGACGAGGAGCGTAAAGCCGCCATGGTCAGCAACTTACTCGTGGTACTCTGTGGTGACGAGCCCGCCCAGCCAGTGGTCAACTCCGGTAGTCTGTATTAATATGGCCAAAGAAAAAGAAGCTATCAAGAGCTTCGTTCTCAGGATCGATCCCGAGACAATGGAAGCCTTGGAACGTTGGGCTGCGGACGAGTTCCGCAGCACCAACGGTCAGCTTCAATGGATAATCAACGAGGCTCTCAGGAAAAGCGGGCGACTGAAGAAAACCCGCTAATCCTTGGTATACAGCCCCATTCTCCGGAACGTCACATCCCCCTCAATCAGGTTCGGCCCGTCCACATTCACCTCTTCGCGCGAGAGCACCAGCTTGTCCTTGCTGCACTCCTTGACGTAATAGCGTGCCGCAGGCGTGTAGGCCGCTTTCCTATCCTCCTGCATAAAGTCGTGGTCAAGTTCAAAGAGGTAGAGCTCCGGTGTGGAACTTCCTACACCTGGATAGCCGTTCTGATGTTGCGCATAGATATATTTCGACTCCGAATCACCGGTAAACACATCTGAGACATAGATGCTTAGAATCCACGTTTGAGGATCCGCATCGCCCGCTTTGAAATCCCATATCACCAGCCCTGCATCCTGCACTCCTTCCGGATAAACTTTCTCCCAACTTCCTTCCAGATTATCGGCCAGGTCAATCTCAGGAACCAGATTCTTCTCACATCCGCACAATAAACTTTCTCCCAACTTCCTTCCAGATTATCGGCCAGGTCAATCTCAGGAACCAGATTCTTCTCACATCCGCACAGTCCTGCCACCAGCAGAGCCGCACAAATCACTGTCTTCAAAATCTTCATTGCTCACGTTTTCCTATAAAACACACAAAAGTACGAAATCTAGCCTGTAAATTCTACTCATTTTTCAGCGCCTCTGCTGGATTCATCCGGGCGGTCTTGAAGTAGTGATACAGCACCACGGCCGAACACAGCACCCCAACAATCACCAGCGCCAGCAGGAACACTGACGGCAGGAAGCCCACCCGATGGGAGAACTGCTGCAGGTAATACCTCACCACCAGCCAGCCGACGGGCGCCGCAATCACGTAACAGATGGCCACCGTCCTCAGATAAAGCATCAGGCCCTCCGAGGTGATCTGGCCCATATCTGCCCCGAAGACCCGTTTCACGGAAATCTCCATCCGCTTGTACTGCACGTCCATCAGCACCTGGCCCCAGATGCCCACCAGCGACAGCAGCACCGCCAGCAGGGAGAACAGCCAC
>ONSC01000006.1:0-23862 GCA_900320365.1 uncultured Bacteroidales bacterium
AGTGTGGCGTCCCTTAGTGTGGGATATTGGCACGAAGCCCCAGAATTCCAGCGAGTTCTGCGGACTGAAGTCAAAGGCTCCACTGGACTCGGAGACTAATACTCCGGCACCGAAGGTACCGACCTCAGCCGCCCTCGGACGCCGCACTTTCTTGTAAAAAGGGATGTCAAAATCGAGATGGACCTCCCCTTTCTGTCTCTCCCGCATCTTGCTGATGACTTCCCTGAGTGAGTCTGCTTGCGCCACAGCCCTGTCTCTTTCCGCCTTAAAACTCTCTATCGTCTCCTGGGCCGAAAGGGTGATTCCCCCAACGACAAACGCCAGAACCGCTATAATTGTTTTTCTCATCTCGTTTCCTCCCTGTTATCTGTGTTTGAATATTACCTTAAGATCCCTGGTTGTAGCCTTTCCTGTCATGTAAACAACTGTGACATACTTACTTCCACCAGAGGATTCCTTGACTTGATAGCCCAAATACTTGTTTTTGCCATCGTTCGAGGCAAAGCGCATCAAGGCATAGACCAGCTCGCCATTCTCCGAATCCATATCCTTCTCAATGGCCATCAGGGCGTCTCCTTCAAGCCAGGAGACGATCCTGCGGATTTCCCTGTCCGAGGCCTGGAGCCTGACGCTGCGAAAATAGTCAAGATTGTAAGGCTTGAGTTCCTTTCCGGTGACAAGGGATTCCGTGATCCTTGACTCAGGAACGAAACCACCGTTGAAAAGACTGTCAATTTGTAATCCCTCCTGGGCCCTGGCGCTGAATGAGAAGGCCAGGAAGACGCTTAAGGTTATGAGTAAAATCTTTTTCATGAGATCATCTATCAAAAAAATCATTCAGTAGTTCTTCCATGTCCGTCCGATCAGACAGAAGGTCAGCAAGGATGTTATCGACGTCGTTCATTACAACTTCCTTGTCGGTAATCTTTTGCCCGCCTACAAACGATACACAGACATTGTTTCGATTATAGAGACTCACCCCGAGGGTGACGATTATAGCCAAACTCGCCGCAACCACGGCGATGCGGCGCCAGATGACAGGGGCATGCTTCCTGTCATTCTGAGAGAGCGTCCGCGACCGAAGAATCTCGACAGAGCGTCCGGCGGCGAAGTAGCCCATGACGGCGCGCACCTCGTCATATTCAGGGCCTTGGCCTTCTTCTGACACCAAGAATACTTTCAAGGCGGTCTCCTCGTCCTGCGAGAGAGTCCCCTCGAAATAGCCTTCTATCAATTCATTAACCTTATTCATAATCTTCCCTGAATTTATCCCTTAACAGTTTCCTGGCCCTTGATGCCTGCATCCGGACCGCCGCCGGAGCCATGCCTAGCTCATCCGCTATATTCTCGAATGTCATCCCCTCATATTCGTGCATCCTGATTATTTCTTTCTGAGTCGTTGACAATTCCTTATCCACAGACACCTCGACCTTCATGAACAACTCCTCCCTATCCCTTCTGGAATATTCCTCCGCCTCCAAAACCATCCCCTCAATCCCTACTGTTCTTCTTCCCTTTGACTTCCTGTACTCATCTATCTCGATGTTCCGGCCAGTCCTGGATAGCAAGCCCTTCGCCTCTTGGAGAGTCCTGACCTTGTACTTCTTCCCCCACAGCCTACAGAACGCCTCTTGGAGGGCGTCCTCCGCCTTCCACCTGTCTTTCAACGACAAAAACGCCTCTGTCAGGAAATCCTTCGCCATCAATTCCGGTTCTCTACTTTAATAAACGAAAAACCTGCGGGAATGTAACAGCGTGATATACAAAATGCTCTTATTCATTCACTTAAGCAAAGGCCATCCCCTTCAAATTAGGGGATGGCCTTCATATAAACACTTATGTACCAATTATTTACAAATCACGGCGGACATCAAAGCCCTGCGAAATACCCAGGGAAGAGAACCGTGGTCATCAAGTAACCAACAACTGTGGCGACGATCACGCTAATCAAGCCCGGCATCATGAAACTGTGGTTCAATAGGTACTTTCCGATCACTGTGGTACCAGTTCGGTCGAAGTTGACCGTGGCGATATCCGAAGGATAGTTCGGAATGAAGAAGTACCCGTAAACGCTCGGAAGGACACCCAGCAGAACCGGGCCAGGAATACCAAGGGAATAAGCCAGAGGCAGCATAGCGACCACGACGGCACCCTGGGAGTTGATCAACACGGAGACCAGGAAGAACACCAAAGCTATAGACCAGGGATATTGAGTGACAATTCCTGTCAGCATCTCCTTAATCTGATCCATATAGTTGCCGAAATAAGTGTCAGCCATCCAAGCGATACCATATATAGCTACCACGGCAACCATACCGGATCTCCACACGGCACCTGCGGCCGCCTTCTTGAGATCAACCTTGCAGAGCATGATCATAAAGGCCGTGGCGCATAGCATGATAATCTGGATGGCGATATTCATCTTCGGTAGCTTGGCGAGAGCCTCCTTGCTCAAAACCATCTGGCAGAAAGCCAGTCCGACAATGACCAAGATAGCGAAAAGGAAGATGTAGACCGCAAGCTTGGCTTTCTTGTCGATCACCTTGTCAAGAGTGGTGGCGTCACTCCCGTAGACATAGTTCTTGACAGCCGGATCAGAGATCCTCTTCTGGAAATCGGGATCCTTGTCAAGATCCTTACCTCTGCGATATGATGCCAGAGCGGCGAACAGGAGGCCGATAATGCATGCGGGGATGGTGACCATCAACACCTGAGGGATTGATACCCCATAACCATTGTTGTTGGAGATTGTGACGAAAGCCACGACCGCGGCGGCGATCGGAGAGCAAGTGATACCCACCTGGGAAGCGACAGAGGCCACTCCGCAAGGACGTTCGGGACGAATGTCTTTCTTTATGGCAATATCCACGATGATAGGCATCAGTGTATAAACCACATGACCGGTACCAACGAGAACGGTAAGGAAGAAAGTGGTGAGAGGGGCTAGGATCGTGATACGGTCCGGATGCTTCCTCAATAGCTTCTCTGCGATCTGAATCAGCCAGTCCATACCACCGGAAGCCTGTAGGACTCCGGCGCAGGTGACTGCCGCGATGATAATGTAGATGACGTCTGTCGGAGGCGTCCCGGGCTTCATCCCGAAACCGAAGACCAAGATAGCCAGACCGATTCCGGAAATCGCACCGAGGGCGAGGCTGCCGTACCTGGAGCCCACATATAGGGCCGCGAGGACGATCAGCAACTGGATTATCATTAATGCCATATCGTGTTATTTTGTGGTTATATTATTGGAAATCTGTTATTTCAGCTTAGCAGCTATGATTGAGCGGAGTTCTTTCTCAGAGGAGAGTGTCTCAGGAGACAGAGTCCCGTTTTCAATCAGATAAGCGACTGGAAGTCCCCTCGAGATATTATACAATCCAACCGCGGGACAAGCGGCGCCTAATCCGTCGCAGACATTGACCCAAGGCAGGGCCTGGCTCTTGACCGCACTTGCCCAGACACCTTTGTCGGTGTCAAGGGAAACCGAATAAATCTCCAGACCTTTCGGGTTATATGCCTTGTAAAGGGGCAGCAGGACATCCTGATTGAACATTTTCTGGGCGGCATCAGCTGCCTGCCAGAAGTAAACGAGAATCAGTTTTGAATCCAAGTCGCTGATCTTCACCTTTTTCCCATCGATTGAAGGCAACTCCACCTCCGGGAAACCGGCCTCATTGGCGGCACTCAACCTCTGCTGAAGAGAAAGGAGATTGAACCTCTTCTCCACCTCGCTCCCAAGTGCGGAGACATATTTGGAATCCGGATAAACCTTTGCCAAGGAGTCATGAACGCTCCTGAAATGGACAGCGTCAGTAGCCTGGCCGAACACCGGGAAATCGTCGTTGATCTTCTGATAAAGCACAGGGATTGAAGTCAAAGACTTGCAGTTGTCCATGATGTATTTGACCCTGGAGCGGTAATACTCCACATATTTCCTTGATGCGGCAGGACCATCCTCAGCCTCAACCGAGGAAGAGAAGTCCTTCATGAAAGCGGCGAAATCATCCTCTACTTTCTTGAGTTTGGCACTCTCCTCCGAACCCTCCACAGTGTAGTTCCCGTTAGCCTCAGAGACAACCTTGACTTTATCACCACTCTGCAAAAGGAGGGATGCAACCTTGGTGTCACCAGCGTAGATATACACGAACTCCGGCTGTCCCTCAGCAACTTCCATCTTGTATGAATATGACCCGTCAGAACCTGTTTTCACAGTGTCCAGCACAGTCATGGATCCGCCCGCGAGTTTCTTGAAAACAACTTTCGAATCCGGCGAACTGGCGAGAGTACCCTCAACCTGGGCCTTCTCCGTACATGATACAGCGGCCGCCAGAATGGCCGCCGCCGCTATAATCATTTTATAATTTCTCATATTCCTGGAATATTCTTTCAGCTATCGCCTTATTCTCCTCCGGGGTGAGGTGGAGCTTCTCCTTCCTGAAATCCATGTCAGCCTCGCTCTGGAGCGGCACGAGATGGATGTGAGTGTGAGGAACTTCCATCCCAAGCACCGCGACCCCAACCCTCTTACAAGGTACTGCCGCCTTGATCGCGAGAGCGACTTTCCTGGCGAAAGCCCAAAGGCCCTCGTAAGTCTTGGGATCGAGGTTGAAGATATAGTCGTCCTCAACGTTCCTCGGGATCACGAGAGTGTGCCCCGGAGCCATCGGGTTGATGTCAAGGAAAGCGTAGAAGTCCTCGCTCTCCGCCACCTTGAAGGACGGGATCTCCCCCGCCGCTATCTTGGAGAATATAGTGGCCATGTCTTTTAGATTGAAATATCGAGTATCTTGAACTTGATCACACCAGAAGGCACCTTCGCCTCGACCACATCTCCCTTGGAGTGGCCTAGAAGAGCCTTGGCGATAGGGGTCGTGGCAGCTAGTTTGCCATGTGCGAAATCGGCCTCAGTCTCTCCCACAATCGTGAACTCCATGACTTGTTTCATGGACATGTTCTCGACCTTGACCTTGTTCAACATCTGCACTTTCTCTGTGCTCACCTGCGACTCGTCAATGACTTTGGCGTTAGCGACAAGGTCCTTCAGTTTCGCGATCTTTACCTCAAGAAGCCCCTGGGCATCACGGGCGGCGTCATATTCGGCGTTTTCCGAAAGGTCACCCTTCTCCCTCGCCTCAGCTATCGCAGCGGAAATGACGGGACGCTGGGCAAGCGCCTCGGCCAGATCTTTCTTCAATTTGTCCAACCCTTCTTGGGTCATGTAATGGATATCTGCCATAATTCTTTGTGTATTCAATTCGTATAAACTGAACGGAGTCCCGCCAACTTGGCGAAACCCTGTCCATCAGTCGCAAATATAACAAAAAAAATCAGAACTCCACAAAAACGCAAACTCACTTCTGCCCGTAGATAGAGAACAGTGTGTTGTGGAGGAGCATTTCCTTACCACTTGTAGAAGCCGGATCTCCCGAGAAAACCGGATGTCCGTCACGGTCCAGCAGGAAACAATGATGATCCCTATTGGAAGGAATTGTAGGATTGGCGGCCGCGAAAGAGCCATCCTTATCCAGGAAAACGTCGAATGGGAAGGCCCGGTGAGCGATTTCGGCAGCCATTGTGGGAGCGCTCTCGGCGTTAGGCCACATTATCGCAACCACCTGGAAATCAGGATATAACTCTTCAAAGGAGGCATACTGTGAGTACTTGGGCATCCTGTTGAGGTGGCAGGATGAGCACTGGATGGAATCCACATACACCACGAAACGTATAGCGGAAGCATTAGGGTCGAAGTGCCTTCCGGAACTTCCCTCGATTCTCTCCAAACTGGAGGGGAATACAATCTCGCTGGAATAGAATTGTTTCAATCCTTTCCCGCCCGGCGATTCGGAGCAACCAAACACCAACAAAACCGGCAGCAACGCTTTTAATAGAAGAACGGCTTTTCTCATCGAAGCTTAATTCTGATTTATTCGTAAAGATAGTAATATTCTCCGGACAGTAGGAAAAAACATCCCGATAAGTTAACTTCGCGATATGAGACACTCTTTTAAAGAATGGGTGGCCGTAACCCGCTATTGGTCATTCCCAGTGTCGGTGATGCCGGTGGTCGCCACCTTCGCTTGGCTTCTTAGCCGCGACATGCTGCCCTCAGGGCCGCTCCCTTACATCAATCTTGTCCTATCCATTCTCGGGGTCATACTGCTTCATTCAGCAGGAAATGTCATAAGTGACTGGTACGACCATCACACCGGCGTGGACAACGAACGCGCTTTCGCGGTACCGAACCTTGTGTTCCACAAGTTCGAACCTAAAGAGTACAAGGTTTTCAGCATTATCCTGTTCGCGGCCGGAATCCTCGTGGGAATAATCATCACCATTCTCAGCGGACCATATCTGCTGCTCGCGGGAGGAATCGGGGTCCTGCTGACATACTTTTATTCCTTTCTGAAATACCGTGCCCTTGGTGATCTTGACATATTCATAATCTTCGGAGTGCTGACTGTGCTTGGGACAACTTATGCTCTCACAGGCAGTTACCAGCCCGAGGCGCTGATCCTGTCCTTGCCGATAGGAGTGATTACAGTCTCCGTGCTTCACGCCAACAACACATATGACAGCGTAACTGACAAGGAGGCTGGAATCAAGACGTTCGCCATGCTCCTTGGCTTGCCCAAATCGGCGACTCTGTACCGCTGTTACATGTTCATACCGTTCATCTGCGTCTTGGTCTATATCATTCTCGGCCTGATGCATCCTCTAGCGGCACTGAGCTTCCTAGCTGCCATTCCCGCATGGAAGAACCAAAGGCAAGCTGCCTCCTATCCCCAGAACGGACTTGAGGCGATGAAAGGACTGGACCAGGCGTCTGCCCAAATGCAGCTCATTTTCTCCGGCCTTCTCTCGATCGGATTGATAGTCGCCGGTCTCTTATGAGAAAGGACCTTTCCCGGCTCATTCTGGCAATAACCACAGCTGCCCTGCTGTGGTTCTATATGTTCAGTCCCTGGACTGGCGGCTGGCCGAATTTCTGGATAGTGATGACCTTCTCGGCCATGATTCTGACGACCCTCGGACTGACCTTCACTACTGACAGAAAGGATCTTCTGAAAATTGAGAGACCTTCGGTTCAGGTTCTGGCCGGTATAGTCATAGCTTTCGCCCTTTGGGGATTATTCTGGATCGGTGACAAGGTCTCGGCCTGGATGTTCGCTTTCGCGAGGCCAGAAGTGGACTCCGTCTATGCGATGAAGGAAGGGCTTCCCTCTTGGCTGATCTCTGTACTGCTGCTATGTCTCATCGGCCCGGCGGAGGAATTATTCTGGCGGGGATATGTCCAAAGGACAATGTGTCGCATATTTGGAGGCAAACGCCCTGAAGACTACGCTTTTATATTTACGGCTGTCATCTATGCGCTTGTCCACATCTGGTCTTTCAATTTCATGCTTGTGATGGCAGCTCTCGTAGCAGGTCTTGTTTGGGGTCTTATCTACAGGCTCCGACCGCAAGCCCTCCCCGCCCTCATAGTCAGCCACGCCCTCTGGGACGCCCTCGTCTTCGTCCTCCTCCCGATCTGATTTTTCTAAATTTTAGAATTATTTTTTAATATTTAGATAAAATTCCTATTTTTGCGAAACAAAACAAACTATGAGAGTAATTTCAAAGAAAACCCTGGTAGTGTTTTACCAGAATCACAAAGATGCTGAGACCGCCATAGAGGAGTGGTATCAGAAAACGACTGATGCCGATTGGGAGAACTTTGCGCAAGTAAAGCAAACGTTTAATTCAGCCGATTATGTCGGAAACAATCGGATTGTTTTTAACATCAAGGGCAATCAATACAGACTGGTTACCCTGGTGCTCTTCAAGATAAAAATGATTTACATCAGATTTATCGGGACACATAAGGAATACGAAAGAATCAAAGATATCGAAAACATTTGACGAGATGACACGATTGGAAAACGAAACACAATACGAAGCCGCTATGAGCCGGATTGAGGAATTGCTTAAAATAGTCGATGACAACACCCCCGCCGATGACAAGAACAGCATCGAACTTGTCATCCTCTCCAATCTTGTCGCTGACTATGAGGACATTCACTACCCTATTGCTAAACCATCACTCGTGGACATTCTTAAACTCAGGATGTATGAGATGGGACTCAACCAGAATTCCCTTGCAAAACTTCTCGGGATGAACCAATCAAAAATCAGCGAGATAATCTCCGGCAAAAGCGAGCCTACTCTTAAACAGGCAAGGACTATCTCAAAAACCTTGAATATCAGCCCTGCGATTGTTCTTGGGGTGTAGGCAAGAAATAAACTATAAATAATAGTTGCAAAATTCGGCGGCGATAGTTATATTTGCCGTTGGATGTTTATATTCAATTGCTTATGAGAAAGCTTACACGCAAAGAGGAAGAGATAATGAAACTGTTCTGGGAGAACGGTGGGATGTTCGTCAAAGACATTCAGGAGACTTTCCCTGAGCCCAAACCCCACATCAACACGGTCTCCACCCAAGTCAGGATTCTCGAGAAGGACGGCTTCCTGGGCCACAAGCAGTACGGAGGCAGTTTCCAGTATTATCCGATAGTCTCTGAGGAAGAATACAGCAAACAGTCTCTTACCGGCCTGATAAAGAACTGGTTCGGCAACTCCTACAAGAGCGCCGTCTCCACCCTTCTCAAAGACGAGAAGATCACAGTTGAGGAGCTTAAGGAATTGATCTCCGAGGTTGAGAAAGCCAAGGACAACCGGTGACAAGATGGAAGCCCTTTTCACATATTCATTGAAAGTGGCGGCGGTGACCGCAGTCCTCTACCTTCTCTGGCGGATCCTGCTGAGGAAGGAGACCCTTCACCGGCTCAACAGGATTATCCTCGTCCTGACACCTGTCCTGTCAATGATCCTTCCCCTCTGCGTGATAACCATCCACAAGACTGTCAGCGGTCAGGGACCCGAAGCCGGCACCGCCACCGGAGCGCTTGAGGAAGTCGCTCAGTCAAGCGTGAATCCATGGACAATCATCGGGATCATCTACCTCGCCGGAGCGGCTCTCGTCCTTCTTAGGATAGCATGGTCCGCCATTAGGCTATCCTCCCTCATCAAAAAAGGCGAGAAGCATATCCTGGAGGACGGAAGCACCGTGGTAATCACCGGAAAAGACCTTCCTCCTTTCAGCTGGATGGGACACATATTTATGTCGAGGAAGGACAGCAAGGCCGGTAACCGGGAGATAATCCTCCACGAGCAGGCGCACATCCACCTGCTCCACTCCATGGACATTCTGCGTACGGACATTCTCTCAGCCTTCCAATGGTACAACCCCTTCATCTGGGCGCTCGGGGCCGACCTTAGGGGAGTCCATGAATATGAGGCCGATGAATATGTGATCAGTAATGGAACAAATCCCGCTGAATATCAACTATTTCTGATCAACAGAGCAGCTATGGCGAACGGCCTTTCGCTTGTCAGCGGCCTCCAGTCCGGGACGATCAAAGGAAGGATCGAGATGATGCTCAAGAGCCCCACAAGGAGGGCAGCGGGTCTCAAGGCCCTATACATAATCCCGGTCATAGTCCTGACCCTCATAGCCTGCTCCAAGACGATCTCGGAATACGCTCCCGGTGAAGACTCTGAACCAGAAGAGGTGGCCTTCCAACTTGTCGATGAGGCGGATCTACTTCCCTTCTCCCTTGTCGAAGAGAAGCCTTCTTTCCACGGTGGCGACGCCAACGAGTTCAGCAAGTGGGTCAACGCCAACCTGATATACCCGAAGGAGGCGAAAGACCGTTCAATACAAGGGAGGGTGACACTGAACTTCACAGTCACAAGGACGGGTAAAGTCAAGGATGTCAAAGTCTTGCGAGGCGTGGACCCGCTTCTGGACAACGAAGCTTTAAGAGTCGTCTCCGCCTCTCCTGACTGGACTCCCGGCAATCAAAAGGGAAGAATGGTGGACGTGACCTACACCTTCCCGGTAATATTTGAGCTAAGATGAGAAATAATATGCGCAGATCACTCCTACTCATGCTTGGCTTCTGGCTGGCTACAACCATTTCATATTCCCAGGACCTGCCTGACAATGCCGCCTACAAAGCCCGTATTGACTCGTTGAATGTCGCGTGGGGCGAGATCATGAACGATTGGAACAAGACTATCCCGCCACATTTCATAAAGGCCATGCGCCTGGAAAAAGAAGCGGAAGAACATCCTGAACTTCGGGATTCCCTACTTACCGTAGCCGCCAAGGAAAGGGCTATAGGAGAATCACTTAAGGCATCCGCACAGGAAAAATTGGACCGGAATCAAGAGGAACGGCGGGCCCTCATGGACAAGTACTCCCTTGTGTTTGAAGACGCGTTCCCTTACTTTATCTTGCGCGAACAGTTCACGAAAGACAGCCTATCCGCGCTTTTAAGGAAGTCTTCCGCCGAAATAAGGCATTCCGCCACCGGAAAGTCGCTCAGAAAATACATAAAGAACGACCAGTTCTCCGATGGGAGCCGCTTCAGGACATTCCGCTGCTACGACGTGAACGGGAAACGATTCGACTGGAATCTTATCAAAGGCAAGAAAGTATTTCTGGTTCATGACGGTCTTTGGTGCATGAATCATGGTATGGACAATAGCGCTTTCAGGAAATATCTTGAGCACCTGCGGAAAGAGGCTCCGGATTGCATCCCCTTGGTCATAGTCAACTGCGAGAAACCAGAAGACCTCCGTGAGGCTATCGAGAAATACGGCCTTCAGGAATTCAACGTCGTGAGTGAATTCAAGAAGATCAACGGCGTGCTGAACTGGCTTTACAACGACATGGCGACGCCGACATGCCACTACATAGACGAACATGGCATCCTCGTGAAGACGACGGAAGGTATCGACGTTGATTATTTAGAAGAAGAATTCTTGAGGATCCGATAACGATAATCCATGCTGACATGAGAACAAACCATTGCGCAACGGTGCTTGCACTGATCCTACTGTCCACGGCAGTGGCTTCGCATGCCCAGGAGACCTCCCCTCTCGCGGCGGCGAGGGAGGCTATGGCACGTTACGAATATTCAAAAGCGATAGAGCTGCTGGACAAGGCGTTGGAAAGCGCTCAGGACGGGAATGAAATCAGGGATCTGTCGCTTCAGAAGGCTCGCTGCCAGAAGAAGATGCTGCGCTATGATGCCGCGGCCGAAACATTGGCATCCGTCATGAAACCCGGAGCATTGGATGTCGAGGTGGCCGGAGAACTCGCTGACTGCCACGTGAGTTCCGGGAAGTTGAATGACGCTCTCGGACTATACAGTCTACTCTCACTGCAGCATCCTGACAACCTGTACTTCTCAATTCAGAAGGCTTCCCTCCTATTCAAAATCAACGACTTCCAAGGTTGTGCCGAAGAAGGAAAGGCGATCTGCCAGAAGGATTCGATCCCATCGATTCTCTCGCTCGTGGGAGCCAGTCTGCTGAAAACAGGACAGGTGGACTCTTCACTGGCATATTACCGGAAATCATTGAGGCTCAATCCTTCCAACCCCAACACCGTTGTCAGCATCTCGATGGCGGGCTGTCCGAGCTGCCAGGACAACGCCTACGAGGTCTTCAAACAACTCCGCAAAGACGGGGATGACTCCTATGGGACTATGTACTACTCAGGCCTCAACGCCTTGGCGCTCAACCGTTTCGAGGTGGCTCAGGATTGTTTCGAGGAGGCCTGGCAGATAGATTCGTCAGACGTGAGACTTGCCGTCAACTTCGCGATCTCATTGGCCAGGGACAGGCAGTTTCGCAATAAGAACGGCGTCTTGATCAACAACACCGACAAAGCGATCACCTATTTCTCCAAGGCTGACGCCATGGCTGAGCCTGACCATGAGATCATGTATAAGATCCACAATGGACTCGGTCAACTCTATTCCATGAAGCAAGACATAAAGTCAGCTCTCCCACACTACGAGGTCGCATATGAATACAACCCCAAGGACATAGCCTTGCTGGTCTCTATCGGCTATTGCCACAGACTCAACAAGAACTACAATACCGCCCTCCGGTACTACGAGAAATACCTGAAACTAGGCAAGGAAGGCACCAAGAACTACAATTTCGCCAAGGAGGAAGTCACCTACGTCAAGTCCGAGCTTCACATGCTGCAATAACTGGATTCTAGCCTTCCAAACAGGCCTGGCGATCCTTAATGAGCTGGCACTTAAGGGCATCAAGCGAGTCAAAGCGGCGTTCATCACGAATCTTCCTCAGGAAGGTGACCTTGAGGTCAAGACCGTATATATCCTCGTCGAAATCAAAGATGTTCGTCTCAACGGTCCGGTCGCTGCCGACATTGACAGTGGGCCGTGTCCCTATGTTGCACATGCCTTTAAAAACTCGCCCAAGAGACTCAACCTCAACCGAATAGACTCCATTGCCCGGCAACAGTTTCAGAGGCTCGTACAGCCTCATGTTCGCTGTCGGGAAGCCGATAGTCCTGCCAAGGCGATTCCCTGCCACAACGACTCCTGTCAAAGAATAATTGTAGCCGAGCATCCCGGCCGCTGACTCCACATCACCCGCCGCGATCGCTTCCCGGATCTTTGTAGAGCTGACAACCTTTCCCCCGGGAGTCCCGAGACATCCGGTCCTGACCACATCAAGCCCAACCTCAACAGCCACCTTTTCTATCTCGTCAGGACCAAGCAGATCGCTTCCGATCCTATTGTCATAGCCCAAAAGAATAGCCTTCCCGCCGAAACGGCCTTTGACATATTCCCCGAGATATTCCCTAGTCGTCAGACGGCTGAAAGCCCGTGTGAAAGGGAGTACCTCCACACGGTCTATACCCAGCCCTTTCAATAGATCTTTCTTCTCTGACAGTGATGTGAGCAGGCGCAGGTTCCGGGCGTCATCCTGGAGCACATTCCGTGGATGAGGCCAGAATGTGACTACCATACTCTCGTCACCCCGCTCCCGGGCGATAGACAAGAGTTTCTCAAGCACAAGACGGTGCCCGAGATGGACACCGTCGAAAAAACCTGTGGCTATAACCATTTCACTAGCTCGAAGTCCTGACGGTGAGGCAGGATCGGGTTCTTGGCGTACATCCTGGTAGCGACCTGGTACATACCTGTCTTGTCAGGCACGATCGCGGTCTGGTACTTGGCGGTGCCGTCATTGAAATCAACGACAGTCAGTTCATGCTTTTCCTGGATATGCAGGCGACGCTTGCTGTCCATCGTGGCGAACAACACCTCCACGCCAATATCATCCGGATTCAGATCACCAATATTCAGGACCACCTCCACATTCATGCTCTTGCGCATGGATAAAGTGTAGGAAGTATCTGGTTGAGTGAGAGATACAACCTCGATATTCTTCCACTCGCGGCGGATCCTCTTCTTCCAGGCGGAGATCTTGCGGGCAAGACGGTAGTCATCGCTTATCACCTCAGCGGCGCGCTTGGCCTGAGGAATATAATACTGGTTGCAGTAGTCAGTCAGCATCCTGTTGGTGGTGAAATTGCTCGCAACCTGAGCGATGGTGTTCTTGATAAAGCCAACCCACTTGGGTGACAGGCCCTTATCCTTGTCAACATCGTAATATGCGGGAGCGATCTCGTTCTCGATGATAGTGTAGATCGTAGCGGCGTCAAGCTCATTCTGGTAGCCCTGATCGTCGTATGCCCTTTCCTGAGGCAGAGCCCAACCGGCGCCCTCCTTATAGCCTTCGACCCACCAACCGTCAAGCACCGAGAAATGCATGACACCATTCATGGATGCCTTCTCTCCAGAGGTACCGGAGGCCTCTTGAGGACGTGTAGGGTTATTCATCCACACATCCACACCCTGGACAAGACGCTTGGCCAGACGGATGTCATAGCCCGGAACAAAGACGATCTTACCGAGGAAACGATCCTGCTTCGAAATCTCAACTATCCTCTTGATGAGGTCCTGCCCCGCCTTGTCGGCAGGATGGGCCTTTCCGGCAAACAGGAACTGAACCGGATGCACAGGATCATTGACAATGGCGTCAAGCCTGTCAAGATCCGTGAACAGGAGGGTTCCCCTCTTGTAGGTCGCGAAACGACGGGCGAAACCGATAGTCAAAACATCATCCCTGAGATTCTCCTTGATAGCCACAATCTGGCTGGGAGAATAGTGGTTGCAGAGAGTAGAGTCAGAGATAATCTCTTTCACAAGACTTATCAGTCTGGTTTTCAGCACCTTCCTCGTGTTCCAAACATCATCGTCGCTGACGTTATAGATCCCGTCGAAACAAGACTTGTCGTAATGGTGGGTAAGGAACTCTGGTCCAAATACCTTGGCGTGGATCTTCTGCCACTCAGCGGCGGTCCATGTAGGATAGTGAACACCGTTGGTCACATAGCTGATGAAGAGCTCCTCAGGAAGGTAGCCTGGATACATTCTGTTGAATATGTCCTTGCTGACCTCTCCATGGAGCCAGGAGACTCCGTTCACATTCTGTGAGAGGCTGGAGGCGAGGAAACTCATGGAGAACTTCTCTTCCTGATTGTTGCCGTCCGGCTTACCGAGGGCCATCATAGTCTCCCAGTCAATCTTGAGACGCTGCGGGTAGTGTCCGATATATTTCCTCAGAAGGCCCTCATCGAAAGAGTCATGTCCCGCAGGGACAGGAGTGTGGGTCGTGAACAGGGATGATGCCCTGACGACCTCAACAGCCTCACCGAAATCAAGGTTATCCTCCTGAATATACTCGCGGAGCCTCTCCAGACCGGTGAAAGCGGCATGTCCCTCATTGCAGTGATAGACCTCAGGGTTGATTCCAAGGTTTCTCAGAGCCCGGATACCACCGACACCGAGGAGGAGTTCCTGCTTCAAACGGTTCTCCCAATCGCCTCCGTAAAGGTGATAAGTGACCTGACGGTCCTCAGGAATATTGGCCTCGTAGTCAGTGTCAAGAAGATAGAGGTCGGTGCGACCCACGGCCACCTTCCAGATTCTCGCGGTGATGTTCCTTCCAGGGAAGGCGACACTCGTGGTCATCCAGTTGCCCGTGGAGTCAAGAACCGGCTCGGCCGGAATCTTGGTGAAGTCCTGGGCGTCGTACTGGGCAACTTGCTCTCCTTGGCCAGTGA
The DNA here is from genome assembly GCA_900320365.1 of uncultured Bacteroidales bacterium. Lineage (GTDB taxonomy): Bacteria > Bacteroidota > Bacteroidia > Bacteroidales > UBA932 > Cryptobacteroides. The sequence goes on from ONSC01000006.1 coordinate 15,065, forward strand.
GAACCTGGGTGAAATAGCCGTACCTGTAAAGGAAGCCCACAGCCACAAGGTTGACATTCATGTCGCTAGTCTCCTTGAGGTAGTCACCGGCAAGAATGCCGAGACCTCCGGAATAGATCTTAAGAGAGGTGTCGAGACCATATTCCATGCAGAAATAACCTATCTGGGGGCTGGTCCTCTCGGCTTTCAGGGCCATGTAGGCGTTGAACTCACTCATCACCGCATCGTATGCGGCAAGGAAGGCCTCATCCTTAGCGAGAGCCTTGAACCTCTTGAGACTCACGATGTCCAGCAAAGCCATAGGGTTGTGCCTGGTGTTATGCCAGACCTCCGAGTCTATGGATTTGAACAGAGCCTTGGCGGACTCGTTCCAGCACCACCAGAGGTTTTTCGAGAGTGTCTCAAGACCTGTAAGGGCTTCGGGGAGGTGACGGGTCACCATTACGCTTTTCCAAGAAGGAGCGTTAACTTCTATTTTATTATATGCCATTGATTTATCTTTGCCAAGTTCGTCAGGGAAGGCTCTTTCGGCGGTCACAATCTTGCTGAGGGCGACCGAATAGGCCTCGTTATAATACTTAATCTGGTTTTCCCAGAGGGCGATCGTGGAGACGTCCCTGGCGTTCTCCATATATACCCTTCTGCCATCGGAGTCAAGATCAGCGATCTCCTTGACCCTCTCGACCACACCGTCGACCACCTCAAAATAGTTGGTGTCGTTCCTGTCCAGGACGGTGATGCCGGGATGATCTTTACCGTAATGGGTCCTCACCCACATGCCGAAACCGGAGAGGCTGGTTGTGAGGGAAGGAATCCTGAAGGCGAGACTCTCCAGCGGAGTGTAGCCCCAAGGCTCATAATATGAGGGGAAGAGCGTCAGGTCAAGTCCCGCCAGAAGATCGTAATAAGTCTTGTTGAATATACCATCAGACCCGTTCAGGTAAGAGGGTATGAAATACACTTTAACCCTGCTCCCCTTATCGTTGTTGAAGCCTAGTTCCCTGAAACGGCGGGTGATAACATCCGACCAAGGATCCATAAGGTAATGAGATACTTGGGTGGTGTAATCAGAACCATTTCCGGCGAGCTTGGCAGCCAGTTCCTTGTCAGCGCCGTTGTGGCCGGAAGGAATCATGATGAAAGCCTGGATGTCACGGCCGACAGGATGCGTGTCCGAGAGCGTCTTCAAGGCGTCTATAAACACATCGATACCCTTGTTGCGATATTCGTAACGGCCTCCTATTCCAATTAATATGGCATCCTTTGATACCTCCTCCCCGGACATGGCTGCCGCGACCTCGATCAAGGTCTCTCTGGCGGCCTTACGCTTCTCGATGAACAACTCATCAGTGGCGGGAGTGAAACTGTTCTCAAACCCGTTGGGGGTCACCACATCGACCTCCCGGCCCAGGAACTGGGCGCACTCCTTAGCTGTGATCTCGCTGACCGTGGTGAAAGCGTCAGCATTCTGGGCGGAAATCTTCTCGATGGAATGACGGGCGACAACGCCGAACTGCCTCGCTTTCTGGTCGGCGTCATAGATGTCCATCGAATCGTAAAGAGGCAGGTTGTTTCCAGCAAGGCAGCGGCCCATCACGGTGGCGTGCGTTGTGAAGACAGTAGCCACCGGAATCTTCGTATCCTTAAGATAAAGGAGGCCGGAACCAGTCTGCCACTCATGGAATTGAGCCACGACTTTATCAGCCGTCGTCAGATTGAAATTGTAGAAACTCTCAATCACATGGCCGGCTGCGTAACCGAAAAGCACATTCTCCTTGTAGTCCCAGTTTCCGGAGATGGAATCCACTCCGAACCTCTTCCAGTACTCAGTGAGAATGTCGTTCTGCCTAGTGAGATATTGTTTGAAATCCACCAATATGGCTATCGGACGGCCGGGAACATTCCACCTTCCGATACGGACACGTAGTCCCTCGGAGGCGGCTTGAGCTTTCCATAGCGTGTAAAGGTGGTTGTCTTCGATGAAATCAGGATTGCTTTCCGTATCCATCCACACATCCGGACCAACCAGTATATGATGTTTGTGGAGTTGTTTCTTCAGGTAAAGCGACTTGGTCGCGATAACCGTGTAGATTCCACCTACCTTGTTGCAGACTTCCCAGCTGACTTCGAACAGGTAGTCCGGATTTATCAGTTCTTTTGCCATTTACTTCTTTTTCTTTGTTGGTTTCTTCTCTTTCGGAGCAGGTTCCTGTCCGAAAGTGGCGACCGCATCATCAATCCTGATGATGAAATCGCTCAAGGCGTTCATGTAATTGATGAATGCCTCATAAGGTGTGTTGTAAGGATTGAAATAGCTGTGCACCTCACCGTCTGAGAAAAACTTGGTGCTCATGTAATAAAGGTGGTCACTCTCCTGCAGATGGCCGAAATCCTCCCAAAGAACGGCATTGTTCAAAAGAGCGAGTTTCTCAGACTGCTCGTAAAGCTTGTTGAAAGCGTCTTGCTGAAGCTCGTTTCCGAGCCAAGCGGTCACATCTCTCTCCTCGTCCGCCCATGAGATGGGATCCGGAACCTCAATCTCAGCCACCGGCTTGTGCTTGCGGGTAGCGAGGGTCGGGGTTGTGAACTCGAAGCCACCGTCACCAAGGACAGCCTCAGGAAGGTATCTCATGAAGTCGAATATTCCCGAAGCCTCCTTCTGATGCTCTCCGAAGGTCTCATAATCCATGAAAAGATTGATGATCTCGCCATCGGCGGAATTCAGCCATGAGAGGAACTTATCCGTCGTGAGCGGCCAGTCCTTCCATTCCTTGTCTGAGAAACGGAACGCGATGTCGTCACTCAACTGATAGTCACGGAGAAGAAGCTTCAATCCGGACTTCAGGGGGTTGGAATAGACAAAATGAGGACTCTTCCATCCGAGAATATGCCTGGCGCCTTCGGTAAGCATAGTCTTGAAGCCAAGGTCATAAACCTGCCTGCCGATAGTGTCCGAATAGACCAGCTCTGTGTTCCTGAAAGCCTTAGGAGTCACACCGAAATGGTCCTCGATAGCCTTGACATGTTTCTCAACCTGATGTCTGAACTCGCCCTCGTTGGCAAGGGAGGCGAGAGAGTGATAATATGTCTCGGCCAGGAACTCGACACAACCTGTGTCGGCTAGCTCCTTGAAACTCCTGACCACATCGGGCTCATACCTATCGAACTGCTCGAGGGCGGAACCTGTGATAGAGAAGGTGACCTTAAAGTCCTTCCCATACTTCTTGATAAGATCCAGAAGCAATTGGTTCATCGGAAGATAGCACCTCTGAGCAATCCTGTGAAGGATGGTCCTGTCGGTGTAGTCGTCGTAATAATGCGAGTCCTTGCCGATATCAAAAAAACGATACAGTCTCAACCTCGTGGGCTGATGGACTTGGAAATATAGACAGACACTCTTTTTCATGGCTGGTTATTTAATGACAGATTCATATACTTTCTTCATCTTCGCCGCGGCATGGTTCCACTTCAAGCGGTTCACCTCTTCGTATCCCTCCTTGGCGGCGAAATTGGCGAGGGCGGGATAGCTCAGCAACGCATAGATGTCGTCCGCCATGGCGTCAACATCCCAAAAGTCAACTTTGAAGGCGTATTTGAGCACCTCAGCCGCACCTGACTGATTGGAGATAATGGAAGGGACATTGCTTCTCATAGCCTCGAGCGGGGAAATACCGAATGGCTCGGAGACGGAAGGCATGATGTAGACGTCCGATAGGGCGAACATCTTCTGGACATCGGTCCCGCGAAGGAACCCGGTGAAATGGAAGCGGTCAGATATTCCCAGACGGGCGGCGTGGCGGATGCATCGATTCATCATGTCTCCGCTTCCGGCCATCACGAAACGCACCCCCGTGGTCCTTTTCAAGACCTTGGCGGCCGCCTCGATAAAGTATTCGGGGCCTTTCTGGAAAGTGATTCTACCGAGGAAGGTGACCACTTTGTCCTTGACTCCCCTCTCTATCTGGAGATTCTCCCTGCCGCTGAAATCCACAGCGTTATGGACAGTGACCACCTTGTCCGGGGATATGCCGTATTTGTTAATGACAATATTCCTGGTGAGGTCGCTCACGGCCATGACCTTGTCGGCAGCCTCCATGCCCCGTTTCTCAATACTATAGACGCGGGAATCGATCATGTCCTCAGTTCCACGGTCGAAGGACGTGGCATGGACATGGACGACCAAAGGCTTGCCTGTCAATTCTTTCGCCGCAATTCCAGCGAGATAGGTGAGCCAATCGTGGGCGTGGATGACATCGAACTCATCCTTGTGCTCCACGGCTATCGTGCCTCCTACCATAGCGTAGCGGGCGACTTCCTCAAGCAGGTTTGAGCCATATTTCCCGGAAAAACGGTACTTTGACCCGTAAATCTTGTCCTCGGAGACATCGCGATGACGCTTCTCAGCCTCCACCAACTCATAGAACTCGTCCGGATTGGTGTAGGGAATCATGTTGGATCCCACCCTCACAAACCGGACCTTATCAAGGAACTCGTCGACAGAGGAAGCCACGCTCATCACTGGGACATCGCTCGCGTTGATGATGGTAGCCACACTTCCGTCCTCATCTCCAGAGGCGGAAGGCATGACGAAAAGCGTCTCTACACCATTCTCAACAAGTCCTTTCACAATACCGTAGCACGCCGTGCCCAGACCTCCGGCGATATGGGGAGGGAACTCCCAACCGAACATCAGAACTCTCATGGATTATTCCTCCTTCTTGAATTTTGAGATAGCGTAATCGGCCATCAGAAGAGCCGCGGTACTTAGAGCGGATGATATCGCTCCATGGGGCTCATGGGGCGGATCTCCGTCGTATAGCTCTGAGAAGGCTCCGACGCCATGTTTATTCAGATCATCATAGAATCCCTCAACCAACCACTCGGCCTTCTTGACAAAAGACTGACCTTTGAACCTGAAACCAGACCAGATGTAAGGGGCGAGAAGATAAACCCTGGTGCTTCCTCCATGGTAAGCCAGATCCCTCTCATGCTGTGATCCTTCGTAAACGCCCTTATAGTCCACGCTCCTGGGGGAGAGTGTGCGGATACCGCGCCTTGTCACCAGTTCATTGTCAATCACATGGAGAATCGAAGAGGCCACTTCGGGATCAACCGGCATATCCTCCTCGACAATCGCGTAAATCATATTCGGCCGCACCTCAAGATGCTGTCCCGCATTATCGACATAGTCGGCGAGATACCCAGCCCTGGCGTTCCAGAACATGGGTTGGAAATTATCTTTGACCAAAGCCTTGATTTTAGACCACTCCTTGACGAAATCGCCGTCAGGATTGCCGTATTTCCGCTCCATCTCGAGGGCGAAAGCGATGGAATGATACCAGAGAGCGTTTGTCTCGACCTGATATCCAGCTCTTTCCGTGACCGGGCGACCGTCAATATAGGCGTTCATCCAAGAAAGAGCCCATCCTTCGAGCTGGGCCCAGAGAAGCCCGTTGGGATGCATAGTCACCTCAACCCTTCTTCCGGGAAGATAGCTCTCAAGTATCCCCTTGACGACAGAACCATACTTGTTCCAAATACGCTTTCGAGAGCGGCTGCCAACCGGAGCGGAGCCTCAACCTGAGTTGTCTTGTGGAAGAGCCTTTCCTGCTCGTCAGCTATCAAATTATCAAGTATTTCCTCAAAAGACGCCTTATCACCGGTAGCAAAGAGCGTCAAGCCGGGAGCCGCCATCAAGGTCTCTCTCAACAGGCCTGTGTACATCCACGAGAATCCCGCCGTGACCTTCTTCTTGCCGTTCCTGTCCTGGATGAGCAGATCCGCGCAATGGACAAGCTGGTCGCGGAAAGAGGTGATCTCGGGAGCCTTTGCCACTAACGCGTCGAAATGGCGCTTCAGGCCAGTGGGGACAACCTCAGAGACAGAGGCGGAGAACACGATAGCGTCTCCTTCCTTCATCAGAACCTCGAAATGTCCGGGAACATACAAGTCCTCACGGCAATCAAAACCGCGCCTGTACTCATCGGAGTAGGTGACTCCTTTGTACCAGCACGGTGTTGAGACAAACACAGCCTCCTTGGTGTTAAACTGGATATTCAGGTCCGGGAAACCGTCGTAGAGATTCCAGGCCATACCGTTCGCGACCTCCCAACCCTGCTGACGTGCAGAGGGGTTCTCGAGAGTCAACGCATGTATATCCCTGAACGCCAGGAAAGGAGTGAGCAACAGTTTGACTTTGGCCGGAGCATTGAGGAGGTCGTAGCGGACCATCACCTGATCGGCGTCAGGAACGAGAAGTATGGTCTTTGTCAATACCATCCCTCCGACCTTGTAGGTGACTTTCGGCACCGGGTCGGCTTCGAAATCGATAATGTACTTGTGGCCCCTGGGCTCATAAATGTCGCCATAGCAGTGTATGCCCAGATTGAACTGCTTGCCGTTCAGCACAAGGCTCTCATCCATCGAGGAGAGCAGCAGGTGCTTCCTGCCTCCGAACTTGTCCACCGGGACCGCCAGAAGACCATGGTAACGCCTGGTGTTGCAAGTGACTATAGAAGTGTTGCAATAGGCTCCAGTCTTGTTGGCACTGATGATCTCCCTTTTCAATGAATATGAGAGATTGACCAGCTCGGACTTGTTGAATTTCAAAAAAGCCATAATTGTATTTAACTATTCTTCATATTTCAGCACGAGCGCGCAACGACTCGGCAAATAAACGCTCAAGACACCGTCGATGGTGAAATGCTCCGAGTCAGCGGCTAGCCGCGAGAACCCGTCAAACCTCACATCGTCGGAATCCAGCACTTTCACATACTTGCCCGGGGACGCTTGGAAGCCATAATCGGTGAAAGAATCCACCGGGTTGAAATTCACCGCGAAGATAAGGTTTTTACGCTTGAATATCAAGATTTTCTTTTCCTCATCCGCCCTGATAAGCTCAGGTCTGACGGACAGGATGCCATAACGTTTGGCAAGGCTTATCATTGCTTTGTCGAACTCTCTCAAGCATCCATAGCGAAGGGTATCATTGTCTGCGATCGACCAAAGTCTCCTCGCATGAGCGAAGCTCCATCCATTCCCCTCCCTCGGGAAATCTATCCACTCGGGATGACCGAACTCGTTGCCCATGAAATTGAGATAACCGTCCCCCGCTGTGCCCAGAGTGGCAAGCCTGATAAGCTTATGAAGGGCGATTCCCCGGTCAACCAGGAGATTCTTCGAACCTTTCTCCATCGAGAAATACATCTCCTTGTCGATAAGGCGGAATATTATCGTCTTATCCCCGACCAGGGCCTGGTCATGGCACTCGGCGTAACTGATAGTCTTCTCGTCGGAACGTTTGTTGGTCAGTTCATACCAGATCTCACCCGGACTCCACTGCTCGTCAGATTTCTCCTTGATCCACTTGATCCAATGGTCGGCGATTCCCATGGCCATCCTGAAATCGAACCCGACTCCACCGGCCTCGAACGGAGCCGCCAGGCCAGCCATTCCGCTGACATCCTCGGCAATAGTTATAGCCTCCGGCTTGATTTCCTTAATCAGCATATTGGCGAGAGCGAGATAAGCCACAGCGTTCTCATCAACCCCTGAATCAAAGTAAAGCGCGTAATCGCCGAAATCCTTGCCCAGCCCATGATCCCAATACAACATGCTGGTCACCCCGTCGAAACGGAATCCGTCAAGGTGGTATTCCTCAAGCCAGAACTTGCAATTAGAGAGCAGGAACCTCACGACCTCATCCTTCCCGTAGTCAAAACAACGGGATCCCCAAGCGGGATGCCGTCCCTGTGGGCCCTGATAGAAGTAGAGGTCCTCCCGTCCATCAAAGAGTCCAAGCCCCTCAGCCTCATTGTCCACGCTGTGGGAATGGACGATGTCCATCACCACCGCTATACCCATCCCGTGGGCGGTGTCGACCAGCTCCTTGAACTCCTCTGGAGTGCCGAAGCGGGAACTCAACGCGAAGAAATTGGAGACCTGATAGCCGAAAGAGCCGTAATATGGATGCTCCTGCAAAGCCATGATCTGGATGGTGTCATAGCCCAAGTTCTTCACACGAGGCAAGACATCTTTACGGAACTCATTGAAAGTGGACACCTTGGGCTCCTCAGAGCTCATGCCGATATGGCATTCGTAAATAAGAGGGTGCGGCCTTCTCAGCACTTTATCGTGCTTCCACTCAAAAGGCTCGGGATCCCAGACCTGGGCGCAGAAAACCTTGGTGGTTGGATCCTGAACAAGCCTTCGGCAATATGCCGGAATCCTCTCACCACCTCCACCAGGCCATTCGATGAACAGTTTGTACAATTCCCCGTGGGAAAGGAACATGCTGTCGAGACGGAGCTCCCAGTTACCGGCACCTGCGACCTTGAACTCATACGCCGAAGCGCGCTTCCAATTATTGAACTCCCCGATAAGATATACCCTTGAGGCGTTAGGAGCCCACTCCCTTATAACCCAGGACCCGTCAGGCTCTTTGTGAAGTCCGTAGTAGAGATGGTTGTTAACACCTTCTGACAGGCTTGAAGCCTTTTCCGGCACAATCCTCGAACGAGCCTTGAGGATCCTTTCATGACGAGCATCGATGGCCTCCTTGTAGGGCTCGAGCCATGGATCAGTCTTATATATTTTCTTCATTTTTCTCATAGCTTTACAATATACGAAAAATAATTGACATCAGATATCACGGCTCGGGATTTGTTGGAAAAAGGGAAAAAGCGTAAATTTGTGGGATTATACGTCTTTCCCGCATGAGAGAGGTTCTTAAAAGAATATGGTTCCCGTTGCTGGTGGTGTGCGTCATCTCAACGCACGCCATAAGCATGGGTGTCCAT
>ONSC01000006.1:23912-61529 GCA_900320365.1 uncultured Bacteroidales bacterium
TTCATGAAAAGACAATCAGCCTCCAACGCCGAATATGACACTTCACTTTTCCTGGAACCCATTGACACCGTACCGCTTGTCACGGCAAGGGATTCCATCTTCCCTCCTGACTCACTTAAAGACATCGACCCTTTCCGGTACAAATATTATGTCGCCATCATTGACTCGCTGGTTCACAGCATAGTGAGCGACTCTTTGAAACAAGCCGGAGACTCCATTGACTGGCCTATCCTCGATTCTTTGTATAACCTGGAGTATAAGGCAAGGAAGAAGGCGGAGTTTGACGCATGGTACGCAGGGCTTTCAAAGACCGACCGGAAAAAATACGATATAGCTCAAAAAGAGAAGGTGAAAAGGCATCTGGCGGACAGCGTCCAAGCCATCAAGGATAGTATCGCACAGGTAAGGGACAGTATCCGGGAGAACACCCCGAGGATCTTGGAGACCTTCGCGCTGCCCGACTCCATGCTGTACAAGAGGATCGTGCAATGGACTCACGAGAGGGAGTTCCATAAGATGAACGTGAAAATCCCGGACACGACGGCCAATTTCCGGTTCCACGACTATCCATTCTACAGGAAGGACGTCAACGCCTCCTGGCTGGGCGTGGCCGGCTCTGCCCTTCAGTACTATAACTATTTCAACAGGACGAGTGAGAACGGGGTCTCTTTCTATCAGCCGTATGAGTCATGGACCTACTCGGCCAAGACTTTGCCGTTCTACAACACCAAGACCGCCTACACCGAATTGTCATATACCGGAACATTATTCGCCAACTCGCAGAAGGAATCTGACAACCTCCATATTCTCACCAGCCAGAACCTTTTCCCGGCTCTCAATTACACGTTGGAATATAACAGGTTTGGCGGCAAGGGTATAGTGCAGAATGAGGCCACCGCCAACAAGACCCTGTCGCTGTCGTTGAACTATACGGGGAAGAAATACCTCATGCACGCCGGTTACATCAACAACAGGATAACCAGAAGCGAGAACGGAGGAATCACTGACAACACCATGGTAAGGGACACGACCTTGGACGCCAGGGAGTATTCCGTCCACCTCACCAACGCTTCCAGCAATATCCTCAGGAAGACATTCTTCCTCGACCAGCAGTACAGGATCCCGTTCACGTTCATAACGAGAATCCAGGAGAACAAAAGAAACAAGGCCTATAAAGAGAGGATACTAGCGTCCGGGGACTCCGCCATGATAGCGGTGGTAGACAGCCTTGTCGAGCTCGCGGCGGCGGAGCGTGCTGCGGCTGACACTTTCGACACGGACAACATCACGACCGCATTCGTCGGGCACAGCTCCGAGTATTCGGTGTTCCGCAAGAGATACAACGACCAGATATCCCCCACCGACAAGATCGGGAGACAATTCTATAACAACGCCTTCCTTTACAATCCGACCAACTCCTACGATTCCGTGAGAGTGTCGAAATTGGAGAACCGGCTGTTCATCCGTCTCCAGCCATGGTCAGAAGATGCCATAGTGTCGAAATTGAACGGAGGTATCGGGAACAGGATCACCAACTGGTACGACTTCGACCCCACCTTCCTGAAAGGCAACACCAACACCATCTGGAATTCCACATTCGTCTATGCCGGAGTGGAAGGGCAACTAAGGGATTATATTCACTGGGATGCCACAGGAGACTACGTGTTCCTCGGAAGCGAGATGAACGACCTGTCATTGAGGGGCAATGTGTTGTTCTCCTTACATCCTTTCCGCAGGGCACGCAAGAGCCCGGTCAACCTCAACTTGAGGTTCGAGACATCGATAAAGGAGCCCGAGCACTACCACAACCATTTCTTCTCCAACCACTTCAAGTGGGATAATGATTTCGGCAAAACCTCCACGACCAAGCTCCAGGCGAAGTTGGACATCCCCAGATGGAAAGTCTCCGCCGAGGTGGGATACGCCCTCCTTGACGGTAATATCTATTTCGACTCACTGGCGGTTGTCAGGCAGAACACCAAACCGATGAGCGTGCTCAGCGCCGCCCTTAACAAGGATTTCGCATTCGGTCCCCTCCACTTGGACAACAGGGTACTTTTCCAGGTGTCTTCCAACCAGGATGTGGTTCCTGTCCCGACTCTCGCCGCCAACTCCCGGCTTTACCTGCAATTCGACATCTCAGGCGGCACTATGAGGATGCAGCTCGGAGGTGATGTCTGGTATAACACCAAGTATTTCTCCGCCGCTTGGAACCCTGCCGTGGGTGTCTTCTACAACCAAAAGAAGGAACAGTACACCAATGGTCCCGTCATTGACGCTTTCGTGAACGTGCAATGGAAACGGGCATGCGTGTTCGTGAAAGTGGAGAATGTCGGTCAGGGATGGCCTATGGAGAAATTCGATTACTTCAGCGCCCACACCTACATCAGGACCCAGAGGGCATTGAAATTCGGCGTGTATTGGCCGTTCTATCTACAGCCAACGGAGAACCACAAAGTCTCGGCAAGCTCCGGCCTGTCATCAGGTGGAGGGTCACGAGGTGGATCCAGAGGAGGTTCCAGAAGACGCCGATGAAAGGATTCCGGTATCTCCTGGCCAGCTTACTGCTGCTCGTGGTGTTTCCCGTCGCGGGAAACAAAATCTTTCACAAAGACGACAAATACGCCTTCAGGGGCGACTTGGTACGATGCGCCATCAAGCTTGACGGCTATCAGACCGGATTCAATTATGAGCTCCTCAAAGCTTTCTGCAAAAGCCACTGTGACTCCTCATCGATAATTCCGGGAGAAGACATCGCCGGCCTCCTTGGAGAGCTCGCACGCGATAGCCTGGATATCCTGCTGATGCCTGCCAGCGAATTCAATGACACTTTAGGACTTGTGAATCTCGTTTTGGGAGACACATCCGTCGCCTGGGTCATGAGACATGGGAAAAGCTCCAACAGGGAGCTATTCAGATGGTACGCCGGATACCGCGGCACTCGAGAGTACTCGGACCTGGTCAGAAGATTCTCGGAGTGCTATGGTGCTGGTGACTGGCGTCCCTCCTCAGGTGTCATAAGTCCTTATGACAATTTATTCAAATCTAACGCGAAACTACTCGGATGGGACTGGAGGCTTCTCGCCGCCTTGGCATGGAGTGAGTCCAAATTCAAGATACAGGCCAAGTCTCCAAAAGGAGCTCTTGGAATAATGCAGATGATGCCTGTCACCGCCGGAAAGTTCGGAGTCACTAACTGCCTGGATCCTGAAGAGAACATATCCGCCGCCACGAACTACCTCGCATTTCTCCAGAAGACTCTCTCCAGATATGCCGAGGACCCCGAAATCCTTTCATGGTTGACTATAGCAGCCTACAACAGCGGAGGGGGCAGGGCTCTTCAAGACCTTGAAGGAAGAGAGAGGAGCTCAGCCACCGAAGCCTACACGGAAGCGGTTCTACGTCAATACGATATATTCTCAGGACGAAAAAAGGAAGAAGGTCTATTGCGCCCTGACAGTCTGGGCGGGATCGACCCTGGAGATGAAGACGCAGGGGATCAGAAGGAGGAGCATGATGACCAGGAAGGAGAGGACATCAGCCACCAAGACCATGGGAATGTCGATATGGATGGGGACGAATGAGACGAAATAGTTCTCCGGATTCAGCTTAAGCAAATGGGTCCATTTCTGGATCCCGCAAAAAACCAGCGCCAGCACATTGCCTATAACCATTCCCTTAAGCACTATCACAGATGCAACCTTAAGGAAGACCTTCGCTATCGAGCGGTCAGTCATGCCCATGGATTTGAGCGTGCCTATGGTGGAAATATTCCGGAATAGCATAATCAGAAGACCTGAGATCATGTTGAAGCCGGCGACTATGGTCATTAATATCAAGATGAATAGGACATTGAAGTCTATCAGGTCAAGCCAATCGAAGATCTGGGGATAACGACTCATGACAGAAGTGGCGATCAATCGATCCCCTGATTCGCTCTCAAGGGCTTTCATCCCGACTTTATCAGTGGCGTCCCTCATCGCCTGGGAATTCCTGTAAGCAGGTGCCAAGCCTATCTCCAATGTAGAGACCTCGTCTGACTCCCAGCCGTTGAGCCTCTGCAGGTCTGCGATGTCACAAAGAACGACCATGTTGTCAGTCCCGTCCATAATCCCGTCGTATACACCGACTATATTGAAGGATCGCACCTTGACATTCTCCCCGATGAAATAGGAGAGCAACTTGCCGCCCACCTCAACTCCGATAAGGTCCCTCAACCGCGACGGTATCCGCACAGCGAGTTTGATCGAGTCCGCCTCGCCTTTCTCAACGGGAACCCCTTTGAACACAACTCCATGAATATTCTCGCCGTTCTTTATGATGCCAGCCCTGTAGACAGCCGGCACGATCCGCCTTACCTCCGGCATAGCCTTGACCTCATCCAGGAAATCCGGAGAGGAAGACATCGGAGACGTGTCGTTGATATAATTCATGTCAGCCGGGACAAGCTGCACGTCTCCAGTAAGGTCGGAAATACCGTCACGGAGCTCCTCCCTGAAACCGGATGAGACCGCCACGGAAATGATCATGATAAGGAAGGAGATCGCGATGGACACCACCGCGATCTTTCCTCCGAAACGAAGGCGTCGGGCTATGAAGCCGGTCGCTTCCACGTCTTACCAGATGTGAACCCTCTCGCTCTCAGGACGCCACATGGGATCACCCTCCTTGATGCCGAAAGCGTCGAAGAAGGACTGGAAATTCTTCACGGACACATTGACCCTGTTGACAGCCAAAGAGTGGACATCTTGCCTGGTTCTGCGGGCTTTCTCCTGGTCAGTGATATTCTGGGCCCAGACAGCGGCATAACCCAGATAGAACCTCTGGTCAGGGGTGAATCCGTCAATCAGGCCGGGATCATTACCGGCGATGGCATTGTGCATCGCCGTATAGGCTATACTCAGGCCGCCGTGGTCACCGATATTCTCACCAAGGGAAAGCTGTCCATTTGCCATGAGGGCGGGCTGACCGTCCTTGGCGGGAAGAACCTCGACAGCATCGAACTGCTCCGCGAGGATCTTGGCTTTAGCCTTGAACTTGGCGTCATCATCAGCTGTCCACCAACCGGACATGTTGCCCTTGCTGTCGAACAGACGGCCCTGGTCGTCAAACCCGTGGGACATCTCATGGCCGATCACGACACCAATGCCACCGTAGTTGACAGCGTCGTCAGCATCCGGGTTGAAGAACGGGGGCTGAAGAATGGCGGCGGGGAAGCAAATCTCGTTGGTGCTGGGATTGTAGTAGGCGTTGACCGTCTGAGGAGACATGCCCCACTCCGTCCTGTCGGTAGGCTTGCCGAGTTTCGAGAGATTATCGGCCACGCTCCATTTCCTGGCAGCCAATATGTTCTCATAATAACTCTTGTCAGGGTCGATGTCGAGGGTGGAATAATCCTTCCACTCATCAGGATAACCGATCTTCACGATGAAATTGTCAAGTTTCTCATGAGCCTTTGCCTTGGTCTCGTCACCCATCCAATCCAACTCATCAATATGCTGGCTGAAAGCTATTTTGAGATTCTCAACCAAAGTCTCCATCTTCTCTTTGGAAGAAGCGGGGAAATACTTCTCGACATACATCTTTCCTACAGCCTGGCCCAGGATGCCGTTAGGAACCTGCATGGCCCTCTTCCAACGAGGCTTCTGCTCCTTGATTCCGGACATCTGTGTGCTGAAGAAGTCAAAGGACGCTGCATAGAAGTCATCGCTCAGGGAGCTGGCGGCTCCGCTGATGACCCTGGCCGCAAGATAATCCTTGAGGATGGAGAGATCCTCATTGGCGAAGTAAACTCCGAACTTCTCGAAGAAGTCGGGCTCTCCGACAACAAGCTTCTTCTGCTCCGGGATGCCTCTGCGGGTCAGGTAAGCGTTCCAGTCAAATCCAGGGAAACTCTTCTGGAGAGTCTCTGAGCTGTAGACATTGTACTGCGCTTCCACATCCCTCTCCTTGATGCTGTCCCAGGAGTTCTCGGCCAGCACGTCCTCAACCGCGAGGGCGTTCATTGAGGCCTTCTTGGGCTCAGGGTTGCCTGCAAGAGCGAAAACCTTCTCAAGGAAAGCGCGATAACCTTCCTTCAAGGCAGCGTTCTCCGGCTTGACATAATAATCCCTGTCGCCGATTCCAAGGCCACTCTGGCCGAAATTGAGGATTTGGCTGTCGCTATCGACCATATCGGATCCGACATAAGCGCCAAAGAAACCACCCTGCCCGCTATTGTGCATATCGGCCACGAGCTCGACGAGACCGTTCTTATCCTTTATCGAATAAATCCTGTCAAGGATGCCTTTAAGAGGGGCTGCCCCATCTTGGTTAAGCTTCACGGAATCAAGTCCTTGCTTGTACAGGTCAGATATCTTCTGCTCCACGGTACCTTTCTCGGTCTTCATCGTTGTCATACCGGCGAAAAGGTCGTTAAGCCTCTCGACATTGGTCTCTGAAAGCTGGTCGAAAGTCCCGAAACGGGCATATTCAGGCTTCAGGGGGTTCTTCTTCTGCCATCCTCCGGTGGCATACTGATAGAAATCATCGCCGGGGGCGACTGATGTGTCTAAGTTAGTGAGATCTATCGCCGGCACCTTCGCCTGCTTGGGGCCACACGCCGAGAGAACAATCGCCGCTGACATCATTATGATAAGCTTTTTCATTGTGATGAAATAATTAATATTCAATTGTAACTCGCGAATTTATCAATAATTTCACGATATTTGTCCCTTCAAAAGGGACTATATGTCAAGAATCGTCGAATTCATCAAGGACTGGATGCTACCTATCGCCATCGTGGCTGGAATCACACTTGGCTTGGCATTCCATTTCTGGGCTCCATTGAAGGGAGCGGAACCAACGTTTTCCAGCTTCGCCAAGGAAGTCCAACCCATATTCGTCGCCTTGATGCTCTTCCTTCAATTCACTAAGGTTTCCCCTCACGACCTCAAGCTCAGAAGATGGCACATCTGGCTCCTCGTTTTCCAGACAGTCCTTTTTGTCGGGCTCGCGTTAGTTGCCACTCTCATCCCTCACGGCAGTCATCGAATCCTTGTGGAGTGCGCCATGCTCTGCATTATTTGCCCCACCGCCGCAGCCGCCGGAGTGATTACCGATAAACTCGGCGGAAACCTTTCAGACACAGTCACATACGTTGTATTAATCAATATCCTGGCAGCATTTGTGATCCCTGCTGTGATCCCCATTGTCCACCCCGTGGAAGGCACATCTTTCCTGGGCAGGTTCACCTCGATCTGCCTTCGGATATTTCCGCTGCTGGTCCTGCCGCTCCTGATCTCCTGGCTTGTACGCTACACGATGAAGAAGCTGCACCACAAGCTTCTCAGAATAGTCGGCTGGGCATTCTACGTCTGGGGATTCACCCTCTGCCTATCCATCTATCTTGCCACTAAGGCTATGATCACCAGCGGGATATCAATATGGACCGGAATAATGATCGGTGTTGTGTCACTTCTTTGCACCGCGCTTCAGTTCGCCTCCGGACGCCTGCTCGGGAAAAAATCCCGGAAGATCGCGTCACCTTCTGAGAGGCGGGCAGACTCAATAACGGCAGGGCAAGCTCTGGGACAGAAAAACAACGGTTTCCTTATCTGGCTGGGTTATTCCTGGATGACACCCGTCACCTCTGTCGCCGGAGGACTTTACAGCATCTGGCAGAACATATTCAACTCCGGAGAGCTATATAGACATCGGAAAGAGGCTGGTACGGAAGCCGCTGATAATCATTAAAAGAGCTAATCTGATGGTCTCGTTGTTTTTAACAGCTCTTCTTGTTTCTGTTTTCATGACAGCCCAGGATATGCCCCGGATGGTGACTATTCCTCCCGGCACATTCACGATGGGAAGCGAGAGGGGTGGCTACGACCACGACGAGGCCCCAATCCATCAAGTGACAATTTCCAGGGTATTCAGGATGAGCTCGACAGAGGTCACGAATATCCAATACGAGGAATTCAGGCCTGAACACAAAGCCCTGAGAGGAAAGGACGGTTTCTCAAAAGGCGACAATGAGGCTGTGGTGTTCGTCTCCTACGATGACGCCCTCGCCTACTGCGCCTGGCTATCAGAAAAGACCGGCAGGAATTATCGCCTTCCAACTGAGGCGGAGTGGGAATATGCCTGCAGGGCCGGGACCACGACTCCCTATTACACAGGCGAAGCTCTTCTTGGGGATATGCTCAAAAACCAAAAGACAGAAAGAGAACTGGTTCCGGTCTCTCTGGAAGTTGGGAAAGACACCCCCAACTCTTTCGGCCTGCACGGTATGCACGGAGGAGTCGAGGAATGGTGCCTGGACTGGTACGGGGAGTATTCCCCCAAACCCGTCACTGATCCCGCAGGACCTTCAAAGGGTCTTTTCAGGGTCACAAGAGGAGGCAGCCACAACACTCCTGTTGAATATCTACGTAGCTCGTCAAGATCAGCGGCGATGCCTTCCGACAAGCACAGTCAGATTGGTTTCAGGGTCGTGGAAACCGACATTGTACCGAAAACAAGCAAAGTTGAGACTCCCAAATACCTCAACGAGAGCAAGGTAAGGCAAAGGGTGGCCAGATGGGCGAAACCATCTGAAGAGTCTGTGTGGGAAGACCCGATTCCTTTCGTCATACCACCGACAGATGGCTCACCATTTTACAGCCACAACCACCAGCCTGCCATCACATGGTGCCGGAACGGGGACTTGCTGGCGATCTGGTTTTCCACGGACGCCGAGAGCGGCAGGGAGATGGTCGTTCTTGCCTCAAGGCTCCGCAAAGGAGCCCGGCAATGGGATCCGGCCTCTTTGTTCTTCAAAGTTCCTGACAGGAATATGACAGGAAGCGCCCTCCTCACTCTTGAGGACGGTACCATCATGCACGTCAATGGAGTCGCTGATTCCGGCGATTGGAAGAGGCTCGCTATGGTCGTCAGGCGAAGCTCCGACAACGGACGAAGCTGGTCCGAGCCTGTTTTAGCCGAATCGGAACACGCCGTCAGACATCAGGTTATAGCTGGGCCAATCATTCTTGCTGACAAAACCATCGTACAATGCTGCGACGCAGGTCCCGGCGGTGACGACGGCACGTCCATCCACCTCAGTCGGGACAATGGGAAGACATGGAAAGACACTGGCGCCACAATTCCGGGAATACACGCCGGTATCGTGGAGCTTAAAGACGGAAGACTTATGGCTTTCGGAAGAGGCAACTCCATCGACGGAAAGATGCCGGTGAGTTTCTCTTCCGACAAAGGATATACCTGGACCAGCGAAGCGAGTGGTTTCCCTCCAATCGGAAGCGGCCAAAGGCTCGTTCTGAAACGGCTTCAGGAGGGACCTATAATGCTCGCGACTTTCACGGAAGGAGGCATGACCATCTTTCTCTCCAACGATGAGGGACAGACCTGGACAAAGGGGAAACTTCTCTCTGACGGTTCGGGAAAAACCATCGCCGGCGGAGCCTGGACAGGCGATTTCAAAATGGATGACACCCATGCCGAGCCTAAGGGATATTTCGCTTGTGTCCAGACCCCGGACGGAATCATCCACCTCATATCCAGCCGTCTTCACTACCGATTCAACCTGCCTTGGCTCGAGAATTGATTGTGGTATCCATTAATTGAATGTATCTCATAACATCACATGGCGCGACAAGGACACCGAGTGGGATTACGATGTCGTCAAAAACGAGATTGTGATAAAGAGGATAGACCCGAAAAAGGAATCCAAGAATGAAGGTGATGTCGAGCTGTTCAAAGGCATCACTGAAGGATACGACGTCACCATCGCCAAAGAGACAGAGAAGCTCTGGTATCTCAAATGCAAGAAATCAAGGGCCAACAAAAACGATGACGATCCCAAGAATATGGATCTCGTTGTCGAGAAAGGCACCTATAATCCTAGAAGCTTGAGCGCCAAAATGAAATGTGTCACGGTAACGATGAGGGATCTCACCTACGGTGTGAGTGAGAAGCAAGTCACCTTCAACGCGGCCGATCACCCCGGCGCCAATATCATCGATAAGCGTTAAAAAAAACGCCGCTACAAAGCTGAGAGCCTCGCCTGTGCCGAGGCTTTTTCCATTTCGTCCGGAGTCACCTTGATCAGCATCGGAAGGTACTTCTTCTCGAGCTTTGCGTTTTTGTCGTTACGAGCCAGGAGAACACAATTCTTGATGGTGGCATAGTCATCTGGATGCTTTTTCAGGACCTTGTTGTACATCTTTAGGGCGTTCTTGCTGTCCTTTTTGTAGACAAGGTAGTAGGAGCCGATGTTAGTCATGTACTGTATGGCGTCCGGATAGTACGAGAGCATCCTCTCGGAGAGTTCCTTGAAAGCCTCATAAGAGGTAGGAGTTCCGATCTTGTAAAACGCGAAGCAGCAATCCTGCATCACCGCTGGGAAGAGATCCTTGTCAGAAACGAGCCCGGGATACTCCCATGTCGGATGACCATGGCCGTCGTAATCTATCAATGACCTGAGGGTCTCCAGAGCCATGTCTGGGCTGTCTTTCTCATAATCGAGCAGAGCGGAGATTTTGAACGCCCTCAGGTCCAAACGGTTCTGGTTCAGCTCAATAGCCTTATCAATCGCCTGGGTGGCCTTACCGAAAAGCTCGTCATCGAAACTTGAGATAATGAAGTAGTTCACATCATTTCCGAGCGAATCCTTCAAAGACAGTGAAGGGGCCTCTCCAAGATAACGGTTCCCTTCCTTCTGCTCAATACTCTCGGAGCGGCTCTTAGTATAATAATATGTGAACTTCCCCAGAAGCATGTCCAAATCGTCGGGATAATCCTTCTCCCACTTCTGAAGATGGGTCTCAATGCCCACACCCGCGACTCCCAGTTTGGAGACCAAAAGGTTATAACGATCGAGATAATCCTTCTGGGAAGGTTTCACCTGGGCGGCCAAAGGAAGGGCGAAGACGACCGTGACTAAGGCCAAAAGTAATTTCCTCATATTCATAAATCTATTCTTATTCTTCTTTCTAGTGGGTGTAGATTGTTCCACCTTCTACCAATATTCTTAACAAAGCCGAGGGGATGCCCCTCATGGCAAACTATCAAGTAACCTTCAGGTTGTCCTTCAATGAATATGCCGTCCCGGTGGAGATACCTCAATGAGGTCTCCTTGTCCAGCTCCACCGCCGGATATTTGTCAAGCGGCGGTTCGATGCTGAGGGCCCAGTCGGACGAAGGCACGAAATCCCGTCCCTTGGCGATTCCCTTCTCAAGGCCGTTCCGCAAAGGCTTGAGAATGTCAATTCCTTGGCGGGTAGTCCCGGCCGGAGAAGTCTTCTCAAGAATAGATACGAACTGTCCCTCCCCTTTCACGAATCCCGGAACAAGCTGGCCACCAGTCCTTGTCTTAATCACTCCCGGAAGGCTTGAATATTCATAATCAATTATTTCCGCTCCAAGTTCCTCAGCAGTCCACTCGACATTGGAGTCATTTTCGGCCTCCTCGAAAGTGCAGGTTGAGTAGATCAGCAGGCCTCCCTTCTTGAGGCTAGGCCACGCGTCAGCGAGAATCCTTTTCTGGCGGGCGGCGCATAGGTCAACCGCCTCCGGGGACCAGTCTTCAACCGCCTTGGGATCTTTACGGAACATCCCTTCGCCTGAGCAAGGGACATCGGCTACTATTATGTCGAAATACCCTTCCAATACGGCGAAGGCTTTAGGGTCACGGGAAGTCACGACCACATTGGGATCACCCCATATCGCCACATTGTCGGCCAGAATGGATGCCCTGTTTCTCATGACTTCATTCGCTACCAGCTGGAATGAGTCGCCGAATCGTTCCCGCAGTGAGGTTGAGATATCTGTCGTCTTGCCTCCGGGGGCGGCGCATAGATCCAGCACCCGGATAGGCCTTCCAAGGGCCTCGAAACGGGTTAAATGCTCCCTGAGGATGTGGCCGACGATCATGGCTGATGAGTCCTGGACATAATAGCATCCAGCGTGGAACAAAGGGTCCATCACGAACCTCGGCCGCTCCGCCAACATCACCCCATACTGGTTCCACGGCACCTTCTCGCAGGTCTCGTCTTCCCAGAAGGGCCTTAGGGGCTCGACCGCCTCGCTTCGCTCGGCCCCACCGTTCGCTTCGCTCACGGTCCCCCCTCTTAACGTGCCGAGGGTGGCAGTGGTCTCGTCCCCTAAGCCCTTCTGGAAAGACAA
The DNA here is from genome assembly GCA_900320365.1 of uncultured Bacteroidales bacterium. Taxonomy (GTDB): domain Bacteria; phylum Bacteroidota; class Bacteroidia; order Bacteroidales; family UBA932; genus Cryptobacteroides. Next base: position 36,078 of record ONSC01000006.1, read on the forward strand.
AAGCTTGAAGGGGTTAAGGCGGATGGATACTGAGGGGGGAAGGGAAAAGGCTTCGAAGGCGACACGGGCTTTCTCCGGCCCGACCGCCCTGGAAAGGATGTCCATCAAGACCCTGTCCTCGATTCCCTCCATCTGCCTCTATGCCTGACCCTGCCTCTTGGCGAGTTCCTCCTGCATCTTCCGCATGGTCTCCTCGTCAATCCCCTCCGGCATCCTGCCCTCGGAGACAGACACCAAGCCATCCACGACCTTGTCGAGAGCCTCCTTGATCTTTCCGGAAAGCATCATTTTCATCATGAGATTGAGGTCGGCGTGAAACTCTATGTGGAAGTCAGTCCTTTGGGAGCCGTCCGGGACAGCGTCAAAATGAAGTGAGCCACCGAAACTGAACGGGGCCCCGTTATCGACGAACTGAATCAGCGAATAAGGGACACGATCCCTGACCATGATTCCGATCTTGAAGCCCTGGACTGTGGCCGTGATCGTGTCATAGTCCGCCTCCACTCCCTGACGCTTGTCCTCAGGGAGCATCTGGAGGAAGTTCCTCATGTCCACGAATGCCATGTAAAGCTCAAATGGAGACTTCGCGACTATCCCATGTTTGCTGCTTATCTCTGTATTCATATTCCTATTTTATTATCTATTCCAATTCGCGGGATCCCGACGCCACTCCTGGAGCAACTCTGTCTCTGACTGGCCGACAATGCCCTCGGCCGTGGCCTCCTCAATAAGCGCGCCATAGTTCGAAAGGGTCACGAGAGGCACCCCGGCCTCCTTGAACCTCTCAGCGGCGAGGTCAAATCCGTATGTGAATATCGCCACCATCCCGAGCACCTCAGCTCCAGCCTTCCGCAAGGCATCAACAGCCGCGAGGCTACTCATCCCTGTAGAGATAAGGTCCTCTATCACAACGACTTTCGCTCCTTCTGGAAGCTTACCCTCAATCTGGGAGCCTGTACCATGATCCTTCGGCTTAGGACGGACATAGACAAATGGCTTGCCGAGCCTGTCAGCGGCCAGGACACCGTGAGCGATAGCGCCGGTGGCAACTCCAGCCACCACCTCAGCCTCAGGGTAAAGCTCATTGACCTTCGCGGCGAAAGCCTCAGCCACCATCGAGCGCAAAGAGGGGTCGGATAGAATACGGCGGTTGTCGCAATAAATCGGCGAGTGCCACCCGGAGGCCCAGGTGAACGGCTGATCCGGCTTCAATAGGACGGCGCCGATCCGGAGCAGCCCCTCCGCCAGTTTTCTATCTATATGTTCCATATTCATTTCAAATGATTTTATAAATTCGCGTCGTAGCTTACAAATATAGCGATTTAAATCATCAAGATGCGCAAGATCTACCTGGAAAAGAGATGCATCGTCATCTGCCCGCCAGATGAGCCGGCCCTTACTGATCCCAACTCCGTGGAATTCCATTTTGGAGGAGCGGGAGACATCCCGAGGCTTGTGGACATGTTCGAGTCTTCTTCATCGCTCTCCAGGATCTACATCCCGACATCAGACGTCGAGTCGGTTTACAAAGCTTTCAGCTCTTGTTTCAAGGAAGTCAACGCCGCTGGAGGGGTCGTGTCTAACCGGAGGGACGATGTGCTCCTGATACGCAGAAATGACCTCTGGGACCTTCCCAAGGGCCATCAGGAGCCCGGGGAGGATATCAGCGTGACCGCCATCCGGGAAGTGGAGGAGGAGACCGGAGTGCCAGACTTGAAACTGGGAAGGTTGATTTGCGTGACCGACCATTGCTACCGCAGAAACGAGATCTGGCACCTTAAGCACACTTGGTGGTACGAGATGCTGCACACTGATCCGGTGAACCTTACGCCGCAGCGGGAGGAAGACATCACCAAGGCCGCCTGGGTTCCTCGTTCCAGCCTGGCCCCATACCTCAAGAACACTTACCCGTCGATAATGGAAGTGTTCAGGGAACTGAAACATTTTCCCGACAATGTCCGTATATAAAAAGTATCGGAATAATAGATATTTATGAAACTCTCCCAATTCCAGTTCCTCCTTCCCAAGGAGCGCGTGGCCCAGGAACCCACAAGATGGCGTGATGAATGCAAACTCATGGTTGTCCATAAGGACACCGGCGAGATCGAGCATAGGATTTTCAAAGACATCATCGATTATTTCGGGAAAGGTGACACCTTTGTCCTGAACGACACGAAAGTATTTCCCGCGAGGCTTTACGGAAAGAAAGAGAAGACTGGAGCGGACATCATGGTGTTCCTGCTCAGGGAGCTCAACCGAGAGCAGCATCTTTGGGATGTGATCGTGGATCCGGCCAGGAAGATAAGGATTGGCAATAAGCTTTATTTCGGTGAGGACCAGAGCCTAGTTGCCGAGGTGATCGACAACACAACTTCCAGGGGACGCACATTGCGTTTCCTCTACGATGGCTCTTACGAGGATTTCAAGCAGTCACTGTTCAGCCTCGGCGAGCTTCCTGTCCCCAAATGGGTCAAGAGCAAAGTCACAGCTGAGGACAAGGAGAATTACCAGACCATATTCGCTGACAAAGAGGGAGCCGTGGCTGTTCCCGCCGCCGGAACCCACTTCAGCAGGGAGCTGTTCAACAGGATGATCCTCAAGGATATTGATAAAGCTTTCATCACCGTCCACATGGGCATCGGGCAGTTCCGCAGGGTCGATGTGGAGGATCTGTCGAAGCACAGGATGGACTCAGAGCGCCTGATTGTCGGAGAGGATGCATGCCGTATCATCAACAAGGCCAAGAACGGCGGCCATAAAGTGGTCGCCATAGGCACCACAGTGATGCGGGGACTGGAGACCTACGTCACCACCACCCATGAGGTCAAGCCTTACGACGGATGGACGAACAAGTTCATATTCCCGCCCTACGAGTTCTCGATTCCAGACGCTATCGTGTCAGGTTTCCATCTCCCGGAATCGACGATGCTCATGGCCGTGGCTGCTTTCGGAGGCTTCGACAACGTCATGAACGCCTACAAGGTCGCCCTTGAGCAAGACTATCGCTTCGGCCCTTACGGCGATGCGATGCTCGTTCTCTAGGGAGACCCCCTAGATATTAATAAACTATGGAAAATTTCAATGAGGAAAGAGCGTGCCTATGCGCGCTCAACCGGGTTTTCGGATTCGAGCCGAAAATCGGGAGAGGCCTGGTGGAGGCCTTCGGCGGCGCCGCTGCCGTGTTCAAAGTTCCACAAAATGAGGTTATAGAGTTTCTGGGTCGATTCGCCAGGACGAGATACGCTTCCATGATCACCGGAAGCGCATTCGAATCCGCATCAATCGAGTTGGAGAGGCTGGCGGCCAAAGGTTGCCGCTTCATAGGTATTGGCGAGCCCGGATACCCGAAGGCGCTGATCGAATGCGATGACCCGCCATTGGGGCTATATTACAAAGGTGTCCTTCCGCCCGAGGATGTTTTTGACAAAAGACCGCAAATCGCCGTGATCGGCACAAGGAATCTATCCTATTATGGCAGGGACTGGTGTCGGAATATCGTGGAAGCCCTTTCTAAGGCGAAGATCAAACCAATGATTGTCAGTGGGTTGGCACTCGGTGTGGATGTGACCGCACACAAAGCCGCCCTGGACTTCGGGCTTCCGACCATCGGAGTCATGGCGACAGGGATCGACGGTTTATATCCACCTCAAAACGAGAAGGTGGGAAAAGTGATGTCCGAGACACCTGGAAGCGCCTTGATCACAGATTATCCCCCCGGCACCGAGGCGGTCAGGATTAATTTCCTGCGACGGAACAGGATCATCGCAGGGATGTGCTCGGCAACTATCCTGGTTGAGTCCAAGATCAAAGGTGGCGGAATGATGACCGCCCGGCTGGCGAATTCTTATGACAGGGAGGTCTATGCTCTTCCCGGCAGGATTGACGACCCTTTGTCTCAGGGATGTAACATGCTGATAAGGGAGAATATAGCCGCACCGATAGGTGATCTGGCTGAACTGGTCGAGAGACTTGGGCTTGGCAGGACAGGCATATCCCTGAAATCTGATTTCAAGGCTGAGGTTGAGGATTGCTATTCTTCTCTGGATGAGAACACAAGGAAAGACATCCTCAAAATCGCCATGGCGGTTAAAGCCAGGCGTGGAATCGGCGTCGATGAGCTTTGCTCCCTGCTCGGATGGACTTTCAGCAAGGTCAGCAGGATAGTCAATACCCTTGAGTGTGACGGCCTCATTTCTGTCGACCTGCTTCAGCATTGCTTCCCAAGAGTCGCGAAAGCGTGAAATGAAAGAAATAATGAGTATCTTTGGGGATATGTTTCTCATCGACACTCATTGCCATATCTCCGACGAGGCTTTCGCCGGAGATGAGGATGGATACATCTCCAGAGCCATGGAGGCCGGAGTCGGCATCATGCTTCAGCCGGACGTGGACAGCAGGGACAGGAAGGCGATGTTCGATCTTGTGGACCGCCATCCTGGGGTCTTGTTCCCTATGCTCGGGCTTTACCCCGGCTCCGTTGACCAGGACTGGAGGAAAGAGATAGACCTCATGCTGGAATATTCAGAAAAGGATATCGTGGCGATCGGTGAGATAGGGCTGGACTACTATTATGGGAAGGAGCATGCCAAAGAGCAGAAAGAAGCCCTCCACTGGCAGCTGGATTACGCCTCAGAGCGAGGGAAACCCGTGAATATCCATCTCAGGGACGCGATGGGAGACTTCCTCGAGATCCTCAGCGCTCACAAGGGCCTCAAGGGTAATATGCACGCTTACAGCGGCAGTTACGAGAGTTTCCTGGAGCTCCAGAAGTTGGGCGACTGGTACATTGGGGTCGGAGGTGTGGTGACTTTTAAGAACGCCTCCCTGGCCGAGGTGGTCAGAAAAGTCCCGCTTGAGAGGATTGTCCTCGAGACAGACGCCCCGTACCTCACTCCCGTCCCTTACCGCGGCAGGAGGAACGAGAGCTCCTACATTCCTTTCATCGCGGCCAAAGTCGCTGAGTTGAAAGGAATCCCGGTCGAAGAGGTGGCCGAGGTGACGACAACGAACGCCAGAAATCTATTCGGAATATGAAAGGTTCCTCATCAATACTCCTGATCTACACCGGTGGCACCATCGGTATGCGCCAAGACCCTATCGACGGGACGCTGAAACCATTCGATTTCAGCCAGATCCTTGAAGAGGTCCCGGAGCTCGGGAAATTCGCCGTGCGGATTGACTCCCACACTTTCGACCCTCTTATCGACTCGTCCGACGTGGAGCCGTCGCTATGGCAATCTATCGCCAACCTGATAAAAGACAGATACGACGAATACGACGGTTTCGTGGTGCTCCACGGGACAGACACGATGGCGTATTCGGCCTCGGCTCTGAGTTTCATGCTGGAGAATCTCTCCAAGCCTGTGATATTCACCGGAAGCCAGCTTCCGATCGGAGTGCCTCGCACAGATGGCAAGGAGAACCTGATCTCGTCAGTGGAGATAGCCTCCGCGAAAGACAAGACAGGCCATCCCAGGGTGCCGGAAGTCAGTGTCCTCTTTGACTCGAGGCTCATGCGCGGAAACCGCTCCACGAAGATGAACTCGGAGAATTTCAACGCTTTCGCTTCCCCTAATCACCCTCTTCTCGCCGAGGCTGGAATAAACATCAGGTATAATGACAGTTTCATCCGCAGGCCGGATTCCTGGAATGTGCCGCTCCAGACAAGTGTATCGCTAGACACCAGGGTCTCAATCCTGAAGATCCACCCCGGAATCACTCCCCAAGTGGTCAGGAACATTCTCTGCGGATCAGAGACCAGAGCTGTCATACTAGAGACATACGGTTCAGGAAACGCCCCCTCAAAGGGGTGGTTCCTGAATATCGTAGCCGAGGCGTCAAAGATGGGTAAAATCCTGGTTAACGTCACACAGTGCCTCTCCGGCACCGTTAACATGGATCTCTACGCCACCGGGAAGGCCCTTGAAAACGAGGGAGTCGTGTCCGGACTTGACATCACGACAGAGGGCGCGCTGTCGAAGCTTTTCTATCTGATGGGCAAGAGCGGAGACAACGAATGGGTCAAGGCGAGACTGGGGGAGAATCTTAGGGGAGAAATTTCAAAGTAACTCTTGCCTTTTGAAAATAAATTAGTAAATTGCAACGGTTTTTTGTGAGGTTTTTTGTCCAGGAAATCAAGAAGAAAGATATAACTATTTAATACTTTATTAATTAAAACACACGAAAACGGTTATGAAAAAGTTTTTCATGTTCTTGGCTGTAGCAGGTGCTCTCACCTTCTGCGCCAGCGTCGCGTCCGCTCAGGATCAGACCGCCCCTACCGAGCAGGCCACCCAGCTCACCGCTGAGGACCTCCTCAAGGGTACTGGTGAGGATGTTCCTTTCCACCAGCAGATCAAGTCCTACTTCATCCAGGGAGGTCCCGCCTTCATGTCCGCGATCATCCTCTGCTTGATCCTCGGTCTTGCTCTCGCTATCGAGAGGATCCTTTATCTGTCGTTCGCGAAGACTAACACCAAGAAGCTCATCAAGAAGGTCGAGGACGCTCTCGCCGAGGGTGGTGTCGAGAAGGCTAAGGATGTCTGCCGTGACACCAAGGGCCCCGTCGCCAGCATCTTCTATGACGGTCTGCTTCACTATGACGAGGGTCTTGATGTTGTTGAGAAGAGGATCGCCTCCGCCGGTGGCGTCCAGATGAGCCTTATGGAGAACAACCTCTCCTGGATCTCCCTCTTCATCGCCATCGCTCCTTCACTCGGATTCTTGGGAACTGTTATCGGTATGGTCAAGGCTTTCGACGCCATCGAGGCCGCCGGAGACATCTCCCCGAACATCGTCGCTGGAGGTATGAAGGTCGCCCTTATCACCACCGTCGGCGGTCTTATCGTCGCTATGATTCTCCAGGTTTTCTACAACTATATTCTTTCCAGGATTGATGCTCTCTCCATCGACATGGAGGAGGCTTCGATCAACCTCGTCGACGCCCTCGCGAAGAACGAGAAGAAATAATCATAATTAGTTGTAACAACCTTTAGAGTCTTATTGAAATGAAGAATATTTCCAAATTAATCGGCTGGGTGCTGGGAATAGTTGGCATCGTGCTGGGAATTTGGTGTCTCGCCAAGGGTGAGGCGTCAAATGAAGGCCCTGTCAACCTCCTCCTCAGGTACAGCTACTTCCTGCTCATAGCGGCGGTAGTTATCCTGTTGGGGCTCGCCATCATCCAGACCGCCAAGAACAATCCCAAGGGGCTTCTCAAAGCCCTGTGCGTGATTGTCGGAATAGCGGCGCTCGTGGCGGTCGCCTACGCGCTCGCTTCCGGCGACCCTATCGTCAGCCTCAAGAGCCAGCCTAGCGCTTCCACTCTGAAGTTGACCGACACCATCATGGTTCTGGTGTACATCCTCGGAGGAGCGGCTATCCTCTCCATCATTTTCGGTGTAATCAGAAACGCTATCAACAAATAATTTTCGGCTATGGCTAAAAAGAAAACTCCGGGTCTGAACACCCAATCAACAGCCGACATCGCTTTCCTTCTGTTGTGCTACTTCCTTATGGTTTCCACCATGGACCAGCAGTCCGGTCTTGTGCGCCGTCTGCCCCAGATGCCGGATCCGAAGCAGAAGCAAGAGGACACGAAGGTCAACAAGCGTAATATCATCATCGTGAAGATCAACTCTTCCGACAGGCTGTTCGCAGGTGACCAGCTCATGGATGTTAGCCAGCTCAAGGACAAGATCAAGGAGTTCATGACGAACCCCAACGACGATCCCAACCTCCCGGAAAGGGAGCCTAAGAACATCGAGGGATTCGGTGAATATCCGGTCACCAAAGGAGTCATATCCCTCCAGAATGACCGTGGAACCAGTTATCAGGCCTACATCGCCGTTCAGAACGAGCTCGTGAAGGCCATTAACGAGATCCGCGACGATTTCTGCCGCCAGAACTTCGGCAGGGTTTACAGCCTTGTCACAGAGGACCAGCAGAAGATCGCCAGGGAAGCCATTCCACAGAACATTTCGGAGGCTGAGCCTAAGGATGTGACCAAAAAGTAATTCAGGAGGACCAACACATGCCTATTTTCAAAAGAAGCGGTAAAAAAGACATGCCTGAGCTTGGAACAAGCTCCGACATCGTGTTCATGTTCCTGTTCTTCTTCATGGTGACAACGCAGATGCGTTCGAGTGAGGTCAAGGTCAAGGTTCATCTTCCTGAGGCTACCGAGGTCGCGAAACTTGAGAGGAAAGACCTGGCTTCCTACATTTACATCGGCTCCCCTACCGCCCAGTATCAGGGCCAGTACGGAACCGAGGCTAGGATCCAGCTCAACGATTCCTTCAAGACCACCAACGACATCCGTGACTTCATCGCCGCCGAGCGCGACGCTATGAGCGAGGCCGACAGACAGTTGATGCAGGTCGACATTAAAGCTGACGAAGATGTCAGGATGGGTATTGTGACGGACGTGAAGCAGGAGCTAAGGCGCTGCTCCGCCCTTAAGATCATGTACGCTGCCCGTAAGAAAGGACAGTAACCCGTCAAGACAAATCGCACATAAAAAGGAGGCTGGCTTTAAAGAAAGTCAGCCTCTTTTTTGTTATATTTGTATAAGCAACCAATTTAATCATGCCAAAGGGAATCATCAGATTTTTGATAACAGGGATGACTCTATTCTGCGGATTAATCCTCTGTGTATCCTGTGGCAAGGACTTATCACAAAAGCGGTTTTCGGACATCGAGTCCATCCTCGACAGCCGTCCCGACAGCGCCCTCATCTTGCTGAGGCAGGTGGACACGACAGCGCTGAGAGGCAGGGCGGCCAAGGCCAGTTTCGCACTGCTCCACGCCGCGGCCCTTGACAAGGACTACATCGACACGGCCGACACGCGTGTCGTACAGCCAGCCGTGGACTGGTACGATCGCCACGGCACCCCCGAGCAGCGCCTCAAGGCGTGGATGTATTTAGGGATCGAGGAATTTAATGGCGGTATTTATAACCAGGCCATAGTCTCCTTTATCCGGGCAATGGAACAATCTTCTGGGATAAGAGACGGGAACCTCTTGGGAATCCTTTTCTCCAGAATGGCCGAAACATACATCAGAACCCAGGATTATAACATGGCTGACGTTTATATCGACAACGCCATAAAAAGCTTTCAAGAGTGCGGGAGAAAGGATCAAGAGAACAAGGAGATTGTCATTAAAGCGACAAATTTGATCAATCTCCAAGAATGGGAAAAGGGGGACTCTCTCTTTAATGTTCTAATAAATGATACCACTTTCACAGTCATTCAAAAAGGGAAAATAGAGGCTCTATATGCCATAGCAATTCTATCATCCCCTAATAAGGAAGACTCCTGGGCATATCCGCATATGTCCCAGGCCTTATCGCTCAACGGCCGACTGGATAATGTGGATCAGTATTGCGCTTATGCGTATTTGTTATCATTATCCGGGAAGCACGAGGAATCAGATTCGGTATTAAAACAATGCTTAGACTCCAAGGCTAATAATCGTTACTCATATTATTACTGGAAGCACAGAATCCAACAGAGCAGAGGTGATTATGAGGGAGCTTATCGATCTTTATGGCTGGCTAAACAAACTTATGACTCACTTTATGCAGCTAATTTGGCCAGATCTGCAGCTAACGCACAGAGAGCATACATGGAGACCAAAGCAATTGAGACCGAGCTACAGGACCAAAGACAACGCGGTATAATTCTTCTGATTATTCTGTTTTCAACAATAATGATATTTCTGATATCTGTGGCTGTTATTAGAGAGAGGAGGCGCCACATTGAAGATCAGGGAAGAATGTCTTTGATTATTGATTCGTTGAAGATGCAACTCAGCGAGGCGCAGGTAGAGAACACACTGCTTGACAAGAAGAAAGCAAAGGCAAGATTCTCATATTTGTCGGACATATTTGAAGATATGTACCATCTCACGGAGGGAGGGAAGGAACCATCTCAAGAGAAGTTGTATCAGATGATCAACGAGCAGGTTAATATAGTCGGGAGGGACAGTGCGGCGAGAGATAAATTCGAGAAAGCCCTGGACAAGGAAACCGGCGGGATAATGAGCAGGTTCTCTCGTGATTTCCCCGGGTTGACTGAACAAGAAAGCAGGCTTGCGAGTTATGTGTTCGCCGGATTTGATAACACGACCATAATGCTGCTAATGGGGACATCAACCCTTGAGCACGCAAGAGTCAAGAAAAACAGGCTGAAAAAGAAAATAGCGGAATCGGCGGTTGAGGCGAAAGACACCTATCTTATCTATTTCGACACACTCAAATAAGCGTAACGGTACGGTGTGGTTTTGCCCAACGAAACTTATTTATAATAAGCGAGTTACGAGAGAAGTCGCATCCGCTGGGATATAAAAGCGTAACAAAGGGCTTTTGTTACGCTTTTATACGCTTAATTATCGCTATGAAAAAACTATCTTAGCCACAGTAAACTTATGGAATTATGAGCAATTTTCACACTTATTTACAATCTTCTCGTCTTTTTCGATGATTACGATGCAAGATTTATAAATAAATTGGATTTAGATAGTAGGTTGTAGGTTCAAAAAAAAACGCTAATTATGAAAAAGTATTTTGTTTTATTCGCCACTATGGCCATCTTCATGACTTCATGCAACCTTGTTGAAGACATATTCGACTGGTCGAATGACAAAGAAGATAAGGAGTTCTCTTCAGACATCTGGACATCTGCCCAGCGGAATGTTGTCACGGCCGAGTTAAGTGAGTGGGGGGTTGAGACAGTGACACTTCCTGAGACAGGTGAGGTAGCGATACTCCCTGATTACGATAAAGGAACAGCATCTCTGTTGTTCAAGTCTTTCAAAATAGTGGATCCGGAGGAGAAGCCTGACGACTGGAGTTTTGAGAAGGGACCAACATGGATACATAAGGGTTTATATGTGTGTATGTGCATAGACAATGTCCCTTTCAAGGTGTCCGATGACGGGATAATCCATTTCAGCAAGAAAACACGCAGTGGAACTCTGTCCTATGGAGACATGACCTGTGATACTGTTGACTTATATTTTAAGCAAAAGGATTGCAAATTCTCAATCTCCGGGGAAATGACCCAGGAGGGAGTTAAGGGTGGTTTCCGTTACGATGTTCCCATGAAGGGAAATCTCAGTATTAAGATTATCACCCCGGACGGGGAATACCTTCTCATTGGCTATACCGAGCTTGAGACCAGTAGCACAGACGAACGATTTCTTGATTGGTTCCGTTAGTGGATATTATTCATAAAAGGCCCGCCATCGCTTTCAATAAACGATGGCGGGTTTATTTGTGTGACGAAAGATAATTTCTTAGTATATTTGTGGGATTATGTAAAGTAATGAACGAAATGAGCGTTATCACAAGAAAAAAGGTGAAGGAGCTGCTGTTGGCGGCGCCAGGACAAGAGGTGCTTGCCAAAGGCTGGGTAAGGACAAAGAGAGGAAACAAACAGATCAAGTTCATCGCCCTCAATGATGGCTCGACTGTCAATAATATCCAAGTCGTGGCGGATATGGCCAATTTTGACGAGAGTCTTATCACCAAAGTCACGACCGGAGCCAGCCTCGCGGTGAAAGGCGTCCTGGTGGAGTCTGTCGGCAGTGGACAGGCGGTGGAGATCCAGGCCAAAGAGATAGAGGTTCTCGGAGAGTGCGACCCGATGAGATATCCCCTCCAGAAGAAGGACACCTCCCTTGAATATCTCCGCACTGTGGCTCACATGCGTCCCAGGACCAATACTTTCGGAGCGATTCTGAGGATTCGTCACGCCATGGCCTTCGCTATTCATAAGTTCTTCAATGATAAGGGTTTCGTATATCTCAATACTCCCCTGATCACCGAGTCTGACGCGGAGGGAGCTGGAGACATGTTCCAGGTCACTACGCTCAACCTTGAGAACGTCCCGAAGAAGGATAATGGGAAAGTTGACTTCAGCAAGGACTTCTTCGGAAAGAAGACCAGCCTGACTGTGAGCGGCCAGTTGGAAGGTGAGCTTGGAGCCACAGCCGTTGGCGAGATCTACACATTCGGCCCCACTTTCAGGGCGGAGAACTCCAATACACCGAGACATTTGGCCGAGTTCTGGATGATTGAGCCCGAGATGGCCTTCTACGACATCAATGACAACATGGTCCTCGCCGAGGAGTTTGTCAAGTACCTTGTCCAGTACGCCCTTGACAACTGCATGGACGACCTGACTTTCCTCAACAACAAATACGACGACGGTCTGATCGAGAGACTCCGTAGTGTCCTGGGCATCGAGTTCCAGAGGCTGACCTATACAGACGCCGTGGCCATCCTTGAGGAGGCCGTGAAGAACGGAACACAGTTCGAGTTCCCGGTCAGTTGGGGGACAGACTTCCAGAGCGAGCACGAGAGGTACCTGGTGGAGAAGCATTTCGGGAAACCAGTGATTCTCACCGACTTCCCTATGGCCATAAAAGCCTTCTACATGAAACAGAATGAAGGCTGCGCTCCCGGCAGGGAGACAGTCAGGGGAATGGATGTCCTCTTCCCTAAGATTGGCGAGATAATTGGAGGATCGGAGAGAGAGGCTTCTCTCGAGAAACTTGAGAGGAGGATAACTGAGCTTGGAATGAGCAGAAAGAACCTTGAATGGTACATTGACACACGCCGATTCGGGACAGTTCCCCACAGTGGGTTCGGTCTCGGTTTCGAGAGACTTCTCCTCTTCGTCACTGGAATGTCCAACATCCGTGACGTTATTCCTTTCCCGAGGACTCCCAAAAACGCTGAATTCTAATAATCCACGATATGTTAGTCATAGGAATCGCCGGTGGTTCCGGCTCAGGAAAAACCACAGTGGTCAACGCGATCACAAGCAGGCTCAAGGAAAAGGTCGTGACCATTCCGCAGGACTCTTATTACAAGGATTCCAGCCATCTTCCGATGGAGGAGAGGCAGCAGATCAACTTCGACCATCCGGACGCCATCGACTTCAAGCTTCTTTGCCAGCAACTCGCTGAGCTAAAGGCAGGCAAAACCATCGAGCAGCCGGTATATTCCTATATCACATGCTCCCGTTCAAAGACGGAGACCGTGAGAGTCGCTCCCGCTGACGTGATCATCATTGAGGGCATCCTCATTTTCTCATGCAAGGAGCTCCGTGACCAGATGGACATCAAGATCTTTGTCGACGCCGACGATGATGACCGCCTGATGAGGGTCATGGCCAGGGATATCCTTGAGAGGGGCAAGACTGTGGAGACAGTTATCGAGCGTTACACCAAGACCGTGAAGCCGATGTACCTCCAGTTCATCGAGCCCAGCAAGAGGTACGCCGACATAATCATCCCCCAGGGAGGCCATAACCAGGTCGCCATTAACATGATCTCAGCCACGGTTGAGAAGTCGTTGAGGGAGAAGAAGAAAGAAGAGGGGAAATAGGGCATCATGAAAAGCGAGGACAGGGCTGGACTTTACATCACGGTGATCTTCCATTTGTTGATCATCATCGTGTTGCTGGCCTGTCAAATCGGTGCCGCGCTGAAGAGGGAAAACACCTTTGTCCTCGACTTCACCAAGCAGGAGGAGGTCGAGAAGAAAAAAGCCGAGGAGAATTTCAAGGAAGAGGTGAGCGACAGGCTTGACCAGCTCCTAGCTTCCGCCGCAGGTGTTCCGATCAGGAATATCGCCGTGGACAGGAGCTCCATCCTTAAGGACGACCGCAACACCAATGCAGAGCAGCTCTACAAAGACGCAGAGAGGCTGGCCCAAGAGCTGAAGGACGGATTCAAAGCCGACGAGCCTGATGATGACTATGTGGCCATCAACAAGCCGACAGTAAAAAAAGAGGAGCCAAAGAAAGAAGCCTACAGTGGTCCGTCCGTGGTCTCATACGCACTCGACGGGAGAAAGGCCAGCAGGCTCTCCATTCCCGCCTACAGGTGCCTGGGATCTGGTCATGTCACCGTGATTATCACAGTGGACCCCTCCGGCAATGTCCTTAACGCCAAAGTGCAGGAGGACGCCTCCTCGTCAGACAGGTGTCTGCGTGATTTCGCCATCAGGGCGGCGAGACTGTCCAAATTCTCAGCTTCGACATCCGCCCCGCCAAGGCAGATTGGAAATATAGTGTACATGTTCATAGCGCAATGAGCAAGAAAACCCTGTATATTCTGATAGCCGTTGCCGTGATCCTGGTTGGAGGGATCGCGGTGGCAGTGGCCTCGCTGTATTCAGACTCCAAGAAAAAAGCTCCGGCCGTTGATGCCGGACAGTTCATCGAGCGCCATGAGCTGATTGAGGCTGTCCCTTCGGACGCCGCCATCGTGTTCTGCGTCAAGAACTTCGGCAGGGCGATGGAACTGCTTGGAGACACAACGGCGGTGTTCAGGCAACTAACCTCACGCAAATTCGACAAGATCGCCCATGAGTCATTCGAGGGGCTCAAGAAAGATCCCGCGATCATATCCATCCACTACAGCAAGGATATGCCTCCGCTACTGGTGGTCAAATCCAGCAAGGAGATCTCGGATTCCACTTGGAACGATAGCTCCAAACTCAGGGCAATAGCTGATTCTTCAGGCTTGTTCTCAAGGGTTGCCGGGGACTTGATCATCATCTCATCATCCGAGACAATCGCCAATTCTTCGGCGAGACATCTCGCTGAGGGACATTCCGTGATTGAGTCTAGTGGATTCGCCGAACTCGCCTCCCAGGTTCCCGGAAGCGACATAATGTTCGTGTCCAATTCCTATTCAGACAATATAATTGAGGCCTATTTCGCACGTAAGTATCGCAAATTCAGCGGTTTCTTCAAGGAGTTGGCAGGATGGACAGCCTTCAGTCTGACAAAGCATTCCGACTCAGGCGTATCCATGGACGGCACCCTGTTGTACGGAAGTGATCCGGCATTCTACATGAATGTCCTGCGGCACGCCGGCACCGGGGCTGTAGGGATCCCTGACGTTGTACCTTCCAACACCGACTTCATAATTGATATTCCTGTCGGCAATATAGGCTCCTACCTGAAGTCATACAGGAACTACCTTGACTCCAAAGCCAAGCTCGACAAATACGAAGCCACGTTGTCAAAGCAGAAAAAGGAATCGGGGCAGTCAGCCGAGGAATGGGCTAAATCATTGGATATAAAGGAAGTGGCTGTCGTCAACCTCCATTTTGGAGGCAGACTTCGCCAGATGCTCTTCGTAAAGCCGGGCGGAAAGCGCCAAGCTGAAGGGGTCAGCGATTTCACACGACTCGCCGGGTTCCCGAAGACCGTGTTCGGGGAAATATTCAACGGAGAAGAAGAGTCCGCGTCTGCGATAGTCAACGGATGGATGGTCATTGGCGAGAGAGATTGCCTGGACGAGTTCACCTTGATGTCTTTCGAGACTTTGCGGGAAAGGCTTTCCGCGAGTGGGCTGTCCGATAAGATACCTCAAAAAGGCTGTGGATTCTGGATGTACCATTCTTTGACAGAGGATCCTAACCTTATAGGCACTTCATTCAGTCCGGTTATGGCTGAAGGTTTCAGAGAAGTGATCTCCGGAGTGTCCTATGTCCCGGCCATCCTCTCCGCACTCTCCGGTGGGGAAAAGATGGGGCTCAAACTGGATGTGACCAGGACAGAGATTCCTGGAGGGAAGATTCCTGTACCTTCTGTCAGGGATACGACCGTGACCGTGTCGAATGGCGAGTTCAAGGTCATGAACAGCGCAACAGGCAAGATCAACACCCTGTACCAGAATTCTCACCTCTCGATATGCCTTAAGGACGAGAACGGGAAAGACATGTGGGGCATTCCGTTCAAGTTCCCGTTCCGGGGATATGTCAAGGAAGTGGACTTCTACAAGAATGGGAAGCTTCAGTATCTGTTCGCCGCCGACAGCAAATTATACATGATCGACAGGCTTGGACGCTTTGTGGGCGGTACCCCGATCGACTTGGGCAAGAAGATATCCCTCGGACCCGAGGCGTATGATTTCTCCGGGAACAATGAGTACACGGCGATGGTCTTGTTCAAGGACAACACCGTGGGCTTGTATGATCTTAAGGGCAATCCTATGCCCTCATGGAAGGGTATAACCTCAGAGGAGACAATAAAGAGCCTTCCGGAGCTTCTGGAAGGCGGAGGGAACAAGTACTGGATTGTACGTACCTCAAGACAAGCTTTCGTGTGCCCGTTCGAAGGCGGGGAGCCGATCCTCATTGGAGAAGGCAAGAAGATGATCCGCCTCGACAGTGAGATCACCATAAATGAAAAAGGCGCTTTTGTGGCCAAGTGCCATGACGGCAAGGAAAGAACTTTCAAGTTGGAAAAAAATAAACGATAATATCATGGAAGAATTCAAGTTCCAATCAGTGAATAAACTGATTGAGCAGAGTTTCAGGGAGAATTGGGACAGGCTCGCTCTCTCGAATTACCAGGGAGTGAGTTTGTGCTACCGCGACGTCGCCAGGAGGATTGAGAAGTTGCATATCGCTTTCGAGAAGTGCTTCCTCCACAAGGGTGACAAGGTGGCTATCTGCGCCCGTAACCAAGTCAATTGGGCTGTGAGCTATCTCGCCGCCATGACCTACGGAGCCGTGGTGGTGCCTATCCTCCACGAGTTCAAGCCCGGTAATATCCACTATCTCGTCAACCACTCCGACGCGAAGGTCTTGTTCGTGGACGACGTGATCTGGGAGGGTTTGAGCCCAGAGGAGATGCCCGGTGTCTATGCGGTGGTGAGAATCAACACTTTCCAGCTCCTTTATGCCAAGAACGACCGTATTGTCGAGGCTCGTGAGCACATGAACGAGTATTTCGGAAAGCGTCACCCTAACACATTCGGACCCGAGGACTTGAATTACTACAAGGATTCGCCCAATGAGCTGGCGATGATCAACTACACCTCCGGTACCTCCGGGTTCTCGAAGGGTGTCATGATTCCCTACAGGGCCCTCTGCTCCAACATACAGTTCGCCAAGCATGTCCTTCCAGAGCTGAACAATAAATCAAACGTTGTCTCCATGCTTCCGACCGCTCACATGTATGGTATGATGTTCGAGTTCCTGTTCGAAATGTCCATTGGAATGCATGTCCACTTCCTGACCAGGATTCCAAGCCCGAAAATCATCACCCAGGCTCTCCAGGAGGTCAAGCCGAACATCATCATCGCCGTTCCCCTCATCATCGAGAAGGTGTACAAGTCCAAGATCCAAAAGACTATTGAGAAGGGCAGCATAAAGACCATGCTCAGGATCCCTGTCTTGAACGAGATGGTACGCAAGAAGATCCGCACAGAGCTTGTGACCGCATTCGGAGGAAACTTCGTCGAGGTCATCATGGGAGGCGCCGCTTTCAACAAGGAGGTGGAGAAGTTCTTCTGGGACATTGACTTCCCTTACACCGTCGGCTACGGCATGACCGAGTGCGCCCCTATCATCACCTACGCCCATTTCAATGACAAGAAGCTGTATTCTTGCGGAAAGGCGGCCTATAATATGAAGATAAGGATTGATTCCGAGGATCCAGAGAGGATTGAGGGTGAGATACAGTGCAAGGGACCTAACATGGCCCTGGGATATTTCAAGAACGATGAGGCCACCGCGAGCCTGTTCACCGAGGACGGTTGGATGAGGACCGGAGACATGGGTATTATCGATAAGGATGGCTACCTCTTCATCAGGGGGCGCAGCAAGTGCATGATCCTTGGTCCTAACGGTCAGAACATCTATCCTGAGGAGCTGGAATCCGTCATCAATGCCGTTTCTTATGTGGTTGATTCCCTGGTCATAGAGGATAATGGCGGGCTGACTGCCCTCATCTATCCGGACTACCATCAGGCTGAGCTGGACGGACTGACCCGTGACCAGCTTGAGAAGACTTTGAACGATCTCCTCCCCGACATCAACAAAGAGATTCCCGGCTACGCCCAGATCCGCAAGATTGAGTTCATGCCGGAAGATTTCGAGAGGACACCCAAGCGTTCCATCAAGAGATATCTTTACCAGAGAAACGCTAAATAATGGAGAAATTCGACCATAGGTACCTTGAGATGGCCGGAGTTTGGGCCAAGAACTCATATTGCAAGAGACGTCAGGTCGGAGCCTTGATAGTCAAGGACCGAATGATCATCTCAGACGGTTACAACGGCACTCCTTCCGGTTTTGAGAACATCTGCGAGGACGAGAACGGTGTGACAAAGCCATATGTCCTGCACGCTGAGGCAAACGCTATTACCAAAGTGGCAAAATCCGGCAACAGCAGTGAGGGGGCGACTCTTTATGTGACCGCGTCTCCCTGCCTGGAGTGCTCTAAATTGATCATCCAATCCGGCATCAAGAGAGTTGTGTATAAGGACGAATATCGCCTGACGGACGGTATAGACCTTTTGCGCCGGGCTGGGATTGAGGTCGAGAAGGTAGATTAAGAATGAGAAAGATTTCCCCCATCCTGATCGCAGTCTTGGGCATCATTGTCGGTGCCCTGGCCGTCACGACATATAACACTTACCGTCAAAAGAAGCACTATCTCAATGTCCAGTACGGGCAATGGCGCAAGCTCAATTTGATCCTGGACCAGATCGACAAGAACTATGTCGACACAGTGGACAACGAGAGCGTGACCGAGGCCGCCATTGTGGCGGCTCTCTCAAGGCTTGACCCTCACTCAGTCTACATGCCACCCGTGGAACTAAATGAGGCTGAGACGGATTTGGCCGGCAATTTCGATGGGATAGGAATACAGTTCAATGTCCCTAATGACACGGCTACAGTGATCGAGGTCATCCAGGGTGGTCCTTCAGAGAAAGCTGGACTACAGCAGGGTGACAGGATCCTTAAGGTCGATGACAAGGTCATCGCCGGCGTTAAATTCCCGCAAGACAGCATGGTGAGAAGGATGAAGGGACCTGCCGGATCAAAGGTCAAGATAACCGTGGGCAGAGGTAAGGAGAACATCGTCTTCGACATCACCAGGGGGAAGATCCCGGTCCACTGTGTGGACGCCGCTTTCATGGCGAACGACACGACAGGATACATAAAGCTCGCGAAGTTCTCCAAGACCACTTTCAACGAGATCAACCTCGCTTCCTTGAAACTCCTGTCAAAAGGAATGAAGAAGCTTATACTGGATCTCAGGGATAATTCCGGTGGGTATTTTGACCAGGCGCTGCTACTCAGCGACATGTTTCTTGAGAAGGGGGACGAGATAGTCTACATGCAGGGTCTCCACCGTAAGAAAGAAGAATACAAAGCTGATGGAAAGGGCATTCTGAAGAACGTATCGCTCGTCGTACTTATCAATGAATCAACAGCTTCCTCAAGTGAGATTTTCGCCGGAGCCATCCAGGACAATGACCGGGGAACCATCATCGGAAGGCGTTCCTTCGGGAAGGGACTCGTCCAGGAGCCGCTCTATTTCAGCGACGGGTCTGGCGTCAGATTGACAGTGGCGAGATTCTACACTCCCTCCGGAAGATGCATCCAGAAGCCATATTCTGATGACTACCGCTACGACATCTATAAACGTTACTCAGAAGGTGAGATGTACGACGCCGACAGCATCAAGGTTGACTCCACCGCCGCTTATAAGACTGTCGCCGGAAGGACCGTTTATGGTGGAGGTGGTATCATACCCGACATATTCGTCCCGGTGGACACGACCAGGGCGACGGATTTCTACATCGCCTGCAACAGGAAAGCAACGCAGATGAGATTCTCGTCCGCCATGTTCGACAAGTACAGAGGCACGATCTCCGGAATCGAGGACTTTGACGAGCTGAACCTCGCTCTTGACAAGATGGATATTCCCACCAAGTTCCGTGAATATGCGTTGAGAGTGGACGGAATCCCTTGCTCCGCCCAGGAATGGGAACAGACAAAGGAGTACCTGCTCCCGCAGTTACGGGCGCTAATAGGTCGATATTCCAAACTTGGGGAAAACGCTTTCTACAAGATGTACCTCGGGGTGGACACCACGATACGCAAGGCTATTGAACAGGAATGACGTACATTTTCACGTCTTCCGCGCTGATAGGATTGCCTCCGAAAATCAACAGCCTCTCAACGACATTGCAAAGCTCCCTTATGTTTCCTGGCCACGTCTTCTCTTGAAGAAGCTTGATGGCCTCAGGAGAGAATGGCCTGGATAGCAGGCCTTTCTCCGTGCTGAGTTGCTCCACGAAATAGTCCACCAACAGCGGGATGTCATCTTTCCTCTCATCCAGAGAGGGCACTTTGATGACGATCACGCTGAGACGGTAATACAGGTCCTCCCTGAAATTACCTTTCTCAATCTCCTTGCGAAGATCCTTGTTCGTGGCCGCCACAACCCTCACGTCGACAATTATATCCTTGTCACTTCCAACTCTGGACAGCTTCTTCTCCTGCAACACCCTCAGCACCTTAGCCTGGGCGGCGAGACTCATATCCCCTATCTCGTCGAGGAACAAGGTTCCTCCATCAGCCTGCTCGAACTTACCCTTATGCTGCTTAATCGCTGAGGTGAACGATCCCTTCTCATGACCAAATAGCTCACTCTCAATTAGTTCTGAGGGAATAGCGGCGCAGTTGACCTCGATGTAAGGCATCGCGCTCCTTGCGCTCTGCTCGTAAAGGCTTCTCGCCACAAGCTCCTTTCCGGAACCGTTGGGACCCATAATCAGCACCCTGGAATCGGTAGGGGCGACCTTGGTGATCATATCCCTGATATGACGAATAGGCTCTGACTCTCCCACCATCTTCTGGCCATAGACCTTTTTCTTGAGCTGACGGTTTTCCTTAACTATGCTCACCTTGTCGGTGGCGTTTTTGATGGTGATGAGTATTCTATTGAGATCCAACGGCTTCTGAATGAAGTCAAAGGCACCTTTCTTTATGCACTCGACAGCCGTGTCAATGTCTCCGTGACCGGAAATCATCACTATCGCGGAGTCAATCCCATCAGCGACAAGCTTTTCCAGGACTTCCGTACCGTCCATCCCTGGCATCTTGATGTCACAGAATATGACATCAAAACGCTCTTTGTCAACTATAGCGAGAGCGGAAGGCCCGTCCTCTGCGGTATCGACCTCATAACCCTCGTCAGAAAGGATCTCACCCAAAGAGTTCCTGATGGCTCTCTCGTCGTCTACAATAAGAATCTTCATAAAGGCTGTCTTTTCAATCACATCTTTACGCGAATATCGGACTTTTTCCCGGAATTTTGATATTTTTGTCATATGAACATACCTGACATTATCATAGCCATTGACGGCTACTCCTCAACCGGAAAAAGCACGCTCGCGAAATTGATAGCCGAGCAATATTCATTCCTA
This sequence comes from uncultured Bacteroidales bacterium, assembly GCA_900320365.1. Taxonomy (GTDB): domain Bacteria; phylum Bacteroidota; class Bacteroidia; order Bacteroidales; family UBA932; genus Cryptobacteroides. The sequence continues at coordinate 57,333 of ONSC01000006.1, forward strand.
TATCTGGACTCCGGAGCGATGTATCGCGGAGTTACCCTCCACGCCCTCGAGAACGGGATCATTGACGGGTCCGGAACCATCGATGAGGCTCGCCTCAAAACCGCCCTGGAAACCCTCGATCTCGATTTCCGGATTGACGGGACATACATCGGGGACCGCCGTGTCGAACAAGAGATCCGCACGCTTGAGGTCTCCAGCCACGTCAGCCCGATCTCCGCTATTCCTTTTGTCAGAGTCTTTGTGGATGAGAAGCTCCACGCTTTCGGACAACGCAAAAGGGTTGTCATGGACGGCCGCGACATAGGCACCACGGTATTTCCAAACGCCGAAGTCAAGATATTCATGACCGCCACAGCTGAGGTCAGAGCACAAAGACGTTTCGATGAGATGAAAGCCAAGGGGCAGGAGCCGGTCATGGAAGAGGTCATGAAGAACCTCCTTGAGAGGGATTACATCGATTCCCACAGGGAAGTCTCTCCCCTTTCCCGTGCCGCCGATGCTTATGTCCTGGACAATTCTGACATGACACTCCACGAGGAGACCGTCTGGTTCCAGGGACTCTGCCAAGGCAAGTTCGGGATTCTGGAATAATGGCTCTCACTGTCGAGATAGACAAGCGTTCCGGTTTCTGTGGCGGGGTGATCCGCGCCATCAGCAAGGCCGAGGAGTTCCTGGACTCACATCCCGGGAATAAGCTTTATTCCCTCGGTGCGATAGTCCACAATGAGGCCGAACTTGAAAGACTTGGCCGGAAGGGACTCGTGACAATCGGCCATGACGACATTGGTAATATTCAATCACCTGATAATGAGACGGTTCTGATTCGGGCACATGGCGAGCCGCCATCCACTTATAAGCTCACCCGAGAGGCGGGGATCAACCTCATAGATTGCACCTGCCCTGTCGTCCTGAAACTCCAGAAAGACATCCGGGAAGTTTATTCACGCCTCAATGGCGGCGTGGCCCGCACCAGCGGCTCGACCGCCTCGCTTCGCTCGGCCCCACCGCTCGCTTCGCAAAGCGAAGCTCCGGTCCCCCCTCTTAACGTGCCGAGGGTGGCAGTGGTCTCGCCATCTGGACAGGCCACGCCGCCGAGAGGGCAGATCATCATCTATGGGAAGATCGGTCATGCGGAGGTGCTGGGGCTGCTGGGACAGGTAGGCGGCGACGCAGTTGTGATTGAGGACATGAAGATGCTGCTTTCAGCGCTGGAGTCCGGGACTATCAGGACGGATGTCCCGCTGGAGATATTCTCACAGACAACAAAGAGTCCGACCGAATATTCCGAGATCTGCTCTGTCTTGTCCGAGAGAGCCAAGGCCAGACTGACCGTCCACAACACGATTTGCAAACAGGTCGCATCAAGACATGAGGAACTCGCCGAGTTCGCCTCATCACATGACATAATCATTTTTGTGTCAGGAGTTTCCAGCTCCAACGGAAAAGTCCTCTGCGACCTTTGCCGCTCCAGGAATCCCAGAACCTATCACATCTCAGACCCGAAGGAGATAGACCCCTCCTGGTTCGGTCCAGATGAAAGCGTTGGTGTGTGTGGCGCCACCTCCACCCCCCATTGGCTTCTAGAGGAAGTCGCCACCGCAGTAGCCGACCTCACTCTCAATTAACCATCTTACATCATGGCCGACCAGCTTTCTTCTGTCATGGCCGACCTGATCGACCGTCTTTACAAACCGAAGCCTGACCGATTGACCTTCCATAGCATTGCAAGGCATATCCATCTGGCGAGCCCCCTATAAAAAGGGGAGGCTCATCATCCGAATCGCCCTTCCAGCAGCCCACAAGACACACTCCCTTGTCCCCGGTTTGTAAAGTATTCAATAGCCTTTTTGTCGTGGGTCTTTTTCTTTTCCCGTGTTTATTGAGTCAAAACACCAACGTGATTGCCATTTGAGAGCCGTTCAACAGGAGTTTTGTAGATTATCCGTTGAATTTTTGGTTCAACGGATAAGTATCGCGATAATCGCCGAAAAACTGAACTATGGGATGGATAGACAAAACAATTAACGATTGCTCTCATATTTATTCTGACGGCAGGAACGTTTCCGCATTATTTGAGAGCGACGCTGACAAGATTGAAGGTCTGAACCTGATCGCTGTCACAGCGTTAGAGACGGATGTCATCATACTTATGGATGTAGTGATGACAACTCATTTCCACGGCATCGCGGCCGGGAGGGATGAAAACCGGTGGCGATTCAAGAAAGGGATGGAAAGAAAACTGGAAACACGGCGTTGCCGCTTGGGACTGAAGACACAGATCCGGGTAAGCAAAGATGACATCAGCACAGAGAACGAGCTGAAAGACAAGATCATGTACGATTACCGGAATCCTATCGCCGCAGGCTATGGGAGGATGCCTTGGCACTATGTAGGAGGGGTTGGAGACATTTTCTTCTCCAACCATAAAGCGAGAATAGCAAGCGGATCGCCTATCAAAGACATGAGAGTGACAGACAGGCGAGCGATGTTCCACACTAAGACCATGCTTCCTCCCGGATGGACATATTGGTCTAACGGTCTGATTGTCCCGGATTGTTACATCGACTGGCAGAGACTAGAGAGACTCTTTCCATCGCCAAAAGCGGTTCTCGCATTCATGTACCAAAGTAAAGAAAAGGAGACGGCGGAAGATGCCCTCTGCGCCAGGGAGATCATTTTGGACATGAGTGAGAAAGAACTTAGGCATGAGGCGAAATGTCTCAGCCTTTCATTATTTGGCAAAGAATATGTCTCTCGTTTGTCCGATCAGGAAAGGATCACTGTCGCGCGGCAAATGTGGGCCTCCCGTAAAACATATTCGATCTCCGCCCTAAGCAGAGCCACACATCTTGATAAACAACTGCTTCAGACTATTCTTCTCCCTCCTAAATAACGAAGACTATCCGTCATGACCGACCTGATCGGCCATTTTTACATACCGAGGCCTAACCGATCTCCCTTCTACAGCGTTATAAGGAGTATCCATCTGGCGAGCCCCCTATTAAAAGAGGAGGCTCACCATCCAAATAGCCTTCCCAACAGCCCACAAGGCACACTCCCCTGTCTCCGGTTTGTAAAAGAAACCAGTGGATCATCAGCAATAGTCCTCAATGCTATGACTCTGTCATTCTGAACAAAGTGAAGAATCTTAACGACGATTAAACATTATTTGCATGAAAAAAGTCAATTAGTTAAATTTGCATGATTGATGGTTATTGATTTTTAATTCATTCAGTATATGGCAACAACAGCAGATTTCAAGAACGGACTGTTCATCAACTACAACGGCAAGCCTTGCCAGGTAGTCTATTTCCAGCATGTCAAACCCGGAAAGGGCCCCGCTTTCGTCAAGACAAAGCTCCGCAACCTCGAGAACGGAAGGATCCTTGAGAACACTTTCACCGCTGGCATGAAGATCGACGTCATCACTGTTGAGAGACGTCCCTACCAGTTCCTCTATTCCGATGAGGACGGTTTCAACTTCATGCATGAGGAGACCTTCGAGCAGATCCACCTGCCTCACGACGTGGTCGAGAATTCCGACCTCATGAAAGAGGGACAGCATGTGGAGATGATGTTCGTCGTCGAGCCTGAGGAGAAGTGCCTGACCTGCGAGCTTCCAACTTATGTGACTCTTGAGGTCACCTATGCCGAGCCCGCAGTGAAGGGTAACACCGCTTCAACAAGCGCCCTTAAGGAGGTCACTCTCGAGACCGGTGCGAAGGTGATGGTTCCCCTTTTCATCAACCAGGGTGAGAAGATCACTGTCAACACCACCGACCGCAGCTACGGGCAGAGGGTGTAGTCTTATTGTCATCATTATCAAGTAAAGAAAAAACGGACAGTCATTCGGCTGTCCGTTTTTCTTTCTGTGGGTGTTTATCCATTTCTTGCCACAGCTTTCAACTACGTCATCGTCCTTCAGGCGGCTGATCTCACAATAATACATGCCCGTATAGCATGCGAACACAAATACATCGCGCACCCGTTCAAGCCGCTTGGTGCCGAGCTTCTTAACTATGACGGCGTGCAGCTCACGGTCCGTAAGGTAAGTGCGCTTCACCGGGTCCAAGTGATGGACAATACCAATATACGGATCACTGACTATCACGCCGAGCCTGATTCCGAACAAGATGATGCTCCTAAAAGTCTTGAGGGACTTGCAGGCTGTGTTGTTGTTCTGCCCCTTGAAGTTCT
>ONSC01000026.1:0-25182 GCA_900320365.1 uncultured Bacteroidales bacterium
TGTCGGCAGCGGCACCGGCTTCTGGCTGGTGTGGATGGCGCTCGGCGGCGGTTTTATCCTGCCTCGCCGCCTGCCAGAAAGAAGAGACCAAGGGTGGTCTCTCCTCTGAGGAGAAAGAAATGAAAGAGATTGTGGAGCAATATGTTCCGCAGGTTATATACTCAACCTATGGCGATCTCGCCAAAGAGAGCGACGAATTGTACAATTTGCTTGCGTCCGCTACCCAGAAGGGTGTCACTTCTTTGAGCCAGGGCGAGATAGACGCCATTTGCGCGAAGTTCCTCCAGGCTCGTCAGAGCTGGGAGGAGTCCGAAGCCTTCCTTTATGGAGCGGCCACGGATTTCGGTATCGATCCCCACATCGACACTTGGCCTCTGGATGTCGAGGCTCTCGCCACGTCCCTTTCCAACGCCGAGCAGGTGGCTGCCCTCAAGGGAGAGGATGGTATAGCCTATGCCGCCGCTAAACTCGGCCAAGAGCTTCTAGGCTTCCACGGGATTGAGTTCATTCTTTTCAGGGATGGGAATAACCGTAAGATCGAGGCTCTTCGCTCCAACGAGGATCATGAGGCTTTCGCTGGTAAGACCGTCACTGGCGAGCAGGAGCTCATCTACGCCACCGCTGTCGCTGGAGACTTGAGGGACAATTGTTTCCGCCTGCTTGTCTCCTGGAATCCTAATGCTTCTGCCGCTTACAAATCTCGCTGTGAGGAACTCGAGGTGGCTGTGACATTGACAGGTTCCGACAAGACATACGGAGAGAATATGCTTGGGGCCGCTGAGATCGGCAGCACATATTCCACCTGGCAGGAGACACTTTCCTCTATCCTGATCGCCGGTTGCTCCAATATATGCAACGAGGTGGCCAATGTCAAGATGGGCAACGCCCATTCGGGAGAGGATGTCAACTACATCGAGTCTCCCTACAGCAAGAAATCCTTCCAGGACTTCATTGACAATATCCTCAGTATTCAATACTCAATCTACGGAGGAGCGGGAGCCACCTCTCCTTCCTCAAAGTCAATAATGACTTATCTTGGCAACCATAATTACAGTGGTGCGTCGGACATACAGAAGGCCTTGGAGAACTCTTTGACGGCCTTGAAGGCGTGCCAGGCAAAAGGGGCTTTCGTGGACATATACACCGACTCTTCCGTGCAGAAAGCGATGGATGAGGTGAATAAGCTTGATGAGGAACTTAACAAGGCTGCGGCATGGATTGTAAAGCAATAAGGTTATTCCTTCTGTGTGTGGTGACGGTCGCTTTGGCCGCCTGCCGAGAAAATGGCGACGGGCCTTCCTTGAAGAGGGAGCCCGACGCTAAATATGTGGGTCAGGCAGTTGGCAATTTCGAGGCTTCCGAGTGGTATCCTGGAGGAGAACTTGGAACCACTGACAATGTCACAGAAGGGTGCTATGAGGACGAGACTCCATCGGTTATCGCTCAAGGTCTTGAAATGGAGTTCAATCTTGGCGAGGCTGCTTTCGAGCGCAAATTCACCCAGAGCACTGAGCCTTTCAAGGGGCTGGGTCCCGCATATGTCCGTTCATCTTGCCTTGATTGCCATCCTGGGTATGGTCATGGAAAGTGGCAGAAAGAGTATAAAGCCGGGTTCGGAAACGGCTATCTTCTAGTTGTTTACCATCCTGCCGACGGCGCTAATAGCGATGACGGTCCTTATGTCGCGGAAGTGACAGGTATGCCTCAGACAAAGGCCGTGGCGCCTTTTCTTCCTCCGATTGACGAGGACAAGATAGCTTTGAACTGGATCAAGGTCACTTCAATGGAAAGCGGTCTTCCGATGGCTTTCCCTGACGGGGAGACCTATGAGTTGATATACCCTGAGCTGAATATTCCTGAGAGCGCTTTCAACACCGATCCAACCCCTTACCAGACTGGCCCTGTGGCCTTTCGTTTGGAATCGACCATAGGTATCATCGGAACCGGGCTTCTTGACGCCATTCCTGAGGAGAGTATTAAGGAGCAGTACATCGCGGAAGCCCCTTACGTTGAGCTTAATCCGGCATTCTGGGATAAAGCGGCGGGAGATTTCGCTCCGACGGCTTGGTATACTCTCGCTGAGGGGCAGTTCGCCGACGGTACTCCCGCTCCGGCCGGCACAAAGAAACTCAAGAGGTTCACATATGCCATGACTCGCGCCTCGCTTCAGGACGGCGCCGGGGCTAACGCTATCTGGAACATCACAAACGTCAGCAGGGGGGACCGTCATTTCCTTTACGCCACAAAAGCATGGGCGAAGAAGATGTCCGAAACCCCGTCTGTTATAGCGGCTGTCAAGGCTGATCCCTCATCGCCATATTATGCTGACGGCACCGATGAGGGGATCTCCGAGGCGATTCTTGGCCTCCTTGACCCCACCACGGACCAATTCAACAATAAGTGGCATAATTTCACTCCGGAAATGAGTGACGATCAGTACTATAACTTCCTTGTTTGGCACAGGGGCCTGTCCATCCCGAGGGCGAGGAACCTCAATAGGGCCGAGGTCCAGAAGGGAAAGGAAGTGTTCAACAAGATCGGTTGCGCCACTTGCCATAGGGCTTCCTGGGAGACTAAGGATGATAATTATTGGGCACCGGCGATAACCAAGGGAAGGCAACTTCCCAGGTACCGCAACCAAAAGATATACCCCTACACGGATATGATCCAGCACCGCTTGTTCATGAAGAACGGAATCCACGGGAGTTGGTGCCGCACAACCCCTCTTTGGGGCAGGGGGCTCTCCAGGGCTAACACCGGGGCTGAGGACAGGATCCATGACTGCAGGGCGAGAAACGTCATCGAGGCCATCATGTGGCACGGCTACAGCAAGAAGAGCGACGCCTATGAGTCCACGGAGAAGTTCTACAATCTGTCAAAGGAAGACCGTGAGGCGGTAGTCGAATTCATTAATTCGTTATAGTTTTATTCCTCCCTTGGCGGGTTGGCATTATTTGCTATATTTGTGGGCTATGACTCGCCAGGGGAGAACTATAAGAGAAGCTAAGAAGGCTGATTTACAGGTAATTATGCCCGTTCTTGACGCCGCCAAGGGTATTATGCGCTCAGACGGGAATTTGAACCAGTGGTCCGACAACTATCCATCCCGGGAGGCGATCCTTTTCGATATCCAAAGGGGCGGAGGCTTTGTCATCGAGGACGATGGTCGGATAATTGGATACTTCGCTTTTTTGCCATCTCCTGAGCCGACTTATGATTACATAGAAGGAAAGTGGTTGGACGATGAGTTACCATACCACGTTATCCACCGGATCGCGAGCTATCCGGAGGTCCATGGGGTTTTCTCGGACATCATGGAATTCTGTTTCTCGAAAGATCCGAATATCCGTATAGACACCCATCGGGATAATTCGATAATGCGCCACAATATCGCCAAACATGGGTTTACCTATTGTGGTATAATCTATCTGGCATCGGGCGATGAGAGGCTCGCTTTCCAGAAAATACTAAATAGTAGAAGTAGATGAATTTCAGTGGTTTAATAGTTGGTGTGGCGGTATTCCTCATCATCGGCATCTGCCATCCAATCACGATAAAAATGGAGTATTACTGGGGGAAGAGAAGCTGGTTGGTCTTCTGCGCCGCGGGAGTCATTTTCACCGTCGCATCCATTCTTGTAGATGGCATGATCCTCTCAACTATTCTCGGAGCTGCCGCGTTCTCATGCTTCTGGGGTATCCATGAGATCATCTCGCAAGAGATGAGGGTTCTGCGTGGCTGGTTCCCGGAGAATCCCCCCCGCCATGAGTATTATGAGCGCCGCCGCGCGGAGCTTGGCGACGCGATCCTCAAAAGTCATCCCTCGCACAAGCATCTTAAGGAGAAGCTGGGTAAATGAGGTTAAGAATTCAGGTATTATCGGTACTTCTTTTTGTAGGACTTCTCTCTACGCATGCCCAAGACTCGACAGATGTGTTCTCGCGGCATCTGCGTTTGAATGAGTCTATCGTCACCTGGCTGACTGGTGACAGCAAACTCGGCGAGACTTCCTCGGCCGTGAGCCTCTTGGATTTCAAGGAGTTGAGATCGGTGGCCTCAGGCAACATCATAGACGCCATATCAAGGGAACCTGGTGTGAGTCAAGTCACTACGGGTTCTGGAATATCGAAGCCTGTTATCCGTGGACTCGGCTACAATCGTGTTGTCGTGATCTCTGACGGAATACGTCAGGAGGGACAGCAGTGGGGCGATGAGCACGGAATCGAGGTTGACGCCAACGGGGTCCACAATGTCGAGATCATAAAGGGCCCTGCGAGTCTTATGTACGGCTCCGACGCCATGGCTGGCGTTATCATATTCCATCCCGACCCGAATATGGCTCCAGGTACCTTCTCTTCCGGCTTGTCAAGCGAATACCAGAGCAATAATGGCTTGGCCGCATACAGTGTCTCTCATGCCGGAAATTCCGGTGGCCTTATCTGGGATCTGCGTTTCAGTGACAAATATGCCCATTCGTACAGGAACGCTTCCGAGGGACTGGTCCCTGGCTCCCAATTCCGTGAGAGGGCTCTGACCGGAAAGTTGGCGACAAACCGCAAGTGGGGTTTCTCCCGGGTGACTCTTGGTTATTACCGTCTCATCCCCGGGATGATTGAAGGTTTTGAGGATGGGCTTTTGAGCGGGCCGACCGGTTATTCCGTTGAGTTCCCTTTCCAGCATGTCCATCACTACAAGGCCGCATGGGACAACAGCATAAGAGTCGGAGAAGGCAGGGTGAAGGCTTTAGTGGGTATCCAGCAGAACCGCCGCCAGGAATACGAGGAGGACGATGAGGCTGAGTTGGATTTCAAACTCAACACCTTGAACTACGATTTGAAATATATATCCGGGAATATTGATGGATGGATCATATCCACCGGTTTTGGAGGGATGTTCCAGACAAGTGATAACCTCGGGGAGGAAGCCTTGATTCCCGCCTACAAGCTTGTTGATGCGGGGCTATTCGCCACCACATCCAAAGGGGTGGGGAAATTCCATTTCTCAGGTGGCCTTAGGGGAGACATAAGGCATCTTCACAGCATGGGCCTGGAAGACAAGTTCAAAGACTTCAGCCGTGATTTCAAGGGGCTTACAGGGAGTCTAGGGGCGGTTTACACTCCCATTGGGAATATTAATGTCAGAGCTAATCTGGCTCGTGGATTCAGGGCGCCGAACTTGAGCGAGCTGGCCTCCAATGGAGTTCACGAAGGCACCTTGAGGTATGAGATAGGTTCCTCTGCGTTGAATCCTGAGTTCAGCCTTCAGGCCGACTTGGGAGCCGACTGGACTACCAAGCATTTCTTTTTCACTGTTGCCCTGTTTCGCAATAAGATAGACAATTACATCTATGCCAGTCGCACAGGAGACATTCTTGAGGACAGGGATGTCTATGCCTATACTTCTGGGAACGCGTTACTCCGTGGGGCGGAAGCCTCTCTTGATTTTCATCCCATCCACAGCCTTCATCTGGGTGCGTCATATTCCTTTGTAAGGGGAACCTCTGACGAAGGAGACCTGCCCCTGATACCGGCACCCAGACTTGGAGTCGATGTTAAATGGGAGATTACTCATAGCGGGAAGGTGTTGAATAATAGTTATATATCATTCAGGATTGATCACCGTGACGCTCAGGATCATTTCCTGCCCGGCACAGAGTCTTTAACTGAGGCGGTGACACTGCTAGGCGCCACGGCGGCGACTGACATATTGCGTAAGGGAAGAAGGATAGCTACAGTGAGCCTTATCGCTGACAACCTTACCGATGAAGTGTACTTCGATCACTTGAGTCGCTTGAAATATGTCGGGATCCACAATCCCGGCCGCAACGTGACACTCAAACTGGAAATCCCTATAGTTTCTCCGCGATGAGGGGCTTCTGGAAATAAATCACTATATTGGCGCATATTACTTTTCAAGGATATGCGCCAATTCATTTTTTCCATCATGGCTTTCTCCCTGTTAGGCCTTTTCTCATGCAAGGCCAATTATACCGATTTGGATGTCAATGGTTTCTCTGCTAAGATCGACTCTCCTGATCCTGTGCGGCTGATAGACGTCAGGACTCCCGAGGAGTTCTCTGAGGGCCACCTCCGCGGAGCGGTCAACCATGACTGGTACGATTCCCTTTTTGTGGACAATGTCTCCTCGGCTTATGACAAGTCCGCTCCGTTGTACATCTATTGCCGTAGTGGCAGAAGAGCCTCTGAGGCTGCCGCGGCGTTGTCCAAGGCCGGTTTCGAGGTGTTTAACCTGGCTGGAGGCTATTTGGCATGGACAGAGGCTGGAAAGCCTGTCACAAAGTATGAGGTCGAGCGCTTCCAGACCCCTGGAGGCAAAGTTGTGGAGTTGACCTTGATCAAACACGGCACCTTGGAGGTATGTTATGACGGTCTCTCCATCCAGTTCGACCCAGTCGGAGAATATGGGAAGAGCACCGACTATGCCACGGAGTTCCCAAAAGCCGACTATATATTCGTGACCCACGAACATGGTGACCACTTGGATGAAGCTGCCATTACGGCTCTGACAGGAGACAAAACGGTGCTGTTCCTTAACAGGACGAGCCAAGGGAAGATCGGCAAGGGAGAAGTTCTAAGCAATGGTGATTCGAAGGAGCTGGCTAAGGGTGTGAAAGTCGAGGTCGTTCCGGCATATAACACCACGCCAGGCCGTGAGAAATTCCATCCAAAAGGCAATGGCAACGGCTATGTGTTGACTCTGGATGGATTGAGGGTCTATGTGGCGGGAGACACTGAAGACGTGCCTGAGATGGCGGATCTCAAAGATATTGACGTGGCTTTGCTGCCTGTCAACCAGCCTTATACCATGACAGTTGACCAGTGCGTCTCAGCGGCCCTGGCATTTAAGCCTAAAGTGCTGATTCCCTATCATTTCGGCCAGACAGACATATCTTCGCTACCTGCCCGTCTCCCCGGGATTGACGTCCGTCTGCGCGACATGCGATAGCGATGAGGTTTTCCGCTCCTCAAAACAGTGAAATGCTGAACTGGACTTACACCCTTACTTGAAGAGGTCCGAATGTGAACCCAAACGGACCAGTTTGATCTGTTGCAGGGATTCATCAATCCAGATTAAAAGGAAATCGTTCTGGATGTGGCATTCCATACAATCATTGTATTCGCCGCTGAGTCTGTGTGGCTTATAGAATGCGTCAACTTTGCCATTATCCCGAAGCTGCCGAAGCACGGTCTTGAGAGCGCTTATTCTATCAGGTTGCCCCTTATATCGCTTCAAATCCTTCCTAAACCTTGTAGAATAGACAATTTCCCACATATTACAATTCCGTCACAAATCCTTCCAAGTTATCCACGTCAAGTTTATCCATCGGCTTTCCGGATCGGGCCTCTTCAATGGCCGCTATTGTTTCATCGTTAGGATCATTATAAGCGATGTCCATCAGGACAGTCTCAACATAGTTGTTGAGGCTCCTGTTCTCCTTCTGCGCCTTCATCTTCAGACGACGGATCAAATCTTTGTTTAATCGGAAGGCGGTTTGTACCTTTGTTACTGATGGTCCAATCATTTCATTATATTTTATATTGCAAATGTATAACAATATTATAACAAAAACAAATTGTTCTATAAGGCTATTGAAATTACTCACAACGATTTCGGTTTTGTTGGTTTTTGTGACGGCTTGTCATCACCCAAGGACAGGGGCGAATACAAAGGTTTCAGATACCATTTCAGTCCATGAACCAGATACCGTGCCGTTTGATCAAGTAGATATTAAACCTCAATTCAACGATGGGAATGTCAACGATTTCTCGGAATGGGTGATTAGCCGGTTCAAGATACCTGATTCTGTCGCTGAATCGGATATTATCGGGCGTGTTGTGATACAATTCACAATAGGAACCGATGGCTCGGTAAGAGATATAAAAGTTTTGAAAAGCCTTGATAGAGATATAGATGCAGAGGTTGTACGAGTTGTTGGAGCCTCTCCCAAATGGAGCCCTGGTAAAAATGCTGATGGTGTCGCTGTGCCAGTTTTATATGATTACTCGTTTGTCTATATGATAAGATAATAAAAAGCACCGGCATTTCTGCTGGTGCTTTTGCTGCTCCTCAAGTAGGACTTGAACCTACGACCCCCTGATTAACAGTCAGGTGCTCTAACCAACTGAGCTATTGAGGAAGGTTATGTCCCTTTCGGGATTGCAAAGGTACAACAAAAAGACATTTCTCCAAATTTTTTTGTATGTTTTTTTACGTATATTTGTATTTATAATCACTGCCAAGGAGATGGACATCGACCTCTTTTCCAACATAGTCAAGGATTTGATTCTTGACAATGATGAAGTTACGTTGCCTGGATTGGGGACGTTCGTCTCTGAGTTGATGCCATCCAGTTTCTCCGACAAGGGCTACACCATCAATCCACCATATCGCCGTCTTTCTTTTCGTCAGCGGTGGAAGGAGGATGACAGCCTTCTCGTGGATTTCTATTCCGAGACTAACGGAATTGAGAAATCGCAGGCTGCCGAGATAGTGGGGGAGTTTGTCTCAGGGCTTAAGGAAACACTTCAGTCCAAGAAACTTATAGTACTTCCTGGACTTGGCCGTCTGAGGGCTACAAAGGAGAATGCCTTTTTCTTTATCGCTGACGAGGATCTTGACATCTACCCTGGAGGTTTCGGACTGGAACCAGTTTCCCTGAAGACTCATGAGGAGACTCCAGAGGAGGTCACAGCGGTGGTGAAGGAGCTTCAAGAAGCTTTGTCCGAAGATGAAGCCGTCAAGACCGTCAAGTCGGTCGAAGCGGTTGAAGCTCCTAGTAAGAGAAGACATTGGCTTGTCGCTGTCTTAGGTACAGTCGCTTCAGTGATCCTGTTTTTGGGATTATTTATGTTGCTGGCCAGGATCGCTCCGGATTTCATTGATAAGATTCTCTATACCGAGGAGGAGTTGAGAATCATTAATTATTGAAAATCAGATGTTTGAATTAATATATCCTGTAGATCCCGCACCATTGCTCCCGCTCCCGAGCTCAGAAAAGCCAGGTTTGCGGCCGATGATAGGAGCCGAGATGCTGCCGGTTGTGGAGGAGAACGGCCTCGTGATAGGGCAGTCTTCCAGGATGTTGGTTCATTCGGGACTCAAGTTGCTTCATCCTGTGGTGCATCTTCACATCCTGAACCGCTCCGGTGAGCTTTTCCTTCAGAAAAGATCCATGTCCAAAAAGCTTCTTCCCGGGAAGTGGGACACCGCCGTGGGCGGGCATGTAGACTATGGTGAGCTGCTTGAGGTCGCCTTGTACCGGGAAGCTTTTGAGGAGCTGTCTTTCAGCGCTTTCAATCCGATATACCTGAAAACATATCTCTGGGAAAGTTCCACCGAGAAAGAACTGGTTAATGTTTTCGCCACTGTAGGTGATTTCAAAATCAATGTCTCCAATGAGGAAGTGTCTGAATGCCGTTACTGGTCCATGGAGGAGATCGTCTCCTCATTGGGCAAAGGCGTTTTCACTCCCAATTTCGAGCATGAGTTCTCTATGATGAAGGAAACCATCCTGGCTCTTTTATGATGGGAACCTCTATTGATAAATTCATCAGGGATCAACTCTCGGTTTGGCCTTTGGCGGCCAAGAATTATCGTGACCTTAAGTCTGTCAAGACGAAGACTCTGAACGTGGGTGGCCTGGATGTGACAGTCCAGTTCAACCCGTGCCGTAAAATCTCATCCGAAGCGGCCCTCGATCCGGCCTCCATCGCTGCCAGACCGTGTTTCCTATGTCCTGAGAACCGTCCCGCCGAGCAGTTTAACATAGACTTCGAGGGGCGTAAGGGGAAACGGTACAGGATAACCTTGAACCCATTCCCGATTTTTCCCCGTCATCTTGTTATCTCCAGTTTCGAGCACATTCCGCAGTCTATCTGGAAACGGTATCAAGACATGCTGGATTTTGTGACTCGTAACGAGGATCTCATATGCTTTTACAATGGTCCTAAGTGCGGAGCCTCAGCCCCGGATCATCTCCATTTCCAGGCATGCCCTAAAGGATATATGCCTTTGATGGAGCGGGTGGATCAGTCCCTGGATTCTACTGGCCCTCAGATCAGGTATCTGACCTCGGTCAAGGAGGCCAAGTTATACCATTTTGAGGAATATGCCAACGGCATCTATATCCTCCAGGCCTCGACAGCGAAATCCATGACAAAGTTGTTCTACAGGCTCCTGGATTGCGCTCCTTTGAAAGAGGAAGACATGGAACCTAGGATCAATGTGATCTCATGGCGTTCATCGGGAGAGTACAGATCTGTGGTCATATTCAGGGAGAAACACCGTTCCCACCATTATGGGTCGAAGGATTCTGACCACCTCTACATGAGTCCCGGCTGCGCTGATATGGGTGGCGTGTTCATCACCACCCGGGAGGAAGATTTTGAGAAACTGGATTCCGGCTTGCTGGGCGATATGATCTCGGAGATAACCTTGACCGATGAGGAGGATCAGGAGATCATCTGGAGGCTGACCAGGACCCAAGCCACTCTCGAGGTCGGGATAATGTCAGCGGAAGAAATTGAGTTTGAGATTATTTCCGATGGTGCCGGACCGCAGAAGGTCTCTTACAAGGAAGGGAAAATCTCATATAACGGGGCGCTTTACGACGAACTCTTTTTCGAGGCTCAAACGGAGGCGAGATTGTTCGCTGAGCCATCTTTCATATTGCATGGAGTGACTATCGGGGTCGATTTTCACTGGGAGCGTAAGGTGACCCATAAATATGCCGGCACCTTGAAGTTCATAGTCGACGGCGGAAAGGTCGTAGCAGTGAATATCATCGGGGTTGAGGATTACCTTTTGAGCGTTATCTCATCGGAGATGAAAGCCTCCGCCGGGTTGGAATTCCTTAAGGCTCATGCTGTTATATCCCGTTCATGGGTGCTGGCCCAGATAGCCCGGAGAAAAAAGGATATGGAAGCTCGTATCCCAGACGGTGAACTAAAGGCGATGAATAATGTCCCAGCCTTGGTGACTAAACTGGACTCGAGGCTATCTTCTTCATCCTCAGATGTTTCCGGGACAGAGGGAGAGTATATCAAATGGTTTGACCATGAGGATCACACCCGTTTCGATGTGTGCGCTGACGATCATTGCCAGCGTTATCAGGGGTTGACTATGGCAGTCGGTGAGACTGTGCGTAAGGCTATTGACCAGACCTGGGGATTGGTCCTGACTTATGGTGGCGAGATCTGCGATGCCCGTTTCTCGAAGTGCTGCGGAGGGCTCTCGGAGCTTTTCAGCACATGCTGGGAAGACAAGGATTATCCTTATCTCCAATCACTTCCGGACACTCCTGGTGAGAAGGAGGGAGGACCTTCGTTCTGCGACACCGCCGACGAGACCATCCTCTCGCAGGTCCTGAATGATTATGACCTCGAGACCAAGGATTTCTACAGGTGGCGTACTGAATACACAAGGGCGGAAGTCTCCGATCTGGTCCGCCAGCGCTCTGGAATCGACTTTGGGGTGATCAGGGATTTGGTTCCGGTGGAGAGAGGCCCTTCCGGTCGTCTGAAAAGGTTGCGCATAGAGGGGGATAAACGATCCATGGTCATAGGGAAAGAACTGATAATCAGGAAGTGGCTCTCAGATTCCCACCTCAAGAGCTCCGCTTTCCAAGTGAAATGGGAAGGAGACAGGTTAATCCTTGATGGCTCCGGATGGGGGCACGGAGTGGGTCTTTGCCAGATTGGTGCCGCCGTTATGGGGGCGAGGGGATATCACTTCGATGAGATATTAAGGCATTATTATCCAAGTTCCACAATAGAAAGAATATGAAAGCTGATGCGTCACCCTGGCGGTGGGTCCCGACATTGTATCTGATTGAAGGCCTACCCTACGCGATAGTCAATACGATAGCGCTCGCCATTTTCAAGGATATGGGGGTGGACAACGGCACTCTCGGACCTCTGACTACCTTGATCAGCCTCCCATGGTTAATTAAGCCGTTGTGGAGCCCGTTTATGGACATATTCCGTAGCAAGCGCTGGTGGATTCTGCTGACTCAGTTCACGATGATGGTGACTTTGGCGGTGATCTCATTCTGCCTGCCTTTCTGCTCGATGTCAGTGCTTCTGGCGCTATTTGTCATTGTGGCGTTCGCCTCTGCCACGCATGACATCTCCGCCGACGGCTATTATATGCTGGCTCTTGACAGGCAGCGCCAATCCTCATTTGTGGGCATCCGCAACACTTTCTACAGGGGTGGACTTGTCCTGGGACAGGGACTTCTTGTGATGCTTGGAGGAGTTCTCCAGAAACGTTCCGGAGACGTTCCCCGCTCATGGGCGATAGTCATATTAATCTGCGCTGTGTTGCTGGCCTTGGTAGCGGTGTACCACCTTTTCCTTCTCCCCAAGGCCGCGGAGGACAGAGATAAACGAGAGACCAGGTCATCCTCAGCTATCTGGGCTGAGTTCGGCGAGTCTTTCCGTTCCTTCTTCCTTAAGAAAGGAGTGTGGTGGGCTATCGCGTTCCTTCTTTTGTTCAGGCTTCCAGAGGCTCTGTCTCTCAACCTTTTGTATCCGTTCTTCAAGGACGGCGCTGAAGTAGGTGGCTTAGGGGCTGGTACGGAGATGTACGGCCTTGTCTATGGGACCTTCGGAGTCGTCGCTCTTCTTCTCGGTGGGATCCTTGGCGGTATTTACGCCTCAAAACGTGGCCTGAGGGCATCCATGTGGCCTATGGCGCTTTCTCTGGCTCTTCCTTGCGCTGTCTACCTTTTCATGGCGATCGCGCATCCCACAAGTGTCTGGTCGATCGGTTCCCTGATTGTACTTGACCAGTTCGGTTACGGATTCGGCTTCACCGCCTACACTCTTTTCATGATGCGTTTTGTGGACGGACCGTTGAAGACGTCCCATTACGCCATCTGCACCGCTTTCATGTGGCTGTCCATGAAGCTGCCGGCCCTCGTCGCGGGTTACCTTCAGCAGTGGCTCGGTTATGTGGGCTTCTTCGCTCTAGTGATGATTTCTTGCCTGGGGACCTTCGCGGCTGCGATTATCGCCCGCTCAAAGATCCTGGGCGCGGACGATGAGCTTTTGACCAATTAATAAATGAATAATATGCGGACAAGACAATTGATTATCCTCTCAGCCGCCTTTCTTCTGACATGTTGCGCCAGGGCATCCGGTAATGCCCCAGCCTCAGTAAGCGCCACGGATTCCCCGGTGGTCAAAGTCGGGATAGAGGTGCTGGTGTCCAGAGGATTCGATGGCCTGGCCGGGAAAAGGGTCGGACTAGTCACCAACCCCAGTGGGGTTGACAGGAACCTGCGTTCCACGATTGACATCTTAAACGACGCCCCTGAGGTTAATCTCAAGAAGCTATTCGCCCCTGAGCATGGGGTGCGCGGTGACATTTATGCGGGTGGCCGTGTTGAGGATGGGAAAGACCCCGTTACCGGGTTGCCTGTCTATTCCCTCTACGGAGCGACTAGGAAACCCACTGCCGAGATGGTCTCAGGGCTGGATGTGATCGTGTATGACATCCAGGACATCGGTAGCCGCTCGTACACCTTCATCAGCACCCTGGGGCTGGTTATGCGGACATGTGCTGAGCAAGGGGTCGAGGTTATGGTTCTGGACAGGCCGAACCCCTTGGGAGGAAATAAGGTGGAAGGTTGTGTCGTCGAAGACGGTTTCCACTCCTTTGTCAGCGAGTTCAAGATTCCCTACATCTATGGCCTCACGGTTGGGGAATTGGCTACACTGATCAATGAGGAAGGCCTCAATCGGGGGGAGAAAGGTGACCAGAAACCTCTCAAATGCGAGCTTTCCGTGGTTCCGATGGAAGGATGGAGCAGGAATATGCTCTATGAGGACACCAAACTTCCCTGGGTGCTTCCTTCTCCGAATATTCCTTACCCTCAGTCAGCGATCAACTATCCCTCCGCAGGTATCGTTGGGGAGTTCCAGGGATATCTCAATATCGGTATAGGATACACCCTCCCGTTCGGGGTTTTCGCGGCGGAATGGATCGACGCGGACAAGCTCAAGGCGAAGCTGGACAGTTATAATCTGCCTGGGATCGCTTTCCGGACTATTCATTTCAAGCCTTTCTCCGGAAGCTCACAAGGAAAGCTTATTCACGGAGTACAATATCATTATACTGATTTTGAGGCCGCCTGCTGCACCCTGACCCAGTTCTATGTGATGCAGGCGATAGGTGAATTATACCCTTCAAAAAACCCGTTTAAACTGTCTGGAGGCAGGAATGGGATGTTTGATAAAGTTTGTGGTACGGATTATGTAAGGACGACTTTTGAGAGGCGTCTGAAAGTCGAGGACATCTCGGATTACTGGTCCAAGGATGTCGATAGTTTCAAGAGACTCTCCAGCAAGTACCTGATGTACGGTAACTACTAAAACTACTGCAATATGAAAAACATCCTTAATATAGCGATCGCATCGATAGTGGCACTTGCCATGGTCGCTGTTCCTGTAGATTCTTTTTCTCAGAATAGGTCTTCTTCTTCAAGAAGTCCTTCATCAGCCAGAAGTTCTTCAGCATCGTCAAGCACAAGGAGCTCGTCTTCTTCCGCTTCCAGTGTCAGAAGCTCTTCCGGTTCATCCCAGAGAAGCTCAGCCGCTGTTTCCCAGAGAAGCTCCAGCAGCTCCTCAAGGAGTTCAGCCTCAGTTTCTCCTCAGAGAAGCTCCGGTAGCACTTCCAGAAGTTCCGCTTCCACCTCGAGCTCCCGTAGCTCACAGGTCGGCAGCAGCACTTCCCAGAGAAGTTCTTCCGCGACTACTCAGAGAAGCTCTTCCGCTTCAGTTTCTCCTCAGAGAAGCTCCGGCAGCACCTCCAGAAGCTCCGCTTCCACCTCGAGCTCCCGCAGCTCACAGGTAGATAACGGCACTTCCCAGAGAAGCTCTTCCGCAGCTACTCAGAGAAGCTCTTCCGCTGTGACTCAGAGAAGTTCCGGTAGCACTTCCAGAAGCTCCTCCTCCGCCACGAGCTCCCGTAGCTCCAACCAGAGGGTAGCCCAGCCTATCGGATCCAGCTCTCGCAGCAACGCGGCTCGCAGCGCCGGTAACTCTACCAGGGAGCGTTCCCAGGCAGTTGTCGGTAACGCCACCCGCGGTGGACTCTCCAATTATGACAAAAACGCCTCCAGGGGCAATGATGTGATGAGGGAGAGCCGCAACGACTTCATGAGGATCGGCGATGACAGGAATGTTCACAGAATCCCTCCGAGGGAGCGTGACTTCATGCCTTACGATCGTCCCGGCCACTTCTGGGCCCATCATCCTCACTACTACGGCTACAGGGTCAACTACCTGCCTCCTCGTTACAGGAGGGTGACCTATTGGGGCATCGACTACTGCTTCTATGACGGCATCTACTACAGGCCTTACGGTGGCTACTGGGTAGTTTGCAGACCTCCTTTCGGAGTGTGCATAGATCTGGCGATTTCCGATCTGATGTTCAGGAGCGTGCGCTTCGCGTACTATCACAACACCTACCGGCTCTATCGCGCCATTGATGCCAATAATAGGATCATTGACGAACAGAATAGGATCATAGCCCAAAACAACGCCACCATCGCGGCACAGAACAGCGCCTTCGCCCTGAATTCCACCAGGGCCAACAGCGCCGCCACTCTCGCCGACAGGCTCGGCCTTGTCCAAAGCTATGCCTACGCTAACCAGCCGTATTACTATCAGGACGGTGTCTTCTACATCGTCAACTCCAATGGCCAGTATGAGGTCATCGTACCTCCGGCCGGAGCCCTTGTCGAAGAGCTTCCTGATGACTATGACACCATCACCCTGGACGGGGTTGACTACTATAAAGTCGACGACACTGTCTACAGGACGACCCTCGTGGAGGGCAAGCCCTATCTCGAGGTCCTCGGACAGATGTACGGTAAGCTCGCCCAGCAGTACAATTACTACTCCAACGGAGTGACTCTCAATAACCTCTATTAATTTGATGGATAAGCTTAAGGATTTATTCGAAAGCTATACCGGTCAAAAAGTGACAGATACGGAAGAAATTAATTCTTCCGGTAGTAACAGGAGATATTTCCGCCTCAAGGGCGGGAATATCTCCGTTATCGGTGTAGTGGGTACCAATGTCGAGGAGAACAACGCTTTCGTCAAACTCGCCCGGCATTTTATTGAGAAAGGGATCAGGGTCCCAAAGGTTTTATCCGTCTCTGAGGATGGGATGAGATATATCCAGGAGGATCTCGGGGACGACCAGCTTTATAAGCTTGTCTCTCACGGGCGTGAAAGCGGGGAATACAGCTCATACGAGAGCATGCTCCTTTGCCGTACCATGGAGACCCTCCCTAAGATCCAGTTCAAAGGTGCCCAGGGACTCGACTGGTCCATTTGCTATCCTGAGCCCGCGTTCAATGAGAGGATGGTCATGTTCGACCTCAACTACTTCAAGTATTGTTTCCTGAAGGCAACGGGACTGGAGTTTAATGAGACGAGGCTGCAGGATGATCTGGAGAGACTGAAGGAAGACCTTCTGAAGGATGAGGGATATGAGACATTCATGTACCGGGATTTCCAGGCGAGGAACGTGATGGTCAAGGATGGGGAACCTTATTTCATCGACTTCCAAGGAGGAAGGCGAGGCCCTATCTATTATGATGTCGCGTCTTTCATATGGCAGGCCCGGTCCCGCTATCCGGAGAATCTCCGCAAGGAGATGGTTCAGACCTACTTGACCGCTCTCAAGGGATATACCCAAGTGGATGAGACGGTGTTCCATGAGAGATTGAGGCTTTTCGTCCTCTTCCGGACTCTCCAGGTGCTGGGAGCCTATGGATTCAGGGGATATTTCGAGAAAAAGCCTCATTTCCTGGCCAGTGTGCCGTATGCGTTAAGCAACCTGCGTAAGCTCCTTCAGAAGCCATTCGTCGAGTATCCTTATCTCAATGAGATACTGACCACCCTCGCGACTATGCCGCAGTTCAATAATATAGCTGAGGATAAGCGTCTGGAAGTCAGGATATTCAGTTTCGCTTACAAGAAAGGGATTCCCGTGGATACCACCGGCAATGGAGGAGGTTTCGTCTTTGACTGCAGGGCCGTGAACAACCCCGGAAAATATGAGCACTACAGGCAATTCACCGGTTTAGATCCAGAGGTGGTGAAGTTCCTGGAGGATGATGGAGGCATCACGAAGTTCCTCGACAATGTCTATTCATTGGTCGACACTCATGTCAAACGCTTCATGGAAAGGAAGTTCACCCACATGCAGGTGTGTTTCGGATGCACAGGTGGACAGCATCGGTCTGTCTATTGCGCCGAGCACTTGGCAAAGCACTTGTCCGACCGATACGACATAAAGATCACCGTCTCTCACCGTGAGTTGGACATAGAGAGGATACTGTGATGAAGGCTTTAGTTTTCGCCGCGGGTTTGGGAACCCGGCTCAAGCCTTTGACCGACACGATGCCGAAGGCTCTGGTTCCCGTCGGGGGAAAACCCCTGCTCTACCTTGTTGTCGAGAAATTGAAATCCGCGGGGATAACGGACATTGTGATCAACATCCATCATTTCCCGGATTCAATAATCGATTATGTCCATAGCCAAAACGATTTCGGGATCAAGGTCACTTTCTCGGATGAGAGAGATCTACTCAGGGAGACTGGAGGTGGTATCAGGCATGCCAGGAAGTCGCTCGAGGGAGGCCCTTTCCTGATACACAATGTTGATATTCTTTCCGATCTGGATATTCCTTGGTTCATGTCACAATCCAGGCCTGACGCCCTCTCTACCATTCTGGTGAGCGACAGGGTCACAAAGAGGTACCTCCTTTTCGATGATGACATGAGGATGGTGGGATGGAATAATGTAGAGACTGGAGAGGTCCGTACTCCGTATAAGGGGCTAGATGCGGACAAGTTCAGAAAACTGGCCTTTTCGGGAGTGCATTTGATTTCTGATAGAATTTTCACTATATTTGATGAGGACGGCTGGGGAGAGAGATTCCCGATAATGGACTTTTACATAAAAGAGTGCGCCTCTCATCCTATCTACGGGGTTTTGCCGGAGCGTTTACGGATGATGGATGTCGGGAAATTAGAGACACTTGATGAAGCTGAATCATTCCTAATTAATCTCAAATAAAAAGCGTATGGCAAAAGGAAAATTCTGGTCCGAATTCAAGGAATTCGCGATGAAAGGCAATGTCATTGACATGGCTGTCGGTGTGGTCATCGGCGGCGCTTTCGGGAAGATTGTCACCTCCTTGGTGAGCGACATCATCATGCCCGCTGTGGGCGCTCTATGCGGTGGTCTTAATTTCACAGACTGGAAATGGGTCATCAGCCAGGCCGTCATGAACGGGGAAGAGGTAGTCAAGCCCGAGGTGGCCATCACTTGGGGCAATTTCCTTCAGGTGATTTTCGATTTCATCATCATCGCCCTCTGCATCTTCCTTGTGATTAAGGGTATCAACAAGGCTAAGGCTTTGTCTGAGAAGAAGAAAGAGGAAGCTCCCGCTGAGCCCGAGGCTCCCGCTCCCAAACCGGATGACGTGGTCCTCCTCGAGGAGATCCGCGACCTTCTCAAGCAGAAGAACTAGTTTTGGCTTTATCTTTTACGGCCCTGACGACTTTATAGCCTGTCAGGGCTATTATTATGCTCATGAAAGGGCTGATGATATTGAAGAAGCAATAGGGAAGATATGTGATCGTGGGCACGCTCAAGATTGTGGCTTGGGTCATTCCGCAGCTGCTCCAGGGGAATAGAGGGGATGTGACAGTCGCTGAGTCCTCGACAGCCCTGCTGAGTAGCCTGGACTCGTATCCTTCTTTATCGTAAATGTCCTTGAACACGCTTGAGGTCAAGATGATTGAGAGATACTGGTCGGAGACGATACCATTAAGCGTGGTCCCCGTGACCACAGTTGAGGCCACCAGGCTTCCCCTGTGTTTCGAGAACGGGACTATCAATTCCGCGATATTGCGCAGCATTCCACCGGCTTTCATGGCGGCTCCAAAGCACATGGCGCAGATGATGAGGTAGACCGTGTTGAGCATTCCGACCATCCCGCGGGAGGTGACGAGCTCATTGACTTCCGGGTCTCCTGTCTCTAGTCCGACTGTGTCATAGATGGTCTGGACAACGCCGGTGAACATGATTTTCCCGTCTGAGCCACTCGCTACTCTTGATCCGATCTCCCGGATGATGTCTGGTTGGAAAACAACGGCTGTGATCGCGGCTAGGACTGTGGAAAGACCAAGCACAGCCAAGGCGGGCATCTTCTTGGCTATCATCACGGCTGTCAGAATAGGGGTCACAAGCAGCCATGGGGTGAGGTTGAACCGTGCCCCAAGAAGGTCAGTGTATTTGCTTATGGTGTCGGCGTCTGTCCCTGTGTGGGTTAATCCGATGATGAGGAAAATGACCAGAGTGATGGTGATCGATGGTACCGTGGTGAAGAGCATGTAGCGGATATGCTCAAACAAAGGGACTTTGTTCATGGATGACGCCATGACAGTGGTGTCCGACAAAGGGGAAATCTTGTCCCCGAAATATGCCCCGGAGATGATCGCTCCAGCGACTAGCCCCTCACTGAATCCTTCCGCCTTTCCGATGCCAAGCAATGCGACACCTATGGTCGCGATGGTCGTCCAGGAACTGCCTATCATCAATGAAACCAGGGCGCAGATGACACAGGCGGTCAAGAGGAATACCTTTGGGCTGATTATCTTGACTCCGTAGTAGATGAATGTCGGGACGATCCCGCTCATGGTCCATGTGCCGGAGATTGCCCCAATGAGAAATAAGATGACTATCGCCGAGGTCACATCCCCAATATTGCTCTTGATGGCATCCTCGAAGTCTTTCCATGGCATCTTGAAAAGCCATGTCGACAACCAGACGGCGATTCCGGCGCAAAACAGCAATGAGACCTGGCTGGCACCCAAGATGGCGTCACTGCCGAATATGCTGATATCCAGCGCCAACAGGATGACTAGAGTGATTATAGGAATCAATGAGATGCCCAGTCTGGACAGGGGTTTGTGGGTCATTTCGTCAAATTCGTTGTATAACAACACGAATATAAAAATTTTTTTGTCATTTTTATGCAAGATTTCTCAATTCCGGGATTTATAGTGTAGAAGCTATGAAGAAAATTGATGGAAAGCTGTTTGCGTTTTTCTCACTGACGCTGCTGGTGGCGCTTTCATCCTGCATGAAGGAAACTTCTTTGCTGGATGATCTCGGCAGGGATCAGACTGCGCAGGTGAGCGGCCTTCGGGATGATATCCAGTGGGCTAATGCCATTGTGACAGTGAGAAAATCCTTTTCTGGAAGGAATTATTTCCAGTTGGAGGATGGCGTGACGCTTGAGCCCATTGACTGGGAGAATCCTTATAAGGAGGAAGTGAGGGCGTTGGTAGCTTACAAGGGCCTGGATCGGAAATCAGATTTCTGCACGAAAGCGATCACTGTCGAGCGGATTGATTCCATCGCCACAAGAGACGCTGCTTACATCGATGTTGAAGACGGCTTGTCAGGAGGCTCATCTTTACCGGTTTCAACGGTATCGACAGGCTTTGACTCCGTCTCGGAATTGCTCAATGCGAGCAGCCCGGTCGATGTGGTCACCAGCGATGGCATCCCTGATTGGATGACTTTCTCGGAGGACGGCTACTTGATGATTCATTTCGCTACCTTCTGGGGGGATGTCACCAGGCACTCTGTCAACCTCTACGCTTCACGAAAACATCCGGACCATTTGTATTTGGTCCATAAGGACAACGGGGATTTCCAGAGCTCGTGGAATGAGAGTTTGGTCGCCTTCAGGATTTGTCAGATGTACATGTCCAGAAAGGATGAGTACAAGGATCCCACTTCGGTTGTTCTGCATTGGATGTCTTTCAGTGGGGAGAAAACGTTGAGGTTGAGGTATGGGAACAGGGCTGTTGAGAGATAGCGGATTGTCGGCTGAGGCTGAGCGGCAGCTCTTGGAGAGGGCCAGAAACGGAGACAGGGTCGCGGTGAGAGAGATATACGACCGTTTTTCGGGATATCTCGCCGCCACTTGCGCAAGGTTTCTACCGGATCCACGGGATCAGAAGGATGTCCTTCAGGAAAGTTTTGTGAAGATATTCACTTCCTTGGACAGCTTCGATTTTAGGGGGGAAGGATCGTTGAAGGCATGGATGAGGCGTATATTGGTTAATGAGAGCCTAAAGACTCTCCGAAAGAGGCGAAGAAGCGTGCCGATAGTTTTTGAGGATGAGGTGCGGGATGTGGATGTCGCGGAAGTGCCGGCAGAGGTGATACACAAGATGATTCAGGGGCTACCGGAAGGTTACAGGACAGTGTTTAACCTTTACGCCCTGGAAGATAAGAGCCATAAAGAGATCGCCGGCCTGTTGGGAATAACGGAAAGCACGTCTGCCTCGCAGTTGTATAGGGCCAGAATGATACTGGCGAGAATGATAAAGGAATATAAAGAAAAGGTCAAGATAAAACGATGAGCGAAGATTGGTTGAAAATAATCAAGGACAAGATGGAGTCCCACGAGGCTCCCGTTCCCGAAGGGGTATGGGAGAAGGTGGAGTCCTCTATCTTCCCCGCCAAGGAGCGTGGGCCGAGGTTTATGCCTTGGGTCTGGGCTTTCGCCGCCGCTGCCGCCTTGGCCTTGGGTGTCTTTGCCGGTTTGCGCCTGATTGACAGGAGCGGCGGGCTTGGCACCGGTACGGATGACGAATGGATCGCGGAGAACCCGACCTCCCCCGACAATAACAATTCTTCTTCAGCTGACAATGGAGGAGGTCAGGTCTCTCCAAAAGTTTCTACAGAGGTTTCTCCTGACGTCGGTCGAAAGAAAGAGCCGATTCAGATTGTTCCAGCCCCACAGGGTTCCTCTTTGGCTGTTGTGACAGATCAGGATGTCCCGGTTGAGTTCCCTGAGATCGAGATGGTGGAGATCCCGGAAAGTGTCATGGATATTCCAGAGAGTGTTTTGGATCTCCCTGAAAGTGTCGTGAAGGCTCCCGCTATCACCAAGCGAGAGGATACAGGATTCAAGACCGATCATGACGGGGAGGACTGGTCGGATCATCTTTCTGTCACATCAGATTCCCGTTCCAACCGTAGCCCCTCCGCTGGAGTCTCACTCTCCAGTGCCGCGCGTGGATCTCAAGATGCGAACTTGTTGGAGACAAAGACCTTCTTCCATGGTGTCGCCGCCTCGTATCCTGATATCGCCACAAGGGACGCGTCTTCCATCTACACCAGGACGGTGTCTGTCCCGGTGTCTAAGAACGAGGACCATAAGAGACCTGTGAGGTTAGCGTTGTCGCTGGATTTCCCTGTCACGGATGTTCTCTCTGTTGAGTCTGGACTGACATACTCGATACTACAGAGCAACTTCACAACCTCTTCAGGAGCAAGAGTCTCCCAAGAGACCCAGACGCTGGGGTATCTTGGAATTCCTTTGAACTTGAAAGCCAATATCTGGAACAAGGATTGGTTCACGGTTTATGCCGCTGGTGGTGGAATGGTCGAGAAATGTGTGAACGCATCTTCCAAGACAGTTGTCACCCAGTCTGGTGATAATAGTGGAAGCCCGGTCAAGAACAAGTTCAGTGTCAAGCCATTAATGTGGTCTCTGAATGCGGCTGCCGGTCTGCAGGCGAATCTTCCCGGATCGATGGGTTTGTACCTGGAGCCAGGTGTGAGTTACCATTTTGCCGGCGAAACCAAGTACCACTCGATCTACACCGAGCATCCATTTGACTTTATCATGTCATTTGGATTGAGGTATTCGTTCAGATGATGATCCGCTCGATGAAAGGAGTCTGGTAGCTGTACGGAATCATCGCGAGTGAAGAGAGCGGCTTGGTTATCAACAAGTTCGCTCTCTTCCCCTTAGTGATGGATCCAGCCTCGCCGGAGACTCCCATGGCGTACGCTGAGTTGAGGGTGCAGGCGTTGAAAGCCTGCTCGGGCGTAAGCCTCATCTTGACGCATCCAAGAGCCATGACGAACCGCATGTCACCTGACGGAGAGGACCCGGGATTGTAGTCTGACGCCAGGGCCACTCCCAAGCCGGCTTTTATGAAGTCTTTCGCCTTCCCGTACGGCATCCCGAGGAAGAAAGAGGATCCCGGGAGCATAGTGGGCATGGTCTTGGTTCCCTTAAGAGCCTCAATCTCAGCTACAGTCGTCCTTTCAAGGTGATCAACGGAAAGCGCCCCGTGGGTCACTCCGACCTGGACTCCGCCAGAGCAGGCCAACTCGTTGGCGTGGATTTTAGGGACAAGTCCGAAACGCTCTCCCGCTTCCAGAATCCTCCCGGTTTGCTCTGGGGTGAAGAAGCCCTCATCACAGAAAACATCCACATAATCAGCAAGTTCCTCAGAGGCTACCGCCGGAATCATCACCTCTCGGACGAGGTCGACATATTCCTCTTGCCTTCCGGAGTACGCCCTTCCAACGGCGTGAGCTCCGAGAAAGGTCGCCTTTATGATGGCGGGAGAAGTATCCTTAACTCGTTTTATGACCCTGAGCATCTTAAGCTCATCCTCTGTCGTGAGACCGTATCCGCTCTTTATCTCGATGGCCCCGGTACCTTTCCCAATCATCTCCTCGACCCTGGTCATGGTCTGGAGATACAGGTCTTCCTCGCTGGTCTTGTGGAGCAGGTCGGCGGAATTTAGTATGCCACCGCCCCTGGCCGCTATTTCCTCATAACTTAGGCCATTGATTTTGTCGATGAATTCCCGCTCCCTTGATCCTGAGTAACATACATGTGTGTGTGAGTCGCAGAACATCGGCATGACCATGCCTCCGGCCGCGTCGATAACTTCGTCTGAAGGACCTGCTTCAGGGCAATCCGCGGACTTGCCGAAGTCCTTGATCAGTCCGTCCTCGATGGTAAGGTAGGCGTCCTTGACAGTCGCCACCTCGTCCATCTGGGGACCGACCTTGCGCTGTACCCCGGCTGGAACAATTCCGATCAGTTTATGTATATTCTTGATTATCCTCATCTTATGAATTCGATTGACTTCATTATCAGGGGATGCATATATTGGTCATTCTCGATGAATGGAACGCTCTTCCTGTACTCGGTGAATATCTCCTCAATGGCGGCTGAAGACTTGAAGCCTGTTTCCCGATGCCTGAAATCCAGCGCCTGGGCGGCGTTGAAAAGCTCGATGGCGAGCACCGTCTCGCAGTTTTCCACGACCCTGACAAGCTTGGTGGCGGAGTTGGATCCCATGCTGACATGATCCTCCTGGCCTTGTGAGGATGGAATTGAGTCGACTGAAGCCGGCCAGCAAAGGCCTTTGTTCTGGCTTACGATCGATGCCGCCGTGTATTGCGGGATCATGAATCCGCTGTTCAGTCCAGGATTGGCTACCAGGAACTTAGGCAACCCCCTTTGCCCTGAGATCAGACGGAAAATCCTTCTCTCAGAGATGTTCGCGAGCTCGGACATGGCGATCGCGAGCGTGTCCATCGGGATGGCGATCGGCTCTCCGTGGAAATTCCCGGCGGAGATGATCATGTCCTCGTCCGGGAATATATTGGGGTTGTCTGTGGCAGAGTTGATCTCGTTCTCGATGACTGACTCGACATAGCGGCAGTTATCCTTGACCGCGCCATGGACTTGAGGGATGCACCGGAAGGAATATGGATCCTGCACATGCTCCTTCGGACGGTTCATAAGCTCGCTTCCCTCAAGGATCCTCCTGAAGCGCTCCGCGGTGTCAATCTGCCCCCTGTGTGGCCTGAGGACGTGAGTTAGAGGTAGGAATGGCTCGATGCGGCCGTCGTAAGCCTCAAGTGACATGGCTCCTATCTTGTCAGCCCATTCCGACAACCTGTGACATTGGATCAGGCACCAGATCGCATGGGCGCTCATGAACTGCGTGCCGTTGAGAAGGGCGAGACCTTCTTTGGACTGGAGGGTTATCGGTTCCCAGCCCATCTCTTTCCACACCTCCTCGCTCGGTCTTACCCGTCCTTTGTAAAGGACCTCGCCAAGGCCGATGAGAGGCAGGCTCATGTGAGCCAATGGGGCGAGATCCCCGGAGGCTCCGAGTGAGCCCTGCTGGTAGACTATCGGGAGTATGTCGTTGTTAAACATATCCAGAAGCCGTTGGACAGTAATCACTTGCGCTCCTGAGTGACCGTAGGAGAGGGACTGCGCTTTCAGAAGCAG
>ONSC01000026.1:25209-33231 GCA_900320365.1 uncultured Bacteroidales bacterium
TCCGGCCTGACAGTCTCCCCGGTGCCGCAGGCATGGCTGACAACGAGGTTGTACTGGAGCTGGGAAAGCTGGTCAGAAGGGATGGTGACGTTATAAAGGGAGCCGAAACCGGTGGTTATCCCATAAACAGGCCGGCTGATGTCCTCCATCTTGCTGTCAAGATAGGAACGGCATTTCTCGATCGAATGTCTGGCTTCTTCCCCAAGCTCAAGTCTCTCATGGTTGTTCAGTATTCCTTTAAGCCTCCGCAGGCTAAGATGTTCTTTAGAAATGATGTGTGTCATTGTTCTTCCAAAGCTTTAGTGATTAACGAATCATCTGCTAAGTTCGGAATCGTGACTTGAAGGCCCGGGGTTCGGCCCATCTCTCGGATAATGGCGCTTCTGGCGCCCTCGTTTCTCGCCCATGAACGGCGGGCGATGCCGTTTGTGACATCCCAGAACAGCATCTGGCTGATGTGTCTCGCTGAATCCTCGGAACCGTCGATGACCATCCCGAAGCCACCGTTGATCACCTCGCCCCAGCCGACACCCCCGCCGTTGTGGATGGAGACCCAGGTGGCTCCCCTGAAGGAGTCCCCGATCACGTTCTGGATGGCCATGTCAGCGGTGAATTTGGACCCGTCATAGATGTTTGATGTCTCTCGGAATGGGGAATCTGTGCCGGAGACATCGTGGTGGTCACGGCCGAGAACAATCGGGGCGGAGATCTCGCCACTCGCGATAGCCTTGTTGAAGGCCAGGGCGATTTTCGTCCTTCCCTCACGGTCGGCGTATAATATTCTCGCCTGTGAACCGACGACCAGATTGTTGCGTCCAGCCTCCTCTATCCAATGGATATTGTCTTCCAGTTGGCCTTTGATCTCCTCCGGAGCTGTGGAGGCTTCTTCTGATAGGACTCTCACGGCGATCTCGTCGGTCTTCGCGAGGTCCTCCGGCTTCTCGCTCATGCAGACCCAGCGGAACGGCCCGAAGCCGTAGTCAAAGTACAGAGGCCCCATGATGTCCTGCACGTACGAGGGATACCGGAAAGATCCGTCCGGCTTAAGCACATCAGCGCCCGCCCTGGACGATTCCAGAAGGAAGGCGTTGCCATAGTCGAAGAAATACATTCCCTTGGATGACAATTTGTTGATGGCGTTCACCTGCCGTCTCAGGGATTCCCTGACAGCCTTCTTGAAACTCTCCGGCTGCTCAGCCATCATGCGTTTTGACTCCTCGAGAGTCAGGCCGACGGGATAGTAACCTCCAGCCCAGGGATTATGGAGGGAGGTCTGGTCTGATCCAAGGTCCACACGGATGTTCTCACTCGCCAGCCTCTCCCAAAGATCCACCACATTCCCGACATAGGCGAGCGATACAATCTCCTTTCTTTCAACAGCTTTCCGTATGCGAGGTATCAACTCGTCGAGGTCCTCGTGAAGCTCGTCGACCCATCCCTGGTCGAAGCGCTTGCGGGCCGCCAGGGGATTGATCTCAGCCGTCACGCTGACCACTCCGGCGATATTCCCGGCCTTGGGCTGGGCGCCTGACATGCCTCCGAGGCCGGCGGTCACGAATAGCAGGCCCCTGCTGTCACTCGACTTTTTCCGGGCGGCGTTCATGACTGTGATGGTAGTGCCGTGGACAATCCCTTGCGGGCCGATGTACATGTATGAACCTGCTGTCATCTGGCCGTATTGAGAGACACCCATGGCGTTGAACCTCTCCCAGTCGTCCTGGCTGGAATAGTTCGGGATGACCATTCCGTTGGTGACGACAACCCTCGGCGCATCCTTGTGGCTCGGGAAGAGTCCCATGGGATGGCCGGAGTACATGGCCAACGTCTGTTCGTCAGTCATCGTGGCCAAATATCTCATGGTCAGCCTGTACTGGGCCCAGTTCTGGAATATGGCTCCGTTTCCACCGTAAATGATCAGCTCGTGGGGGTGCTGGGCGACTCTCGGGTCCAGGTTGTTCTGGATCATGGCCATGATCGCGGCGGCCTGCCTTGACTTGGCGGGATACTCGTCGATCGGCCTCGCGTACATCTCGTAAGACGGGCGGAAGCGGTACATGTAGATCCTGCCATAATCCCTCAACTCCTTGGCGAACTCTGGTGCCAGCTCGGCGTGGAACTTCTCCGGGAAATACCTCAGGGCGTTCTTCAAAGCGAGCGCTTTCTGCTCCTTTGTCAATATGTCCTTCCGCTTCGGAGCGTGGTTTATCTCTTTGTCGTATGGCTTGGGATCCGGGAGCCTGTCCTGCGGGATCCCGGCGAGAATCTCTTCCTGAAACTTATCCATTGATCTTGCCATTAACTATTTCCAGAATCTCTCCCTCTTCTTTGACAGCCTTGGCGGCGATCTCCTCAGCCTCGGAAATCAGCTCGGAGGCTTTGACCTGGTCTTTCAACCCGACAGCGTTGATCTTGACGTTGAGGCACGCTCCCAGCACCGCGCTTCTGGCGGCCAAGGCGCCGACTCCCGCGTCGGAGACCGAGTTGGGATTGCCCTCAGAGGCCATCGCCCTCGCTATCTCAAATGCTTTGAAAGAGGCTTTCATGGTGCGCAGAGGCACCTGGGTGGCGTATAGTGTGGCGTCCTCGATGGCTCGCGCCCTTGCTGCTATCTCCTCGTCAGTGCCTTTCGGAAGAGAGAAAGCGGCCATGATCTTGTCGAAGGCGGCGGTGTCCTCGTCAACCAAGGCGACCAGCTCACCCACCAACGCCTGGCCTTTCTCAGCCCAGTCCGAGAACTCATTCCAGCGGTCGTCCCAGCCTCTCTTGTGGGCTGACAGGTTCGCCACCATAGTGCCGAGGGCGGCTCCGAGAGCGCCCATATAAGCCGATATCGAGCCTCCGCCGGGGGCAGGCGACTCTGAAGCTGTCTCGGAAGCGAACCCTTTCAGGCTCATCCGAACAAGCCTTTCTTTCTCAGCTACTTCCGCGGGATCCTCCATGAGGTACTCTATGACTTTCTCCCTTGGGTTGAAAGGCTTCAAGTCATCGAGGCTCATCGACTTGACGGCGATCTTCATGATCTCGTCGTCGGAGATGCCAAGCGACCTCTGTTGTTTCTCCAGATAATACTTCCCGGCTTCCATCAGGACGCTCTTGGGCACCAGGCCCACGATCTCGGTCCCCGTCACCTTGAGGCCTCTGGCGGAAGCCGCCCTGCAGACTTCCTCGTATGCCACATGAAGGGGAGTGGCGAGGATGTCGGTGATATTCATCGAGACCTGGGCTATCCCATATTCGTCGATATACCAGCCTATCGCCTTGCATCCCTTGAGTGTTCCGGGGATCCAGATCTGGTTCCCGTCGGCGTCTTTGAGGAGTTTCCCTGTGAGCGAGCCTCCTTCTCTGGCTTTACGCCCTTTCTCGCGGACATCGAACGCCACGGCCATGGCCCTACGGGTCGAAGTTGTGTTGAGATTGAAGTTCACGGCGACGAGAAAGTTCCTGGCTCCCACATTGATAGCCCCGCAGCGGGCGACTGTCTCATTATATTCCTCCGGCCCGAAATCAGGTCTCCTGGCAGGGTCCGCGATTTTCTCCGGGAGGGCTTCATATTCCCCGGCACGGCATACGGCGAGGTTCTTACGCTCGGGCTTGTAAGCGGCAGCCTCATAGCAATAGCAAGGGATTCCCAACTCTTTGAATATCCTCTCCGCGAGTCCTCTGGCCAGGGTGGCGCACTCCTCGAGGGTTATTCCCGAGACCGGCACCAGCGGCAGGACGTCGCAGCCTCCGGAGCGGGGATGCGCCCCGTGGTGCTTCCTCATGTCTATCACTTCCGCTGACTTTTTGACTCCCTGGAAAGCGCCTTCGAGAACCGCGTCGGGCTCCCCGACGAAAGTCACAACTGTCCTGTTTGTGGCCTCTCCGGGATCCACGTCCAGGACTTTCACTCCTTCCACAGCCGCTATAGCCTTCACTATCTGGTCGATAACGCTCTTGTCACGCCCCTCGCTGAAATTGGGCACGCATTCTATGATCCTTCTCATGTGGTTATTGTTTAGTGTCTAGTATCAATTATTTAGATGATCAAGTATAGCAGAACTATTGTCCAGTGCGCCACGATGGCCGCCACAAGCCCTCCGACCGTGTGCGAAAGGATGGCCTTGCCGGTGAGTTCCCTGTAGCCGAGGGAGTCGAGCATGGCGGTGTGGGTGCTCAGGAAGCCGCTCCAGCACATTCCGATAGCCGTGAACACAGCGATGGCGTTGCCGTCAATCCAACCCTGGGCCGCGAAGTTCGGGACAAGGCTCAGCGCCGCTCCGACAGCTCCGAGAGCGGTGATGGGAAAGGCGATCTGGTGCGGGTCTCCGAAGCCGAATATCGCCTTGAAGAACCAGTCGATCTTGTTGGCGAGCCAGGGCAGAAGTTCTGTCCCCTGGTAGGCTGCCCCGGTATAGGCTCCGGCTGCGTCGGGACCGAAGGTCAGCACCATGACCAAGGTGGAGATGATAAGCACTCCCGGAATGATGGCCAATCCCACCTCGACCCCGTTTTTACCACCGTCCAGCAGGGAGTTGAGCACCCGGAGGAACACGCTTTTCTCCTCGACATGCTCCGGCTCCGCGTTCAGTGCCTCAAGTTCCTCGTCGCTGACCACTTCCTCATCCTTGTAGGCGGGGTAGGCCTTGATGACAAAATGCTGCATGAGCCTTGTGGTCACTACGCAGCCCGCGACAGCGCCGAACAGCCCGACCAATGGCTCCACGAAATAGCCTTGGCTGATCATGAATATAATGACTATCAGCCCCATACCGAAGGCTGTGCCGAAGTTGGTCAGGGAGATGTACTGGTATTTCTTGAAATAACTGGCGAAGCGCTTGTCTTTGGTGAGGGTTATGATCGCCGGGTTGTCGGACAGGAAAGTCATGACAGCGCCGAGAGAGGCGACACCAGGCAGGTTGAATATGGGCCTCATAAGCGGACGAAGCATTTTCTCGATCAGATCCACAACCCCGAACTCCACGAATAGCTTACCCAGGGCTCCTGTGATCACGCAGATTCCCATCAAGTAGAACACTGTGTTGAGCAGGAGGTCGTGGGCGGTGCGCATGATGGTGTTGAGCATGTTGGCGGCACCCATGACGATACCCATGTAGGTGAATAGCCCCACGACAATGGCGAGGCACACAAGGGCCGAAACAGTGCGGTTCTTTTTCATATTCTTACAAATACTCTATCTCAAAATCGTAATCCCATTGGCTGAAATAAAGGTTACCTCCTTCCCATTCGACCTCACCTTTCTGGAAATCCACAGTGTCGCTTCTGGGGTAATTCTTGGCGGGGGAGAATTCCCGACCATAATCATTATTGACAATCAGCCTGTAGGGCTCAATGCCGCCAAGGAAGAAATCGCCACCGTAAGGTGTCATACCGAAGCTCTGGTCCACCGGTACCCATCCGAAGCCCTCGAAATAGAGCTTTCCCCAATCGTGGAGATTCTCTGCTCCAGGGTGCATCATCAAGCCGCTCTCCCATCTTGCCGGAATGCCCTTGTAACGGCACATGGTAAGAAGTAGAAGGGTCTTCATGCCGCAGTCTCCGTGGCCTTCTTTAAGGACATATTCGGGGATATTCTCAATAGTCGAATACTCCCTGGCGGACGCCCAGGGGATGTTTTCATCTATCCACGTGAAGAAAGCCTTCGCCTGCAGATAGGGATTGTCGATACCGGCAGAGAGTGAGTCGGCCAAGGCTTTGATCCTGTCGGTGAATATGATATGCTTCTCCCGCTCGGATGTGTATTCCTTGTACTCCTCGGTCGTGGTGTCGTAAGGTAACACCAGCTTGGGTGGTATCAGATGAAACTCTCCATAAGAGGTGTACTCGAAGACCTCGTAGAAGGTCACGTCTTTGTACCTGTTGGTCTTGGCCTCCATATAAAGGCTGCTGTGGGCGCATGAAGGATCGGAGAAGGTGATCTTTTCCATAGGGAATGCCACGCTGTCCACTCCCGCCTCGATGAATTTGATATCGGTTTGTCTGGGTACATCTGTCCTTGGGTATGGCAGCCAGCACCGAAGGGTCTTTCCGGGCCTGAGGGTATTCACCGGCACCGTCAAGGAAAAGCGCACCCTCATCCTCTTCGGTAGAGCCATGTACGCACCCGGCAGCGCCGATGTCCCCGGGACGTACTCAGCCGCAGCGAAGCGAGAATGGACGCGGCCCGGGGACATCGGCGTGCCGGGGAACCGACTAAGGACTTCCTCTTTTATGGCCGGGATTGTCACAGCGTCGATCTCCTCGTGACCTCCGGATGGCTGTCCGTCAATCAGTTCCTTCTTTGCCTTCATCTCCGGCACAAGTCTGAACAGGTTGGGGGCAGCGTTGCGGAAATACATCGTCCGTTTTCCGATGACCATTGACTCCAACTTGCCCGATTCCGTCCAGGCATCGATTTGGGCGTCAGTGACATACGGGTCATATTTCCGGATATAATCCTTAACTTCCTCCCTTGTCCTGCAGAAAT
Organism: uncultured Bacteroidales bacterium; assembly: GCA_900320365.1. Classification (GTDB taxonomy): domain Bacteria; phylum Bacteroidota; class Bacteroidia; order Bacteroidales; family UBA932; genus Cryptobacteroides. Next base: position 31,676 of record ONSC01000026.1, read on the forward strand.
CTGTGGCAAGTCTTTGGCTGAGATCCCTGTCCCATGAGTATTTCTGTCTCAGATGTCTCGGTAGCCAGATGTTGGCCGCCAAGGCAATCGCCACCATGGTCCAGAGGATAATCTCGCTTTTTTTCATCTTAGCCATAAACGATATGGTTTAAATGCCGAATTGTCCTAGAGGTTTTATCCCGATTCCCGGCCTGTCCGGAAGGGTGATCTTGCCCTTCTCAACTGTCATCCCTTCAAATAAGTCGTTGCTGATCAACAGGTTCCCGTCAAGATCGGCGAAATCCACAACAGGGGAGAGTTGAGCAGCCGCAGACACTGCGCAGGAAGTCTCCGTCATGCATCCGACCATGACTCTCATTCCCTCAGCCCTGGCGTAGTTGGCCATCTTCCATGCCTCCCTCATGCCGGTGCACTTCATCAGTTTGATGTTGATTCCTGAATAAGCTCCCTTGATGGCCGGAATATCCCTAAGCCGCTGGATCGCCTCATCTGCGAAAACCGGGAGAGGACTATTCTCGGTGATCCAGGCGTTGTCATCGAGGGCCTCCTTCGGCATCGGCTGTTCTACCATCACCACGCCATGCTCCGCAAGCCAGTGGATCATCTCCAGGGCCTGTTTCTTGTCCTTCCAGCCTTGGTTGGCATCCACGGCGATGGGCAGGTCAGTGATCTCCCTGATGGTCTCGATCATCTCCTTGTCATTATCCAGTCCGACCTTGACTTTCAGAATGTTGAACTTGTCAGCACACTCCTTGGTCTTCTCCCTTACCACATCGGGAGTGTCAATCCCGATTGTGAAGGTCGTGTCCGGCGCCTTTGCCGGGTCCAGCCCCCAGATCCTGTACCAGGGTTGTCCCAGCAGTTTTCCGACCAGGTCGTGCAAGGCGATGTCAACTGCCGCCTTGGCTGCGGTGTCTCCTTCGCTCAGTCCGTCGACATAGGTGAGTATGTCATCAATCTGGAAAGGATCCTTGAACCTCTCCAGATCGACTTTCCTTAAAAAAGATGAGACACTTTCGACGGTCTGACCAAGGTAGGGTGGCATAGACGCTTCACCGTAGCCAGTAAATCCGTCATATTCAATCTTGACCTGCACATCAGGAGTTGTGTTCCTGGAATATGAGGCCACAGTGAATGTGTGACGGAGCTGGAGCTCGTAGGGCTCGAAGCTCAGTTTCATCCTGGCGGGACCGGCGGTGTTGACATGGTAGCCTTCCACGGTCGCCCCCACCGTCCTCTTCTTCACTTCCTGTACGGCGTAGGATGTTGCCGCCCCGACAGCCGCACCGGCGACTGCCGAGGTGGCTGTCTTTATGAATTCCCTGCGGTTGAAGGGCATATCCCTAAAGCGTATCGAGCCAGGCCTTCATCTCCGGAGTCTTAGCATAAGCGGAGCGGAAGAGGGCCATCTGGTTGCGGGTACGCACCAGGTTGTGCTCGGGGTATTTGATCTTGTAATATGTGTCTCCGTTGATGTAGTCGGCGAAGAACCTGACGGCCTGCATGAACGGGAAGAGGCAGGCGGCGTAGGGAAGGTTATCCTTCTCGACCTGGGT
>ONSC01000025.1 GCA_900320365.1 uncultured Bacteroidales bacterium
ACACAAAAATAGTTAAAATCATTATATTTGTTAACATGAAGAGAATACTATCCTTAGCCGCCGCGATTCTTGCGGCGATGGCTTTGCTTCCGGCGCAGACCAAAGTCATGTCCCATAGGGGATATTATGCCCATCCGGGTTCATTCGAGAACACTTTGACCAGCCTTCGTGGCGCACAGGAGCTTGGAGTGGAGGGTGTGGAACTTGATGTCCACCTCACCACCGACGACTCCCTCGTGATCTTGCATGGACCGAAGATCGCCGGGTCAAAGTATGCGGATGTCCAGAAGATTGATTACAAGACAGTCCGGTCATGCGTTCTTCCTAACGGTGACAAGGTCCCTACATTGAGGGAGTATTTCACCCAGGCGAAGAAGACAACCGGCCTGATGCTCTTCCTGGAGCTTAAGGCGCATCCTACACCGGAGAGGGAAACTCTTCTGGCTGAGAAGGTTGTCGCTCTATGCGACGAGATGGTCATGTATGATCAGGTCACATTCATTTCTTTCAGTGAGCATCTTTGCGATGAGATCCTGAGGCTCAGGAAGGGTACCAAGGTGATACCCATCTCAAGCGGTAAGGCGTTCACTACTGAAGAGCTGCTACGCAGAGGCTACGCCGGAGTCTCGTACCACATGAATGTGGTGATGAACCGGACTCACCTTCTCGATGAGGCCCATGAGGCGGGGCTTCAGACGGTCCTTTGGCCGGTAAACAGTTATGACCTCGCCGATTTCGCCATGCGACACCATGTGGACTATGTGAGCTCTGATGAGCCGCAGGCGATGCTTAACCTGATGTCGGCCATAAGGGAGCTTCAGTGGAAACAAGCCAAGAAACTCATTGTTTTCGATCTGGACGGGACTCTGACCCAGCACAAGCAGCCTCTCTCCGATGCCAACAGGGCAGTGCTGGATACCCTTTCAAAGCGGTATGAGATCATCATGGCCGGAGGTGGCAATTGCAAGAGGATATACAACCAGATGGGAAATTATCCGATCACGATTCTTGGAAACTACGGAATGGAGGAAAGCCAGATTGTTGACGGGGAGTTCAAGATTGTCCGTGAGGAGACCTGCCCCGTGGACCGGAAGTTCTTTGATAAAAAAACCTCTGAGCTAAGAAAGAAATACGGTTACACTGAGTTTAAAGGTGACTCAAACGAATATCACCAGTCCGGTATGGTCACTTTCGCGCTTCTCGGCACTAAGGCAGACCAGGCCGATAAACTCGCTTTTGACCCGTACAAGATCCGCCGTAGGGAGATGTTCCCGGAGGTATGTGAGATATTCAAGGATTACTCGATATTCATCGGTGGCACGACTTCTTTCGACATAACCCCGAAACAGTACAACAAGTACGACGCTGTGATGCGTTATGCCGCCGAGCATGGTTATGTCAAAGACCAGATCCTCTTTGTGGGAGACGATTTCGCGGATGGCGGTAACGACAGCCAGATCCGCCTTGGCGGGATGGACTACATCCTCATCGATGACTACACAAAGCTTCCCGAGAAGCTTCATTTCCTTTATTAAAGTATTGAGTATTAATTATTGCGATATGCGTACGTTAAAGGCGATAGTTTTGTTTCTGGCTCTGGCCGCGACTTTCTCGTGTGGCTCTCCCAAAGTTGAGAATCTACCCATGTCGGTCGCTCACCGGGGATGCTGGTTGAAGGATGGAGGAGAGTATTACATCAATGAAAACTGCCCTGCAGGAGTGAGGATGGCCGCTCAGTACGGTTATCCTGCGATTGAGTGCGATGTCAAGTACACCCTCGACAGCGTGATGGTGATAATGCATGACGGAACCATCAACCGCACAATGCGCAACGCTTCCGACTATTCAAAGATTGAGGAACCGGTGAAGGTCACGGAGCACACTTTCGAGGACTTGAGAACCAATTACGTCCTTGAATCCACCGACCCTTCTCTTAGAGTGCCGATTCCGACGCTGAAGGAGGAGCTTGAGGCTTGCCGGGAATATGGTGTCATGCCCATGCTCCACAGCGCTGTGGTGGAGTCATATAAGCTGGCTCATGAGATCCTTGGAGATGGCTTTATCGCATTTGATGCCTCTCAAGCCACTGTGAGTCAAGCCCGTGACTATTCCTCCTGCCTTATTCTGCTGGATCCGGGCAAAGATGATGCAGCCAAGACAATCGAGCGCCTTAAATCAATGGGCGGAAAGTGCGGCATGAGTACTATGAAGCACGATATGCTTGATGCTGAATATATTAAGGCTGTAAAGGACGCCGGTTTTGATGTGCAGGCCTCGATATTTCCCGCTCCGCATGAGCAAAGGGCTGTCTCTGATGAGGTTACCATCCAGCTGTCGGATTTCTGGTGGCATCAGACCGAGGGAAAGAAGCCGGTTGACTCCTTCAAGAAAAAATCCTTAAAACTTCCTGAGGGGCAGTCAGTCAAGTGGAATCCCGAGACCCCGGAATTCGCCGCGGTGACTCTTACGGTTGATTTCACAGGTTCTCTTGAGATAATGATTAACGGAAGGACTTATAATCTGACTCACAATGAACCGGGTAAGGTGGAGGTCATCGGGGCGAGGTTGTTCAATGCCACTCCAGATGTGAGTGTGAAGGCCCTTTCCGATTCAAAGGTCAAATCACTTAAAGTTGAGTTGTACGACTGCGGGAGGGTTTGATTCAGATGAGGAGAATAGCCGTCATATTGCTGTCCATTGTGCTTTTATCTCCTTCCTTATCCGCTCAGGATGAGGGGCTTCGCTTGCCGGACGGCATTGTGAAGAAAGTGCTGGGCATTTTGCTCAATCCTAGCCCGAAAAAGGACACGGCATATATTCTCAAGTCTCCTCTGCCATGGTCCTTCACTTTGGATAACACCTTGATCACGACAGGTGCCAAGTTCCATAGTGATATCAATATCACTGATTATCCTCCTGGTGATTTGGCTTTCAAGAATGGAGTGACCACTCATGCGGTTTTTGATAACCACTTGCAGAGACATCTTCATACGAAGATGGGCCTTTCTGTCGGATACGGGAGTTTGAGGATATCTGGAGGTCTCGAGTTGGGGTCGAAAAACCCCGGTAAGAACTCTTTCATCTCACTTTCCTTGAGGATGCCGACTTTCGGGGGTACAGTGAGGTATTTCCGTTTGAAGGATTACATGAGCGGCACTTTGTCAGTTGATGGTTTGTCCCCCATAGACTTCACCTCTGATTATCCTGGTGCCATGCGTACCATCACGGGGGATGTGTACTACCTGTTTAATGGCTATAAATTCGACTACAATGCCACTCAGGGCTGTAGTGTCGATCAACGCCGCTCTGCAGGATCTTTTATGACCTTGGCGAAGTACCTTCAAGGAGACCTGTCAATGGACAAGAGGGATCGGTCAATGTTATCGTTCACGGATGGGCTATTCCACTATACCACCCAGCAGGTATCGATTGGAATCGGGTATTCGTACAATTTGGTGCTGCTTCACCGCGATTCAGATGACACCAAGAACTGGAACGGTTACCGGAATCTCACGGTGAATATGACAGCCATACCGATGGCATCCCTTTATAACCATATTCATTCGCTTGAGGAGATGGAGAATGGAGCTGTCAATAAGACAAGGTTTGACGGAAGTATCGTACCGACAGTCACTTTGAGGTCAGGGCTGAGTTTCTCTATGGGGAGATATTCATTAGTCGGTACCGTTGTCTACAACCGGTTCGGATTCAATGGAATGCGTACCACTATCTGGTCGCCCAACCATAGGGTAAAGAATGAGTTGGAGACCAAGGCTGTTTTTGATGACCTCACCGCCAAGACGAGCTTTGTCGTGAGGTTCTGAATGACTTGACTATTAATAATTTATAACACTAAATACAATGACGCGAAGAGAGTTTATGGAAAAGAGTGCCTTGCTCGGAGCAGGTCTCACATTGAGTCCACTTATGGTCCGCATGGCCGCTAAGCCTGTGGGAGCCAATGACAAGATCCACCTCGGCTTGATAGGTTGCCGTGGTCAGGGATTCACCAATCTACAGGCGTTCCTACGTAATCCGGAGGTCGATTGCATCGCCTTGTGCGATATCGACAGTGGAGTGCTGGAGCAGAGAGCCGCAGACACTGAGAAGATTCAGGGCAAGAAGGTAAAGCACCTTTACAAGGACTGGAGGAAACTCATCGACAACAAGGATGTGGATGTGGTCATAATAGGCACCCCTGATCATTGGCATTGTCTCCAGCTGGTTGCCGCCTGCGAGGCCGGGAAGGATGTCTACTGCGAGAAACCGCTTGGAAATAGCATTGAGGAATGTAATATAATGGTCCGCGCGGCTGAGAAATACAACAGGGTAGTCCAGGTGGGGCAGTGGCAGCGTAGTGACCCCCACTGGCAGGATGCGATGGATTTCGTCCATAGCGGCAAACTGGGTAAGATACGTACAGTCCGTGTGTTCTCGTATCAGGGCTGGTGCCCTTCAATTCCAGTCAAGCCTGATCAGCCGGCTCCTGAAGGAGTGGATTATGACATGTGGCTGGGGCCGGCGCCTCTGCGTCCATTCAATCCCAATCGTTTCCACTTCACTTTCAGGTGGTTCTGGGATTATGCGGGCGGACTTATGACCGACTGGGGAGTACATCTCCTGGATTACGCCCTTTATGGCATGAATGTCACAGCACCTGAGAGCATTATGGCCTCTGGCGGCAAGTTCGGTTATCCGGACGACGCCTGCGAGACACCCGACCTGCTCCAGACTGTATATACCTTCAAAGACTTCACAGTCATGTGGGATCACGCCATCGGCATTGATGACGGTGCGTATGGCCGCAATCATGGCCTCGGATTCGTGGGCGAGAACGGAACCCTTGTCATCGACCGAGGTGGATGGGAGGTTATTCCTGAGAAAGTGGGAGGTGCCGAACGCATGGAAGCTGTCGCACTTCATAAGAGTTATGGCGAGGGAGGCCTTAACCTTCACGTGAAGAACCATCTGGAATGCATCAAGAGCCGCAACCCCAATTGCAATGCCAGCATTCAGATAGGCGCCCACATCGCCAAGTTCGCCCATTTGGGTAACATAGCTTATCGGACAGGCAAGAGGCTTTATTGGGACGGAAAGACATTTCACGATGCGGAGGCTGACACCTACCTTTGCAAAACCTACCGCGCGCCATGGGAACTGCCCAAGATATAGAAATGATTGAGAATCAGTTATTAATATGTTTAGGATTCATAAACTTATAGTATTATCCCTTGGAATCATCCTGGCAGGTTGTTCATCCACCGAGAAGCCGTCAACATCAAAGGATATTACCCTGCGTTTCAACAATCAGGGGACTTTCAAGATCCTGCAACTGACAGACACCCACATTTGCTGGGAGCGTCAGGATGAATACGTGAAGGCTTTCCAGCAGCTGTGCTACATGCTTGACACAGAGAAACCCGATCTTGCGGTATTCACTGGGGATGTGGTGACCGGAATTGGCGCCGATTCCTCTTGGGTCAATTTCATGAAGCCTTTTGATGAGAGGGGAATACCCTTTGTTGTCACGTTAGGCAACCATGACAGGGAGCAGGAGTTGACAGAGCGCCAGATTGCGGACATCGTTATGTCGCATCCCATGAGCCTGAATACAGCCAAGTCCGGATGGCTGGATGATATGGCCGTGGAAATCAAGTCCTCTTCGGGAGACGGGATCGCCGCCCTTTTGTATTGCATGGATTCGGGAGACTACACCATGAACGAGGCCGTGGACTCAGATTACGGCTGGTTCAGATGGGACCAGGTGGAATGGTACCGCAACACCAGTTTCGCTTATACCAACGCCCACGGGGGTGTGCCGTATCCTGCATATTCATTCTTCCATATTCCTCTTCTTGAATATGGGGAAACCATCAAGGCCGGCCCGGCCGTGTCGGGCGTCCGTGAGGAAAACGAATGCCCCGGTTACCTGAACACCGGGCTGTTCTCCGCTTTCGTCGAGTGCGGTGATGTCCATGCCACCTTCACCGGCCATGACCATGTCAATGACTATGTTGTGAAAAAGGATGATGTTTACCTGATCTACGGAAGATTCTCCGGCCGTAACACGACTTACAATAATCTGCCCTTCGGAGCCAGGATCATTGAGTTGACCGAGGGGGATTATGGTCTACGTACATGGATTCGTGAGGCGGATGGAGGAATCGTCCAGATGGACACATTGAAAGTGGATTTGGATTATACCCTTCACAAGGCCATTGACGCTAAAGGAAAGGATCACGGCTTGACCAAAACGGAATACGTTGGGGAATTCACCGTCGCCGAGGACATCCTTTCCGGAACAAAGATGTCCTCAGAGGTCGTCAGTTCTCCTTATGTCGTACGGAAAAGGCACAACGAGTCACATGGTTACCAGCAGTCCGGGAAACTTTATGTTCCTGAGAGCGGAGTCTGGTTTTTCCACGTGACAAGTCGTGGCGAAGCCGCGATTCACGTCGATGACTGGACCATGAGCGGCGACGACCGTTTCCAGGGAAGGATCAATCTTGAGAAGGGCTTCCATGACTTCAGCGTGATAATGGCCGACAAGGAAGGAGGGCACGACAGGCTGAGAGTCCAATGGCGTCGTCTGGACCACGCCAGGTACCAGGACATTCCCGAAGAGTATTTCTATCAGGAATAAAGTGATTATCGCGCGAGGAAACTATTGATTGAAGGGAGTATAGGACATCCAGTCGGTTTCCAGCTCGTAGGGATATAGGGGCTTCTCAATGGATGCGGGATTGGTGTCCACCGGCCAGTTGTTGGTATGCCAGAAGTTGAGGCGGTATTTTGTCCTCAGGCACGGTATGCCGTCCTTTGAAGGATGTCCAGGGAAGAGATTCTCTCCTCCTTTATAGTCCCACAATATCACTTTATCTCCTGTCTCGGGATGGATTATCCACCATACCAGATGGTCAGGATACCAGTCCCAACCATAGGTGTAAAACTGTTTCGAAGCGTCGTAGCTTTCTATCGGATCAATGGTCTCTGGAAGGTTCTGGCGATCCGTCAAGGCGGTTCTGGGAATATGCTCCACTTTGCCTTCAGGCGACCGGGTCTCACCTCTGAATGTAGTCTCCAGGATCTCGCCGGTGGCCAGGTTGATGGTGCGCCCCACACGGTTCAACGAGCCCCTTTTACCTGTCCAGGTGCCGATGTAAATGATTCTGGGATCGGCGAGAAGCCATTCGAAGTCAATCTCACTGAGACCAGATTCCGGTTCGACATTGTAGGTGAAATACCCCACCACGGCTCCAATGTTAGGCTGGGCATCCCTGGCGTTTGGTACCTTTAACCTTGCAGAGTAGCTGCCGTAGAAAGTGTAGTCTTTGGAGATGATCTCCGGTCCTTTACCGGCGCCTGCGGGGTCGTTCGGGTCGATACGGTACAGCATTATGTCCGTGCCGGCCTCGGTGAATGAGCGTATGCCGGAATAATAACGTGAGTCATATCCGGACTGCCTGTAATTATAGTTGAAGTATTCCGAGGTCTCATTTGAGAAATTCTCGGTGAAGGCGCTATGGAACTTCGCTTCTTGTGCGAATATCTGCCCGGCAACAAGAATGAGCAAGGTGCAGAGGGAGGATTTCTTCATAATCATTATTCTTTAGCCAGCTCCTTCATATATGAGAGGACCCCTTTCAGGGCCTTGGCATCGCTGCCACCCTTTTCGTTGTCATAATATCCCTTCAAGAAAGCGTTTGCTCCGCTCCATATCGTATGGACGTAGCCCTGGAGATACTGTTTGGTCTCACTGCTAGTCTGGGTGCGGAACTTGACCATGTCCTTAACCTGCTGGACTGAGGTCTCCGGGTTGTGGTAGCCACAAGAAACCACGGGAAGGCCTTTCAGGGCGAAATACACTCCTGTGAGGTCGGCTCGTCCGTAGTGCCAGTCGCAGATGAGGATGTCCTTGGGAATCATGTCGATGGCTCGCCAGGTCTCGTTGTAGCTGGCCTCCCATTCGCCAAGTCCAGTGGTTCTTCCGTCGAGCAGCCTGTCTCCCCATATCATCAATTGCCTGCCTGAGAGGGCGAGATGGTCATGGATCGCGCGAACCTCCCCTGCATATAACTCCGCCCTGTCTCGTCCTTTGCAACGTGGACACTCCTTCTCTCCAATGTAGAACACCTCGTCCATGCCAGCATGGAACGCATCGGTCTGGAATGCGTCACAAATCTCGTCGACTATGTCGAAGATAACCTTGTGGACATCGGGATGGAGCGGACAGTAGCTTTTGCAATATAATCCCTGAGGATTTGGCCAGCCTGTGTAGTCCTCTGTCTTAACGGATGGTGTCTCGTCGAACTCCGGATATACCCTTAGAAGGGCGTTGGTCTCTTTCGCCCAAGACTGATGCCCGAGGAGGTTCACCTGGGGAACCAGCCGGATGCCATGCTTACGGCAAACAGCCACAAGTTTGTCAACATCGGCCTTGGAAAGAGGGTTCTGGTCCCTGAGTTCAGGATGGGACTCGTAAGCATAGCCCCAATCCACACGGAGAATCAATAGATTCAATTTCGCCGGGACAAGCTCCTCCTCGATGAAACGGATGAAGGGTTTGACATCTTGGGGAGTGGGAGCCGCGATAGCGAGTCCCCTGATGGGGATTCTCTCGTCAAGGGTTTGAGCTATGGCGTTGGTACCTACCGTAAGTGAGGCCAAGATGACAAATAGAAGTTTTCTCATGACAAGGGTTTTTAACTTTATATCTTCAATTTAAGACCAGCCTTGCCAAGAAGCCAGGCTGTCGCGATGCAGAGCATCGAGAAAATGGCGCATTTGAATATTCCTAAACCTCCGGCTAACCAAGATGGCACCGCCGGGGACAGCGCTCTCCAAAGCGCATAGTAGAGATAGGGCATCATGTATACCGTGAGAGTCGCCGTTCCCGCAGGGCTCAACGGCTTGAACCAGCCTGTCCAGTCACGCTTGTCAATCCACCTGAGCAGAGTGTAGAATGCCACGGATATCGCTGAGACATATAAGCACCACGGGAGGGTCCCGATTATCTTGGATGTTATCCAGAATTTGTGGGATCCCCATCCCAGAAGGGCTAGCGCTGAGGCTGCCACGATTCCGGTGCAGATACGGAAATATCCCTCTTCCCCTGAAAGGCGCCTGTCGGTGAGCGTTGTGACCATGCCCCCAAGAACCATCAATGCGCTTGACCCGTTTCCAAGGTGAATCGCGCGGGAGAAGTCGGATATGAAATTACCACCTTCAATCCAGCCCACACCGCCGCGTGGATCGGTAGTTAGCATATTCAAGACACAAACCACCAGCCAAAGCACAGCGATTACCCATGGCTTTTTACGGGATAACATCCATGCCGTCGCACAGAACAAGTACGCCCATCCAATTAATCCAAGTATTCCCCACCAACTTGCCCGGAAATAACCGCCTTCGCCGTCACGGAAGGTAAAGGCAAGAAGGGCCAATATGACTAGTCCAACCGCTTGCAGCCACTTTTTTGGCTTGAAATCAACCGGATACTGATTCCATACCAGGAAAAAGCCCAGCACCATGATAATCCAGTAGAGTCCTTTCCCATAACCTCCTATCGGAGCGAAACCAGCCTCGGAGTTGACAGTGAAAACACCCATCAGAATCAAGGCGAGTGACCGCAGGAATATATGGCCGAATATTCCTTCCCCGGATTGTCCCTTGGAGAATCTGCGTTCCAGGGCGTAGGGAATGGACATTCCCACAGAGAATAGGAACATGGGGAACACTATGTCAGCCAGACCCATTCCATCTTGAGTGGCTGTGGTATGGCCAATCCATTCGGGAACATTGCCTACAGACCAAAGATCGTTCACCAACACCATCAGGAACATGGTGAGTCCCCGAAACATGTCTATTGCGCGGTTGCGCTTCTGAAGGTAACTGTCTTCCGGCATGCTCTACTGGTTTGTGGGATTACAGGTCGTCGATAGGATTCCTTCCAAGTGATCCGGAAGAATTTGTGGCCGCCAGATTAGAATACTTCAAGATCACGTGCCAGGAAGATTGATTCTTGACGTCGGCGTCCAGGGTGATGGTTCCGTTCGGCAGGTTGTAAACAGCGACATTGCTCCCAGTTGAGGTAACAGGCTCAATGCCATATTTCTGGGTGAGGGAAGCCTGAAGCGAATCGTATGACTTCTCCAGATTGTCCCAATCAGAGATGACCGGGAAGTCAACCCGTACTTCATTGACCGGGTTATTGCCTGAGGGAGTCACTTTGCATCCGCTATATCCAGCGAAATCACCGGTATAAGTACCGTTGCCAGCGCTCCTGAAGCCCGCCTTGACCAGTTGGTTTCCAAAAGCTGAGAGAGAGCCTTTCATGGGAATCCCCTTGAATGTCAGAGGAGAAGACGCTGAAGCGGGAGAGGTGGATGTCGTTGAAGGGACATTGATGGTTGCCGAGGGCTCATCATCGTCATCTCCAATACCAAGCTGCCTCTCCAGGTCCTTGATGTCCTTAGGGACATCCTTGTCGGACTTCTTCTCCGAGGTTTTCTTCTCGGAATCCTTTTTGGGACTGAACCAGCCTCCATCCGTATCCTCTGTCTTCTCAGTGTTCTCATTTCCGCCCAGTCCTCCGGGTAAGGAGATCACGTTCCCGTAATGGTCGGAGCAATATTTCACGGCAAGATATGCTACCGCAATGATCAAAACAAGTCTAATAAGTCTTTTCATGTCCGATTGGTTTTCATTATGACAAATATAAGAATCATTTATTTCTAATAAATCTTAGGCTCCCATCCCGGTTCGTAATCACGGCCCCAGTATTTTTGGGCCTCGGGATCCCCGATTATGAATCCGTTAGAAGGATTGATCTGGATGGAGTGCCCGACCCTCATGGCGATATTAGAGAACTGAACCAGCTGGGTGCTTATGCAAGCTTCCTCAAGAGTCGAATTCAGGGGAGTGCCCTGACGGATGGCGTCAAACCAATTCTGGAAATGGAAGGCGTCGAGTTGCTCGGAAGGATTCTGGAGATCCCCGTCCTGGAATTTGATTTCGCTTACCGCTGTCTTGAGAACCTTGCCTTTGCCGTCAAGCACCTTGTATTCATTTCCTCCGCTGATGATTATTGAACCATTTTCTCCGAAGAATTGTATTCCGGTGGAGTAGCCTTCGACGGGGACAGCGTTGCAGCTGCGGCCCTCCCATGAACCTGCGCCTTTGTCCCCGAACTGGAATGTGACCATTTGTGTGTCAAAGGCTTCCCAGTCATCATCGTAGCGCCACCTTCCCCCCACGGAATTGACTTGCGTGGGATAACCGACTTTGAGGCCCCATCTGATGACATCCACGAAATGGGTTCCGTTATTCAAGGCTTCACCTGTTCCCCAATTCCAGAACCAATGCCAGTTGTAATGCACGATATTATCCTTGAAATCAGGCACTCTGGGCGCAGGTCCCTGCCAGAGGTCCCAATCCAGATTGGACGGTACCGGGACAACCTTGCCTCTGCCGATAGAAGGCCTGTCGGTCGCATACCATGATTTGGCGAAGTGCACAGCGCCGATAGCTCCATCGTGTATTTCCTGGATGGCTTCACGGACCCTTGGCCAGGAACGCCTCTGGTTACCGACAGTCACCACGATCTCGGGATGTTTGGCGGCGACGCTGAGAAGCATTTGGTTCTCTGCCGGATTATGGGAAGTTGGTTTCTCAAGATACACATGCTTGCCGGCCTCGATGGCCATGATGGCGGCGGGGGCATGCCAGTGGTCCGGCATGGCGATCACAACTCCGTCAATCTCAGGGATTTCCAGGAGTTTCCTGATATCCTTTACTCCTACTGGAGTCTTGCCCGTGATCTTTTGGACTTCTTCCTGGCAAGCGGCCAAGGCGTTAGAATCACAGTCACAAAGGTGAGTGACCTCGCATAGAGGCATTTTGGAGAAATTCTTGGCGAGAGCCTTGCCTCGGGAATTGACTCCGATTACCGCCAGGCGGATGACGTCATTAGCGCCTATGACCCTCTTAGTGGGTGCGACATTTTTCTTCTTTTTCCGGTTGTCCGCCTCGAGACTGACGCCCTGGCCAAGACCAAGGGCCACGGAAGCCAATGCCGTTTTCTTGATAAAATCTCTTCTGGTTGTCATATTCATTGGTTATTAATTACATAATGAGGCTGCCACTGTCCCGGTCAAGATACAAGGTGGCGCTTTCGTGGCGGCGTAGGATAGACGCCGGGCAAGTTTCCGCTATGGTGCCTTGAAGCATCGCCCGGGCGGCTTCGGCCTTGGTTTTCGCCGGGACGACACAGAACAGGTGGTCAGCCCCGAAAAGAACCGGGCAGGTCAGAGTGAGGGCATATTCAGGGACGTCCTCGAGGGCGCTGAAACAACCGTCATGAACCTGCTGCGTCCTGCATTTGAGGTCCAGGTCAACCTCCTTGATGCGGAGAGGGTCGTTGAAATCAGCCACATGGGGATCGTTGAAGGCTATATGGCCATTCTCTCCTATTCCCATGAACACTATGTCTATATGCCGCTCCGACAGTATCTTGTCATATCTGGCTACCGCTTCTTCCTTAGGAAGTTGGGAGCCTATGTAAAAGACTTCCTTGAAAGGGACCTTGTCGAATATGGCACGCTTAAGGAAGTTTCCGAATCCTTGGGGAGCGTCTTCTGGCAATCCCACATATTCATCCATGTGAAGGGCGGAAACCCGTCCCCAGTCGATTCCTTCGACCTTTGAGAGGGCTGCCAGAAACTCATTCTGCGAAGGGGCGGCAGCGAATACAACGTTCACTTCCTCTTTCCTGGAGAGGATGTCCCTAAGGCAAGTGGCCGCTTCGTTGGCGGCCGCCTCTCCCATCGACTCCCTGCTGTCGAAGACTTTCACAGATAGCCTGTCGACCTTGAAATTCTTTATCAGCATTTGTGGATTGTTTTTCCTTTAATGATTGTTCTCTTGATATTTATGCCCTCATCGAAGATGACAATGTCCGCGTCTTTCCCTTTTTCCAGGCTACCCTTGTGATCCTGGATGCCCATGAATCTGGCGGGATTGGCGGATGCCATCTGTACGGACTCCAGCAGAGTGCATCCTCCGTCCCGGATCAGGGTGCGCACCAACCTGTCTGTCGTGGCGACACTGCCTGCGAAAGCTCTCCTGTCCATTAGTTTCGCCACTCCGTCTTCCACTATCACGTCTTGTCCGGTCTCAAGGTCTCCGAGCTTGTAGATTCCGTCCGGCATACCGGCCGCCCTCATTGAATCCGTGATAAGGGCGATGCTGTCCACCCCTCTGACCCTGATTATCATTCTGAGCAAAGTGGACGGGACGTGAATCCCGTCTCCAATAATCTCAAGGGATATTCCTTCTTGGTAGTAGCCATATTCAAGAGCTCCGGCCGTACGGTAAGAGTTTCGACGGACGATAGTGCTCATGCATGAGAAGAAATGTGTCATGTGCCTGGCTCCAGCCTTGAATGCGGCGTCGCACTCATCGAAAGTGGCGTTGGTGTGACCTATGGACGCCAGAACGCCTCTACGATGAAGCTCGGCGGCGAAAGCTGAAGCACCTTCCAACTCGGGGGAGAAACTCCACCGGGCTATGTCTGGACAACGGTCCAGGATGGCGAGGTATTCCTCCGGACGAGGATTCCGCAGGTAGCGGGGATCCTGAGCTCCCGCTTGCGCGGGGGAGAAATAAGGTCCCTCAAGATGAATACCTCCGAATTGGGCGCCTTCGGTGTTCGACTCGCGGGCATCTCGATACACGTCGAAGGATCGGAACAGAACCTCGTCACTACAAGTCAAAGTGGTAGGATACAACAGGGTTGTCCCGTGGATAGCGTGCATCCTGGCCGCGGTCAGATAAGCCTCCACCGTGCCGTCCATGAAATCGGCTCCGCCGGCTCCATGTGTGTGGATATCGATGAACCCGGGGGAGACATAACAACCTGACGCGTCGATGACCTCGTCAGCGTCCGAAGGCGCTTCGTCGGCCAGGCCGAGAATGATACCGTCTTTGAATATCAATACTTTCTGAGTCTCACCACTTGGGGTGAGAACCTTTCCTCGAATAATCGCGGTTTTACCTTCTTTCATATCGTGTCTTTTCGGATTTTATGGCCATATACCGCATAGAATATCATGTAGACGAAGCATGGGATAAGGAGCCAGTAGGCCGCATGTTCTCCTAGACGGTCGGCCTCAAACCCATATAATAGGGACATGATGGCGTTGCCGCATAGAGCCATCACGAGCAGCGAAGAACCAAGATTGGTCCATCGTCCCAGACCCTTGATGGCCAAAGGCCAGATTCCGGCATATATCAGTGAATTAGGAATTCCAAGTAACACGAGGAACCAGATGGATGCCCTTGGCGGGAAGGCAAGGACAAGGATTGACAGGACAAGACCTGTGATCGTGCAGATGAGCAGGGCGGTCTGCTGGCTGAGATACTTTGGTATGGTGATAATGCCTATCAAGTAGCCCACAAGGATACAGCCCAGGGTGTAGGAGGGGAATAGCTTTGCGGCGTCCAGGTCCATGCCGAGACTCTGGGCGTAGCTGATTATTGTGCTGATTGTGATCTGCTGGGAGCCGACATGGGCGAAGAGGGCGACCACTCCGAGGATAAGGTAGGGATAGGAGAATATGGATTTCCTGTCAGTTCCCTCCGATGATGAGAGATTATCCCGACCAGGATTGATGTCCGGCAGCGCGGAATAGCGGAATACGAAGGCGAAAATGACTAGCAGTATGGCCAGGACTATGTAGGGCGGGATCACACCTCTGACAAGTTCGTCCAACGCCGCTTTTTTTGCCTGCCCTGTCAGGCTGCCTTGGCCGATCAGGTCCATTGTGGCCTTGTCTTGAGGGCGTATCACCAAAGCGGCGAAAACCAAAGGGGCGATGATTCCGGCGAACTTGTTACATACGCCCATAACGCTGATGCGTCTGGCGGCGCTTTCCTCCGGGCCGATGATAGTGACGAATGGGTTAGCTACCGTCTGGAGAATAGCTAGTGCTGTTCCCATCGTGAATAGGGCAAGCAAGAACAGACCGTATGTCCTGGTCAATGCGGCCGGCAAGAAAAGCAGGGCTCCCAAGGCGAGGATGAGCAACCCGATGACTCCTCCTTTTTTCAAGCCGGTGCGGTTTAACAGCAATGCGGCCGGAATCGTCATGACAAGGTATGCGATGTAGAACGCGAAGGTGACCAGATAGCTTTGAAAACCGGTCTTGAGATCGCAGGCGACCTTGAAATAGGGGACAAGAATTGAATTGACCCATGAGACAAGGCCGAAGATGAAGAACAGGCTCGCCAGCATCACCAGCGAGAGGATGTACTCCCTTCGCTTCATTTCCGTAATAGTTTTCGAGCCTCTTTCTCAGCCTTTTCACGGATCTTGTCCAAGGATACAGTCTTTCCTCCCTTCCGCAGACTGAGATTCGACGCCTCCATGAATGTGAATATCTCCAATGTCTCTTCCTTGTCAACCGGACATACACCAGT
The DNA here is from genome assembly GCA_900320365.1 of uncultured Bacteroidales bacterium. Lineage (GTDB taxonomy): Bacteria > Bacteroidota > Bacteroidia > Bacteroidales > UBA932 > Cryptobacteroides. The sequence continues at coordinate 15,478 of ONSC01000025.1, forward strand.
CTGGAAGAATTTGAGAATCTCGGCCAATAGAGGCTGATATCCGGTGTATCCTCCTGTCAGTTTCACGCCATCTTTTATGAATACCCTGCCGCCATAACCTCCGGGCGGGTCTATGTTGGCGCGGAATGTCCCGATCCTGCCATTGGCCCATATTCCTGATACCACATCGCCTGAAGGGGTGTGGACGCGGCTGACTTCCTTGCAACCTGTGCCCATGACCGTGTAAAGCTCCTCGACGCCGTGAAGACCATAATAACCGAAATCAGGATGAGATGGCTCGGGGTGATGCGGGGAATAAGTGTCCGCTCCAAGTATATCTCCATATTTCCCATCGCGTATCTCCTGATTCAAGGCGGTGAAACGGACAGCTGAGGAAGAGAAGGTGGTCACTCCGTACTTTTCCGCCAATTTATAGATCGCTATCGCCTGGGCTAAAGTGGCACCTATGGGTTTGTCTATGTAAACCTTCTTTCCGGATCGGAACACTTCCTCCGCCTGCTCCAAGTGGACATTGCCATCATTGGTCTCCAGAAGCACGCAATCGACCATATTCAATAATTCCTCGATGCTTGAGGCAATCGTCACGCCATATCCCTTGACTTCTTCCGTGTACTTTGGGATACGGCTATATGCCGATTCAATGGTCTTACTGCCATAAGGATAAGCGGCGACGACCTTGAATTCGCCGTTGCCGATCTCGTTGGTATTGATCAGGCGTGTGAACGCCGTGGAATGGGAAGTGTCAAGGCCGATAATGCCGATCTTGATCACCTGCGCTGACATGATCTGGGCGATCAGTGTCAAAAGACTGATTATTAAGATTCGTTTGTTCATGTGGTTATTTAATCATAGATAAGGGTATCTTGGCCAGGTAGACCGAAGCCTTGTCAGTCTCATGCGAAGAATAGTATGATACCCACAGCTCATCTCCTTCGATGATGAAACCGGGATAACTAGTGTCTCCTCCTGAAGGAAGGAAGCAGATTTCCGTGAACCTGCCTTCCGGAGTGCCTTTCAACAAAAGCGTCTTATATGATCCGGGAAGAAAATAGGATCTTGTTCCGGCTATTATGGTCTGATCATCCAAGACAATGAAGTCAGGCCCTCCGAGTTGAAGTCCCATCTTTTTGAATGACCATTCAGTATATGGCGGATCACTGATGCCCCAATATCCCTGCAAGTCTCCTGAATCTTCCCTGACCATCATCAGCATCCGCTTGTCAGGAAGGAAACGGACGGTTGTCTCGTTGGGGAAATCCGGCAAATCAAGCATTGTGACATTCTCATAATGAATGCCATCCCGCGTCTTGACCAAGTTGACAACGGAACCTCGCTCAGCTTTTCTGGGGTTCTCATCAAGCAATGAATATACGACACCATATCCTACTCCATCCATCCAGTCCACCCTCCATAGCCAATCTATCCCGTTTTTGGTCTTGGAATCCAACTCGATAGGAACAGGATCAGAAAACGATTCACCGTCACTGCTGAAAGAGACTTGGGGAATACGGCCTTCCAGTTTCTTGTCCGTCCCGTAAATGGAACCTCCGATGGTTACCATGAGCCTTCCGTCTGCAGTCACAGAAAGTTTTGGGTCACGGAGATCATATCCGCTTTTTGTCAGATGTGCCACAGGGGACCATCTCTCACCATCTTCGGAAACCAGGATACGAACACTTCCCCTGGCCACTCCATCGCTGTCAAAAATATGACTCTCGGCCTCCCTGAAAGAAACATAAAACCGGTTTTTGAAGCGGATTATTGATGTGAATGCGCAATGCTGGTCCGAATCCCAGATCCGTTTTACCCGAATCGACACATCGTTCCTCGAACTGGCGCTCTCCGGATCCTTCGTGGATTTGGAAGTTTTGCAGCCCGCACATATAAACAGCACGGTAATCAGGACGAGAATCAATGAATGGCGTTTCATGGTATTCTTCAGGAGATCTATTCACAAAGATAAGGAAAATGTGGTTTGTAGATTCAAATAGCGGTTAATTCTCAAGAATTTGTGCTATCTTGACGCCACAATGCTAATCGGGTTTTTCCGGGACAATGAAATCCAAGAAAAACCTGATTCCGAATTGGAGATATTAATGTCAGAGAAAAGGCAGTAGGGTTTAACGCCGGTTATTATTTGAAGTTGAACCTTATGTCCGCCGGAATATCCACCGAGCGAAGGTTCCACAGGTCTTCATCGTAGTCTTCTCCGCGTTTTGAGTACTTGCTTTCGAATTCCATGGCACCTTCACGGTCGCCGGTGGCCTGTGTCTTGAGGACGAAGGCGGTGAGATCGGAAAGAGCGTTCTCCATTTTATTCAGGTCCAAATCGTATTGTCCCGAAGGCTTATGCTTGAAAGCGCCGGCCTCTTTGAGATAGTTGTAGATAACCACACTACTACGGCCAAGTGCGGAGGCTTCTCCGAATCGTTCGGAACGAACGATGGAGGCGAAGAAGGTCGTAAGGACATCATCCCTGTAGAAATAATGGTTATGGATGTCGAAGTGTTTCTGGAGTTTGCAGACAAGGAGGGCACTGGCGGCATTTGACTTCAGCTCTTCAAACGTCGCGGCGGCGCTTCCAAGAGCTTGCTCCACGCTACCCTTGCCATTGACGGTTTCTTTTACACCAAGTTCGTGGGCCACCTCGCGGAACACGATGGTCCAAAAGAAGGCGTCGGAGGAAAGGTGCTCTGCGGTTTCGGCGTCAAGGAGGCGTTCGCCTGTAGGGGCGATGATTTTATCATACTTTGCCTTGATGACGTTCTGAAGCAATATGGTACGGGTGCCGCGATCTCGCTGGACATCCGCGTCAAAAGGCAGGTTCAAGGCGATGACCTTCACGCCGGCGTTAGCTTTTCCCGCATAGTACAGAGCGTCGCATGAGAAGATGTTTGAACCGGTTCCAGGCTGGAAGGTCTTATATTCAGGATCGCCTGGAAGGTCTTCCTGCAGCTCTCCGATACGTGACACATACTGCATCAGTTCATTGGTTTCGGCCTCATTCTTCAGCAGGACGTAAGCCTCGTAGGAGCGCTTGATTCCCAATAGTTGGTCGTCTGTGACCTCGTTTGGACCTATGACAAGATCCATCTTGCTGTCATCCATATCCAGCCAAGCTATGGAGCTCTCGTAGTAATTGTCTGTCTTCAGGGCTTCGGCTTTGGCTAGGAGATAGTCCCTCACGCTAGGCTTGATAGTGACGTCAGCCGCCACCTTAAGGTAGTTTTCTATCTTTTCGATGTAGGATTTGTAGGCATCGTGATACCATACTGTTTCCAGAGAGCCGTCAGAGGTGCGACGGATAAGTGTATAAGGGCTGTTCTTGTCAGGATTGTCCCAGGCTTCGAATTCCTCCACTGTCATATCCGTTGGATAAAAACCGGCTCCGGCCGGACGATCATCATAGCCTTCCACAAACGATTTGCCATTGGTGCGGTCCCATGGGCCATAATTGATCTCGGCGAAAGTCTTCTGCAGAGGGTCGGTCATTCCGTCAAGCAGGGCCTGTTTGTCACCGAAGTACTGATGCCAATAGATAGAATCGACTATATCAGCGGCATAGCGGTAAAGCCTGAGGACCTCTTTCCCATGGTCTGTGATGCCGCTCAAATCAGGAGCGTCAAAAGTGACCTCCGCATAATCCGCCACTTTGCGAGTGAAGGGCGATTCCGGTGATTCAGCACAGGATACTGCGACCGCGAGAGAGATAGCGGCAAGAACCAAATACTTTTTCATTATGACAAATCTTTAATATAGACCATTGATATCTTTGATTTTACAAAAATAGGCAAAAACCTTTAATGGTTATAATAATAAGCGTGGTTTATTTCGATAAAAAATGGGGATGGGCTTGACTCTACCTTAATCCGCAGCAAATAGTGAATTATACGGAAATAATTGATTATTAATTAATTATGTCAAACCACCCTGGCCGCTGTTCGTCTTGTAGAGGAGATAAATGTACTTGCCCCCGAGAACCCTCAGCGATTCCAAACAGCAGAGCCACGATCAAGATAATGCTTCTTTTAGCGATTATTATTCATGAGACAGGCGCTTTGTGAAGAATTCCTATCTTTGTGTCAGATAAAATGGGCTATTCAGCAATATGACACTTAAGATTATTGATGAAATACTCAGCATCTGCAAGGTTAAGGATTATGGAGAAATCAACTTGTCATCTCCTTTTGTGTTCATAGGCTCAACAGATGAGGAGAAATCGTTAGTATGCCCTACCCGGTTAGTGCCTGGCAATACGGTGGAACGTGATGATGGATGGCGCGCTTTCCGCATAGAAGGAACATTGGATTTCTCGCTTATTGGTATTCTTGCGGATATCTCAAGAGTGCTTGCCGACGGGAAAGTCGGCATTTTCGCCATCTCCACGTTCAATACGGATTACATCCTGACAAAATCTGAATGCTTTGAACATGCCGTAGAATTGCTCAAATCCGCAGGATATTTTGTCAATTAGCGTATTTCATAAGTGGTTAATTGTTAGGCGATTGGATTAAGATGCATGGAAAAATAGACCACCCATTATTTCTTAAAACACTATAGATAAACGACTTCCGCAAAACGGCCCAAAATGGGTAGAAAAGGTCAGCCACGAATTCAGGTTGGTTTGTGGCTGAATTGACAATAAAGGCTTTGTTAAGATTTCCTATCTTTGTGTCAGAATAATCGGGTTTCATCGAAGACATATAACTGTTTATTCAAATGAAAATCAGAATCACTGCCATCAGGAAGGCTTCTTATCCGGATTTGATGGCGAAATATGAGAACCCTATCGAACACACTTGCGATGTGCTGGAGGGGCAGGAGTGGATTTCGATTGACGGTCATTGTCCTGAAGGGATGTGTACTTCTGCCTGGGGCTCCATGAGGGAATTCGTCGAGGCACTGGCCCGTGGTGAGGGGAACTTCTATGACGGATGGATGAAGAATCCGATGAGCGCTATGATCAGCTGCAACGACGGCTTCAGACCGGTTAGTTTCTACATTGAAGTGATATGAAGCATTTGCCGAATGTCATATCAATACTAAGGATAGCAGGCTCCACCAGCCTGCTGTTTTGCGATGTGAAGGGATGGCCATTCTGGACACTCTATGCGCTCTGCGGGCTCAGCGATATATTAGATGGATGGCTAGCAAGAAAACTCCATGCGGAAAGCAGGACTGGAGCCGTCTTGGATAGTGTGGCCGACATCATATTCGTGGCATGCTGCGCTGCCCGTCTGTCGCAGGTGTTTGAGATTCCCGTTTGGCTTTGTATCTGGGCCGGGGCGATTGTCATCATCAAGATGGTGAACCAAATCTCAGCTCTGTTCGTTTGCAAACGATTCTGCTTTCTTCACACAGTGGCTAACAAACTGACCGGATTACTGCTGTTCCTGACGGTGCCGGGAATACTTTGGTCCGTAATTCCAGTTTCCATCGCGGCGGCTATCGCCACCTTTTCCGCCGTGCAGGAGGGGCATTATATCAGAACGAAGCAAGTTTTTTAACTTTTCTCTTGACTCGTACCCTACGGCACGTATTATCTTTGCCGGCGAATAACAAAAGTGCACGAATTGTTATGGGTAAAAACAAGTTGAAAATCGGGGAGTTTTCCCGCCTGGGCAGAGTGACCGTGAGGGCGCTCAGGCATTACGAGGAGATTGACCTGCTCACGCCGGAGATTGTGGACCGGGACACCGGGTACCGCTATTATTCCGTAGGTCAGTTACAGAAGATCTTCAGCATCACCAAACTCAAAAGTATGGGGTACTCGCTGGAAGAGATCCGGGACCTGTGGGACGATGACCAGCATTTCCCTACGGTGGAATCGCTGGAGGAGAAGATCCGGAAATG